>CAJLLX010000047.1 GCA_905207535.1 uncultured Muribaculaceae bacterium | reverse complement strand
TGCGCAACTTTTTCATTATAAATATTTTAAGAAATTAATTCAACCAACAGGTATTCATATGGAATTAAGACAATTAAGATACTTCGCCAAGGCTGCAGAAACGCTGAATTTTTCGGACGCTGCCCGAGCTTTGAATATTGCACAAAGCTCTCTTTCGCAACAGATTAGGCAACTGGAAGACGAGCTGAATGTGCAGCTTTTCCTGCGCAACAGCCACAGCATTCAACTTACTGAAGCCGGAGAACTTATGTTGCCTTACGCCTTACGGACTATCCACGACGCACAAAACTGCTCCGACCGCATTCATGACTTGCAGAAATTGCTGACCGGTACGCTGAATATTGGGGTGACACATTCTTTCAGCCCGATACTTACGGAGACAGTGATCTCGTTTATGAAAATGTATCCCCGGATAAGGCTGAATATCGTATATAAAACAATGAGCGAACTTATGCAATTGCTATCCAAACACAATCTGGATTTTGTGCTTGCATTCAAACCCACCCAATCCATCCCTGATGTTGAATCGCATATCCTGTTCCAAAACAGCCTCTCTGCGGTGGTCAACTCTGCTCATCCGCTTGCTTCAAAAGAGAGAGTCACGCTTGCAGAACTTGAAGAATACACTCTTGCACTTCCGTCTAAAGGGCTGCAGGCGCGAAACGCTTTCGATAATATAATCACTGAGTACAGCAGATGTAAGATTCACATTGAGCTAAATGAAGTGAACTTGCTGCTTAAACTGGTCCGTCAGACCAACCTTGTGACGATCCTTGCCGAGGATTCAATATACAACGAGCACGACGTGAAGGCGGTACCTCTTGATGTGCCCGACAACGAAATGGTCGGTTGCGTACATATCCTCAAGGACACATATCACAAACAATCAATGAAAGAATTTATAAGACTTTTGAGCGAATCGCTCGCAGTAAAAAAACGACAGAATTCCTGGATATAATCAAGTTCCAGGATATAATCATCTGATCTATTAAGCTATAAAAATCAGTGTCATACCGGAGTTACTGCTGCCTTACGTTAATTGCAAGTATAAGGAATAATAATCTTGACCGATATTTCGGTGATTGACTTTAAACTTTCAAAACAAGGAAAATATGGGCAAAAAGAAAAGGAATGAGGGAGAAAAGAGGGAAGAGCAGGGTGTGCCGGTGATAGGGATCAGCCGGCACAGGATGGGTATGGACGGAAAGGGGGTGACTACGCTGGTGGCGATGCACGGATGCATGTTGCGGTGCAAATATTGCATCAATCACCGGTGCTTCGGGCCCGAAAAGGGGTTGAGAAGGTATACGCCTGAGGAACTGTATGCCGAGCTAATGAAAGACGACCTCTATTTTCGTGCCACAGGGGGCGGTGTGACCTTCGGGGGCGGTGAACCGCTGCTGAGGGCCGACTTTATCGCGCGGTTTCGGCAGATTTGCGGAGCGAAATGGAAGATAAATGTGGAGACGTCTCTCAATGTGCCCACGAGCCTTGTAAAGCAGTTGGTGGAAGTAGTGGACGAATGGATTGTGGACGTGAAAACCGACCTTCCGGAGGCGTATCTGCGCTATACAGGGCAAGAAATGCGACAAGCATTTGACAATATGCGCTTTCTGCGCGAAGAGGCGGGGGTGAACCCCGAGCGGATATTGATTCGCATCCCCGTTATAACGGGATTTACGAGCCGCGAGGACGCCGAAAGCACGCGCCAACGGCTGGAAAACGAAGGATTTACACGTTTTGATCTCTTCACCTACCGCACCGGGGAAAAGGAGACGCATGATGATGAAAAAGAGGAAATAGCTGACAGCAACACTCTGCCCGGCAAGGCTATCTGCAAGATACTGCGCGAGATACGTCGGGAGATTGCCGCACAAATGGGGTGCGGAGAGCTTCCGCCTGACGACTGCACCCTCGAGGGTAACTGCCCCGGCACCTGCCCGCGCTGCGAGTATGAGCTCAATCTTCTCTCCCGCTTTATGCGGGAAAACGGGAAAACGGAGCTGAAGATCTCCGACGAATTGGCCCGCCGCATCGAGGAAATGTGGCAGAATACGATAGAGGACGCATCGCAAAGCAATGACGCCGAAATAATGCCGGAAAATGGTGAAATAGAAAATTTCCCGATCTACGGCGAAATGCAGGAGCCGCCGAGGGAGGTGTATAAAAAGGTGTTTTTCAAAGAGTGTGCCGTGGCCGGGCTGTCATTCCACATCAAAGGGAACGATGAAGTGTGGGACGAGCTCGAGGAGGGAACGCATATAGCGCTGGTGCGCCAACGCGACAACCGTTACGACCGCAATGCTGTGGCCGTGGCGCTTGCCGACGACTACGATGGCGACCCGGACGACTTCGATTTCGACTTTATCCTCGGATACCTGCCGCGCACCGACAACGCCGAGATTGCCGCGATGATGGATGCCGGCTATGCCGACAAATTCTCAGCCGAAATCACCACCTACAACCGCCACGGCTCGTATGACAACCGCATACGCATCACCATCTACCTCGAAAGCCGCGAGCCTGTGGTGATTCGCCCCGACCTGCTGCGCATGCATTGGCTCGACGACGATGCCTTTGCGAAGATGGTAAAGCAATTGAAAGAGCAAGGGTTTGCTACTTTCCGCTGGGGCGGATTCCCCTTGGATGAGCACAGTCTGCCCGAGGAAGGAGACAAGATTGTGATGATACACCAAGAGGAGAGCGGCAGCTACCGGATCTTTCTGATGCATGTGCTGATGAAGGACGACAACTGCGAGAAGCTCGGCCTCGACCGCGATGAGATCATCGCCGTAGACGACCGCCTCCACTTTGCGCTGACCCTCGCGGCAGCGCCGCAAATAGTCGATGCTGATCTGCTCCGAGCCATAGGCATAGCTGATCCAGCCTGCTGCAGCGTCGATGATTATCTCTCTGAGCATGCCGACGAATACCTCAAGATGCGCTTCGGCATCGACAGCGCCATCTCCCGCCACGAGGCCTAAAACCGCGCAAAAGCGCCCGGGGGAGCAAACTATCTGCGGAGGGAATTGTTGTTATTTCTATAAAACGGGCCGGCGCAGATTTGCTTGGCACAAAATTAATTTTTAACTTTGCATTGTTAAACGAAAATATGAAGCCTGAATTATTTAACTTATAATGAATTTCCGGGTCATATTTAGAGACATTGAATCAACATATTTAACTAACGATATAGAAACAAAACATTATGAAGTCATTAAAAGCTTTATGCTGTGCGATGGTTGCTGCCGGAATGCTTCTTACCGGCTGTAGTTCGATGACAAACACCGGTAAGGGTGCCCTTATCGGCGGTGGTGGCGGCGGCGCCCTCGGCGCCGGTGTAGGCGCCCTTATCGGCGGCGGCAAAGGTGCTGCCATCGGTTCGGCTATCGGTGCTGCAGTAGGTGCCGGTGCCGGTGCACTGATCGGCAAGAAGATGGACAAGCAGGCCGCTCAGCTCAAGGAGCAGCTCGCCAACGCCGACGTGGAGACTGTACAGGACGACCGCGGTCTGCAGGCCATCAAGGTGACATTCCCCGGCGGTATCCTCTTCCCCACCAACGGCATCACTCTCAGTTCGAGCGCACAGACCGAGCTCGCTCAGTTTGCCAACTCCCTGAAGCAGAATCCCCAGACCAACGTGCAGATCTACGGCTACACCGACAATACCGGTTCGCTCGAGGTGAACACCCGCGTAGCCAACGGCCGCGCAGCAGCTGTGGAGAGCTTCCTCGCCAACAGCGGCATCGCTGCTACCCGCCTTTCGGCTCAGGGTATCCCCATGGCCAACTATGTAGCATCTAACGACACCGCCGCCGGCCGCGCTCAGAATCGCCGCGTGGAGATCTACATCACAGCTGATCAGAATATGATCAAAGAGGCTAACGCCGGCACACTGCAGTAATAGACCGCAGACAGCAGTTGGACGTCGCCATCCCTCCCGGGGATGACACCAACCGCCTGAAAGACCAACTTTTACGCCGCCGCACCGCTCCCCCATCGCTGAGGGAGATGTGCGGCGGCTTCCGTCAATTATCACAACACAGAAGCAACACAATAAGCGATTTCGAAAAAGAATGGGATAAGATGATGAAGGGCGAGCGCTACGACGCCGCCAATCCGCGATTTTTAGACCTTCTGATGGAGACGAGAGAGAAGCTCTGGGAGTTCAACCACCTCAGACCCTCGGAGACAGCGCGCATGCAGGAGATACTTCACGACCTTTTTGGCAGCATGGGCGAGAATGTGCAGGTCAATCAACCCTTCCGCTGCGACTACGGTTGCAACATGCACGTGGGGAGCAACGTAGTGTTCAATTTCAATCTTACAGTGCTCGACGAAGGGGAAGTGCACATCGGCGACTATGTGCTTATCGGTCCGAATGTGAGCATCTACACCGCCTGCCATCCCCTGGAGCCCGACGAACGTAAAAAATTTGTAGAATGGGCCGAAGGAGTGACCATCGGCAACAACGTGTGGATCGGCGGAAGCGCCGTGATACTCCCCGGAGTGACCATCGGCGACAACGCAGTGATCGGCGCCGGAAGCGTGGTGAGCCGCGATGTGCCCGCAGGCACCGTAGTGGTAGGCAATCCCGCCCGAGTAGTCAAAAAAAATGTTGAATAATCGGTAAATCCATTAAAATAATTATGGCTAAACAGGAATATATCGAGAAAAATCGCGCATGGTTGGCCGAAAAAGCCAAAGAGCCCGGAGTGAAGCTCCTCGACAAAGGTATCTACTATAAAATCATCAAATCGGGCAACGCCCAAGGGCCGACACCCAATCGCGGAAGCGTCGTTACGGCACATTACACCGGCAAAACCATCAACGGAAAGACCTTCGACAGCAGCCGTGGCGGCGTAGCGCCCGCTTTCCGTCTGCGCGACCTTATAGCCGGCTGGATCATCGCCCTGCAGCAAATGCATCCCGGCGACCGCTGGGAAATCTACATCCCCGCCGAGCAAGGCTACAGCAAACTCAGTCAGCCCGGCATCCCCGGCGGCTCTACCCTCATATTTGACATCGAGCTCATTCAAATCAGCTAAAGTATGGAAGAAATCAGAATAGACGTCACCCGGCAGACCGCCGAGGAGCTGGCGCTGGCCGCCGAACAGGAGCAGCTGCTCTTCCGATTCAACCACATCATGCCCGGCACCATAGAGCACAACGAGCTGATGCACAAACTTTTCCCGCATATGGGCGAAGGATCGGTGGTGCGTGCGCCCCTGAGCGGCGTGCGCTTCCACCAAGTGCACATCGGACGCAATGTGATAGTAATGCCCGGATGCCGGATGATGTCGGCCGGAAAAATCTACATCGAAGATAACGCCCAGATAGCAGCCAACGTGCAGCTCATCTCCAACAACCACGACCTCGCGAACCGCATGGTGATCACCTGCAAACCCGTGCACATCGGCCGACGCGCCTGGATCGGCGCCGGAGCCACCATCCTCCCCGGCGTCACCATCGGTGAGAACTCGGTGGTGGGAGCAGCCAGCGTAGTGCCCCGCTCAGTAGACCCCGACACCATCGTTGCCGGCAACCCCGCCCGCCCCCTCCGCAAAATCTAAACCTCATCCGTATCAGTGGAACTAACCGATTGTCAAGATTTCCGAACGTATTGTTTATCTATACAATCCCGCTTTCATGCGCAATATCCAGGCCGGCGGCTCCGACAAGCTGCCGGTCTTTCTTCATTATCTCGGCAGAACACCCGGCGCAAGTAATCATCCGACTCATCGCTGCGGTGTGCCTACTTCGACAATCGGATCAAATCGGAAATAGTTGGAGAAAAAAACCGGAGTTTACACTGTATAACAGTAAACGTTCAAATTATTTTTGGTCAAAAATAGAAAATAGTGCGAGATTTATTTGTTATAATCAAAGTAAGGCGTTAACTTTGTTGGCAAGGAGGGAGATTTTTAAAACATCCATCAATTATTACACTTTTTGTCATGAAAAGCATGATTTTTTGCTCCGCTTTCTGTAAAAGATTAAAACATTCTGCATGTTGTAAAAATTTAAGATATAAAGCGGTGGCTTTATTGATGCTTGCTATGGGTGGCGCGATGTCGGCCGGAGCCGAGGCTACCGTTGGGGTGCCTCGCCAGAAAGGCTCGGAGGTGCTCCCGCTCTCGAAAGAGTCATCTATGAAGCTGCCCGACGGTAATGAGGTGGCTATCAATATGCTGTGGGAAACGGATCTGGCCAATGTCGATGACTATCAGGACAATGCTTCGATAGCCCTCAGCGGCAATGTGGTGTATCTGTGTATCGGTTACTGCGAGCCGTTTGAGACCGGTGAAAGCCGCGACAATATCTTCATCCGCCGTTTCAAAGCCGACACCGGCGAGGAGCTACAGCCCCTGATTTTCCCTACTACGGCTGAGCTTCGCAAGCCGCAGGGCGGCAATCCCCCGCACAATTTTGTCATCGCCAACGACGATTTCGGAAATCTTCTGATGGCTTCATGCTACAGGATAAACGACGCCACGTATGAAGCGCACATCACCCTCATTCCCTTCAATGAGGATGGGATGATATTGGCCAAAAAAGTAGAATTTGACTTAGACAACAATGAAGGTCGCCTTTCGACAGAAACTAACTCATACAACTGCCGCATTGACCTCAACCGCATCTCCGGCAAAATCACATCGGGCAAATACACCGTAGAGGCCACCGTCATCTGGACCAATCATCCCCATTTCACCAAATATGCCATCTTCGATATCGATAAATGGAAGGTCACGACGGCACCTGAATATATACCATATTACTGGATCTCGCCGAACAGTGATTTTTATGAATATGATTATACGACAGGTAAATATAAAAAAGAATACAAATTCTATCGTCCCGAGCTACACAAAGTGGCCGGCACAGAGATGTTTGTAGCTTCCGACAAGATGGATGTCAACGGTGCCACCACACCAACACTTTTCACATCCCGCAGCCACTCCCTCCAACGCCAGGAGACGCTCACCGCAGGCACCCATCAGGCCGTCCCCGACAACTCCAACGGCACGTGCCGCGGATTTTACACATTCCGCCACGGCAATCAGCTCCTCGCCACCTACGCCGCCCATTGCAGCCCCGAGAAAGGCACACAGTTTTATCTCTCATCGTGGGAAGATCCTAAATCGTTTGCCACCCTTGGTGCTCAAAACCACACCTTCCCCGACGTCGCATTCAAATATCCTCAGCACCCCTACTCCACCTACCGTCAGGTAGCCGTATCGCGCAGCGTCGACACCGACAACATCTCGGGATGGACACGCCCCGACGGCGACACCACCCCGGTGACCGACCTCTTTGTCTGCGCACCCGGCAGCGGCATCGCCGCAATGCGCCTGGCACCCCACGACCACGCCACCGGCATCAGCACCATGGAAGCCAACCCCAACGCGTCGCCCCGGCTGCGCCTTGAGGGCAACCTCCTCGTCGCCGACACTTCCGCCGACTCCAACGCCTCCTCACCCCTTTATCTGATCATCACCGACCTTAGCGGCCGCACCGTCTACCACGCCCGCTTCACCGGCGCTCCCCTCCCCCTCGACCGCTTTGCCCCCGGCGTCTACATCGCCACCCTCGGCCCCTCCCGCCTCAAAATCGCCCTCCACTAACCCCTCCCTGCCACCTCTCTGTCTGTCTCAGACCCTACCCGGTTGATTTTATACAATTATTATTTATTATTGGGAGATATTGTAGAGGCACGCTAAATTTGCTGTTGAATACTCACATTCAATTGATTTGATATGTATATCAGGAAGATACGTGATGTTGAGAGCTATCGGCAAAGGCTCGGGCTAATTCTCGGCGATAGCCTTCTGCTGTTCAATCCCTATTCCATATCTGACGAGAGGCTGATGTCCGGTCTTGAGAAGATGAGGTGGAGAGGCGCGTCGTCTCTCACTCAGGCGGTCATTCTTACGTTTACAGGTGTCAGAAACGAGGGCTGCGGTTTGACGGCAAGGGAGTGGGTCACGTATCGGGTAGGGGATTCCGAAGAAGAAGTGTCGGAAAGCATGGTATCCCTTACCTGCCGCCGCACGGCCTGCGATTCGCTGAGGCAGGTGCGGCATACAATCAACGGATATCCCGTCAGAGATGCCCGGCAAATCAGGGCGCTCACGCGCCGGCGCGCCTTTGTGAGCCGCAACATCATCACTTCGACGGGCCGCGGATTCGGAAAAGCGATGAGCATGCACAGGCTGAAGGGCGAACTCGCAGAGGATGCCGCCACTGTCAGAGTTGCGATGTTGGCCGCCAAACAAGAGATGCTCGGCCGCTTGCTTGAATACCCGTCGTGCAGTATCTATCTCGACGGCATCCCCTCGGCACAGGTAGATATCGTCACTCCCATCCGCACCCTGCTCGACCGGATATCACAATATCCCGGATTCTGAATACCTCTGCTGTTCTCAGGCCCTCATAATTCCGATAACGGATAGTCGAGTTAGTGATTTCGTAAAAAAGTCACCAGAAATGAGCAAAAAGCCTCAAAACGCGCTAAATTCCTGATTCTGTGCAAAAAAAGCTTTTGAAAACTAATATACAAAATCAGGAAAAGCTAAGATACTGAAATACAGACATAATAAATTACCCGATTCGTGCCGAACCGGGTAAGATAGAAGATATGACTACAAATGCTTCAAGCCGTGCTGCACGGGCGACCTTTCACCCTTAAAAATTCAACTTTTGACGCAAATTTTTTGATGATAAACCGCGATTGTTAGTTATATTTGCAAAAAGTAATGATTGGAATATGAAAAACATCAGCAAGATATTGATGATGGTGGCGGTGCTGGGGACGGCCGGAGCGGCAAAAGCGGAGAGCAGCTACTCGGTATCAGAGTATTATGCGATGGAGCAACCCTCGGGAAAGCTCCTGGCCATCACCGACAATAGCCGCAAAGCGAGCAAAGTGGAGTATCTGCTTTCGCCGACACGGCTCGATAAGGGTAAGTATGTAGTTGAGGTTAAGAAGATTGCCGACAATCTCTACCGGGTCAGAAACAGCGATATCTGCGTGGAGACCCGTTATTGCAATGAATATGTATCCTATTGGGAAGAGGTAGTGCTGATCGTCGACTCAAGCTACGGATACACAAAGGGTAAGCTCATTTTCGATTAGAGCGACGGCGGCGCGAGAGCATGCCGCGGGGAGGGAGCATGCGGCGTGCGCCGACGAGGCGCATAGCCACATCCTTGCCCGCAATCACCAGACTTACAGACAGAAGCACCAGCATTAGACCCACAAACTGGCGCGGGCTGATCACTTCATGGAACACACATACACCGATTACCACGGCAGTGACCGGCTCGAACACGCCGAGGATGGCCGTTGGCGTTGACCCTATCAGTCTGATAGCCACATTGGTACATGCCAGCGAGATGGCAGTGGGGAGCACGGCAAGTCCAAGCAGATTACCCCATTGGGCTACTGAGGAGGGGAACATCGGCAGTGGGTCGGCGACTGCCACTTGCACTACAAATATCATCATTCCCGAAAGGAGCGCATAAAACGTAATCTTCAGTGTACCAAGCTTTGCCACGCTCGGACGGCCCACCCAAATCAGATAGAGCGCATAACTGAGCGACGACGCCATGACCCATGCTACCCCTTTGAGCGACACTGTAGAGGCATCGCCTTTGGTGAGGAGCACCAGACCGGCAAGGGCTGTGAACATGCAAACCCATGTGAGCCAGCCCATTCGCTCGCGATAGATCACTGCCATGAGCACGGCGGTCATCAGCGGATACACGAATAGCATAGTAGACGCAATGGAGGCCTCCATGCAGTGGTAGCTCTCGAAGAGGGCCAGCGAAGAAAACCCCATCAGCAGTCCCAGCCCGGTCAGAGCGCCTAACTGCTTGATATTCACCCTAAAATTGCGGCCACGAGCTTTGATCATTATCGCCACGATGGGCACAGCAAGCAGGTAGCGGAAGAGAAGCACCACTCCGGTGCTCAGCCCGTCGGCATATAAGTGCAAGGCAAAGAGGGGGTTAAGTCCATAGGTGGCGGCTGCCACGATACCGATGAGATAACCTTGAAAACTGCGGTTCATTTAAGCAATCAATCTACAAATTTACGGCAAACTACTCTCTTACAGACATTTCCGGCGCTCAGCGCAGCGGCTGCTTGCGGCATAGTTTGCCATTGGCGTTATATGGGAGTGAATCAACGAAGGTGATGGCCGAGGGGACGGCATATTTGGGGAGTAGGCGTCGGCAAAGGTCGTAAAGCTCTGTTTCCGAGGGCGTTGCCTCGCCTCTCTCCACTACCACCTCCACCGCCTCGCCCCAGCGGGGATGCGGCATGGCGCGGAAGAAGAAGGGCACAGCCAACTCCTTGTCTATCAGGCGCTCAAGTTGCTCGGGATGCAGTTTTACTCCTCCCGAATTGATGGTGTAATCGGCGCGACCCAGCCAGCGAAACGAGCTATCATCCTGAAGCTCAACGACATCGTTGGTCGTCAATCGCTTGTAGCTGAACGCCGGAGCATCTATTATCAGGCATCCCCGGTCGTCGGTGCTAAAGCTGATGCCGGGCAGTGCATGATAAAGATCCTCCCCCACGCGGCGGAGCGCCACATGGCTGCAAGTCTCTGTCATTCCATACGTTACATAGCTCTGCCAGGGCGCTTGGGCAAGACGCCGCTCCAGTTCGGCCGACAGCGGCGCACCACCCACAATGATGCTGCGCAGCCGGGCTCCTCCGGTGCCCTCCGACAGGAGGCTTTCCACCTGCGCGGGCACCACGCACACCAGGTCCAACACCCCCGGAAGGGGTCTCCGAGACCCCCCGAAAGGGTGAGCTGAGGGGGCAACAGTGATGAGCGAGCATCCCGCGACACGCGAGCGAACCAGCATCATTTTGCCGGCGATATAGCGGGCGGCGAGGGGGCAAAAAAGTGTCGATCCGGAGTCGAGGCGGAAGAACCGGCAGGTGGCCTCGGCCGACCGGAGCATGTCGGATTTTAGCAGCCGCACCTCTTTCGGCGCGCCGGTAGATCCAGAGGTGTGGGCGCAAATATACGGGAGCGGATTTTCCCATTCCCGGGCAAAGTCGGCAAACTCTTCAGTAAGAATCTCCATTTGGAATCATGCAAAAAATCAAAAACAGACGGAAACACCGGCGCAAAGCCGGGACCATCGTTGAAATCCGGTGCGGCGGTCAGATCTCCCGAGCCTTCTTCCAGATCTCGGCTGACGAAATATGGGCGTCGGGATCGCACCACAACCGATCAGCCTCGAGGCGGAGCGCCGAGGGGAAATTGCGCACATACAACGCGCCGGTGCCGAGCCCCTGCGGCATTGTCAGCCGGCGCTGCGACACCCAACGGGCGATGGCGCCGAGCCCCACATTCGACTCCAGGGCCGATGTGGCCCACCAGCCGATGCCGCGCTCGCAGGCGAGGTCAATCCAGCGGTCGGCCTCCCGAAATCCGCCGCACAGGGCCGGTTTGAGGATGATGTATTGCGGACGGATGGCGTCGAGCAGCGTGCGCTTGCGCTCATCCGACGAAAATCCGATCAGCTCCTCATCGAGAGCCACCGGGATGGGCGACCTGGCGCAAACCGAGGCCATCGCCTCCCACTGCCCGGCCTTGATCGGCTGCTCTATGGAGTGGATATCGTAGCGCGCGAGCCGCTCCAGGCACTCCATGGCGTTTTCGGGCGAAAATGCGCCGTTGGCATCGAGCCGCAGCTCAATCTGATCAGCTCCGAACCGCTCGCGGATCGAAGCGAGCAGCCTCACCTCGTCGTCAAAGTCGATTCCGCCGATTTTCAACTTCACACAGCGGAATCCGGCATCGAGTTTCTCGCCGATGCGCCGCGCCATGGTGGCTTTGTCGCCCATCCACACCAGTCCGTTGATCACTATCGGCTCCTCGCCGCGTGTAAAGGGAGTGTCGCCCCATTTTTGGGCGCCGCCGGAGAGCAGGTCGGCCCGTGCGCTCTCGAAAGCGAAGCGGATCGACGACACCTCGGGGAGCTCCTCCGGGTGCTCGCACGCCTCGCGCAGCAGCCGCTCAAAATCGGGCGTATCCTCGGCGCTCAGGCCGCGAAACAGCGGACACTCACCCACCCCGATGCTCCCGGGGCGGTCGGTGTCGGTCAATTTCACAAGATAGGTGAGTTTTTCGCGCATCCTGTCGCGCGAGGTGATCGCCGTCTCCTTAAACCGGAGCACGACAGGTGTAAATTCGGCTTTCAGCATCTCTCAGGATCAACCGGGGAACTTCGGGAACTGGTCGAAATCGGGGTCGCGCTTCTCGAGGAAAGCATTTTTACCCTCCTGAGCCTCGGGCATGAGGTAGTAGAGCAGAGTGGCATCGCCGGCAAACTCCATCAGTCCGGCCTGACCGTCGAGCTCGGCATTGAGGGCTCGCTTGATCATGCGGATAGCCATCGGCGAGCGTTTAAGGATGGTCTCGCACCATTCTACCGTCTCATCTTCGAGCCTATCGAAGGGCACCACAGCGTTGATCATCCCCATCTCCAGCGCCTCCTTGGCGGTGTACTGGCGGCAGAGATACCAAATCTCGCGGGCCTTCTTCTGTCCCACGCAGCGGGCGAGGTACGACGAGCCGAAACCGGCATCAAAACTGCCAACCTTCGGACCGGTTTGGCCGAAACGTGCATTTTCCGACGCTATCGAGAGGTCGCACACCACATTGAGCACATTGCCGCCACCGATGGCATAACCGTTGACCATGGCGATGACCGGTTTGGGGATAGAGCGGATAGCCTTGTGCAGTTCGAGCACATTGAGGCGCGGTGTGCCGTCGGCATCCACGTAACCGCCCAGCCCCTTGTAGTGCTGGTCGCCACCCGAGCAGAAAGCCTTGTCGCCGGCGCCCGTGAGGATGATGACACCTATCTCGGGAGTATTGCGGCAATAGTTCATGGCATCGAGCATCTCGAAATTGGTGCGCGGACGGAAAGCGTTGTACACCTTCGGACGATTGATGGTGATTTTCGCTATCCCCTTATACTGCTCAAAAAGAATATCTTCATATTCTTTTATCTTTTTCCATTCTCTTTGCATATATCGTAAACTATTTTTATTAAGATTTTGTATCAGCAAACGATTCAGAGCCGATGAGTTGCAAAAACACCGCGGCATCGGCGCTTCCGTCGGTCACCACCTCCAGTATCAGCGGAGCTCCCTCGGCCTGCTCCGGGCGGCACAGCTCACGCACACCCTCGGCAAGACTATCAAAACTGTCGGCACGCATATACCGGAAGCCGTAGGCCCCGGCAATCTCGCGCATCGGTAGCCGCACATTGCCGGTGAAATAGTCATCGCGCTCGGGGAGCGAGCGGGTAGTCTTCACGAAGTGGAATATCCCGCCGCCGCCATTGTTGAGCACCACCATGGAGAGCCGGCCGCCAATCAGAGTCGAGGCGAGCGCTCCGAGGTCGTACTGCATCGACATATCCCCCACTATCAGGAACGTGGGCAGCGAGGAGACCGCCGAAGCGCCCACAGCCGTGGACACCGAGCCATCGATGCCGCTCACCCCGCGGTTGCCGTCGACGCGGTGGAACGCCTCCGCCCCGAAAGCCTGCGCATAGCGCACGCTCATGCCGTTGCCGAGTTGCAGATTGATACCGGCGGCGCGTCCGCGCATCCCGTCTATTATCTCTCTGACGGCCAAGGGGGCACACCAGCACCTCTCGGCCGTCAGGCGGTCGGCAAGCTTGCCAAGCGGCTGTAGCCGCATCGCAGCGAACCGGCGCCACAGGTCGGCATAGCTCTCCCCGCCTTCCACTTTCGCAGCCTTTGAGCCAAGATAGCGCATCGAGGCGATGAAGCGCGGGAAAAAGAGCGGCGGCTCGATCTCCACCCGCATCGTGAGCGAACGATAAGTGTCGATGGCGGCATCGGTGCGCCCCACATACCATCCCTCGGCGGGATGCAAACGGCGCACAAATTGCTTGAGCGCGGCGCTCCCCGGAGCGCCTCCGAAAGCAATCAGAATATCGGGATTAAGCCTCTCCACCTCCTCGTCGCTGAGAGGCGCCGAGAAGAGCGCGTCGCACTCCCCCATCACCCCGCGGACGCGGACATTGGAGAGCGGTTCGGCAATCACCGCCACCCCCGGGAGCGCCGCCAT
>CAJLLX010000046.1 GCA_905207535.1 uncultured Muribaculaceae bacterium | reverse complement strand
TTTGTGTCTGCGACATTTCTGTTGTGCAAGAAATATGTACAATAAAATGAATTTTTTCGCTTTGCAAGCAAAATCCCACTAAACCCTATAGGTTGCGGATTTGAGGAGTAATTGGTTGGTTCTTGCGTTGTAGTTTATTCCTCATCCATGTCGTCGGATTCGGATGTATCATCGTTTTTGTATTTGTTGCGGTGCACGCGTCGCTCTGAGCGTTCGTCGCGCTTGCCGGCCACTATAATAACAATTTCACCTCGTGGATTGTTGGCGGTGAAATAGTCTACGAGCTCGGCGAGGGTGCCCCGGTGGGTGGTGTCGTGGAGCTTGGAGATCTCGCGCGATACCGAGGCTTCGCGGTCGGCGCCCAACACCGCGGCGAGGTCGGCGAGGGTGCGCACCAGGCGCAGTGGCGACTCGTAGAAGATCATTGTGCGCTGTTCGTCGGCCAGCTCGGCCAGGCGGCTTGCGCGCCCCTTTTTCTGGGGGAGAAATCCCTCGAAGGTGAATCGCTCGCAGGGGAGGCCCGAGTTGACCAGCGCGGGCACGAAGGCCGTGGGGCCGGGGATGGTCTCCACCTCGATGCCGTTGCGGCGACATTCGCGCACCAGCATGAATCCCGGATCGGAGATGGCGGGGGTGCCGGCATCGGAGATAAGGGCTATGGTCTCGCCGCCCAGCAGGCGCTCTACGACGGGCGCTGTGGCGGTGTGCTCGTTGAATTTATGATGGGATATCATGGGGGTGGTGATGCCGAAATGACGGGTGACCACGCTGCTTGTGCGGGTGTCCTCGGCGAGGATGAGCGAAGCCTGTTTGAGAACCTCGATGCTGCGCGGCGCCATGTCGCCGAGATTGCCTACCGGAGTGGGTACCACGAAAAGCTTTCCTGCCATGATTGCTGCTTATTTGAAGAATGAGCTGACGATGCCCACGAAATCGCGTGCCTCGTCGGATTTGAGGTTGATGTGATGCTGCGACTGGAGATACTCGCGGAGCTCGTCGGCCGAAGCGAGGGTGGTGATCTCCTCGAGAGCATTCTTAAACTCGGAGGGGGAGCCGTGGAAGAGCACACGCTGGAAGAGGAATACATCGTTGAGCGTGAATGCATTGCGGAGATCGCGCGCCGTGAAGAGCGGCACACGCTGCGGCTCGGGTTCCGGCTCGGGTTCCGGCTCGGGCTCGGGTTCCTGTTCGGGTTCGGGCTCGGGCTCCGGTTCGGCTATAGGCTCGGGATCGGGGAGTGTGGGGACCGCACCGTCGGCATCGGCTGCTTCCTCGGCCTCGGCGTTTTCGGCCTCCGCCTCCTCGTCGACCTCCTCGGCTTGGGCGGCGGCTACAGGAGCCACCTCGAAGGCCTCCTCATGCTCCTCGGCCTCAGTGGCGAGAGCCTCGCTCATCTCCTCCTCCACCTGCCACTGCGCATCGCCCACCGGGATCCCCCCGGCTACGGGTGCCGGAGCTGCGGGGATGTCGCCGTCGGGTTCCTCCATGCGGTAGGTCACGGCAAGTTCGGCCAGCCGGGCTATCATTTCGGCTGTGTGGTCGGAGAGGGGACTGCCGGTGTCCTTGATGGTCAGCAGTTCCTCGGCTATGTCGGCTGTGAGATGAAGCATCTCATCGAGGTGTTCTTCCATATGCTGTAATATATAGTTTCGTTGATTATTCATTGCGGAAATTCGCGGAGGAGAAAGTCGCCTATGGCATTGCGCAGCCTGGCCGTGGGGCACGAGTGGCTGTTGACCATCACCACTATGGCATGGGTGGGCCGCCCGTCGTCGTCGATGCGGTAGCCGGCGTAGCAGAGCACACCCTTCATGCTGCCGCTCTTGAGCACTATCCGGCCCGCAAGGCGGGTGTCGCGGAGCAGTTTTTTCACCGTGCCTTCCTCTCCGGCGCGGGGGAAGAAGGAGGTGTAGAGCTGCGCCTTTGGGCTATGGGCCATGAGGGTGAGCAGATCGGCCATGAAGGCCGGAGTGAGGCGGTTGGCGCGGGTGAGGCCGCTGCCGTCGTAGGCCTGGAGCGAGCAAGTGTCGAGTCCGGCTGCGCCGAGAAGCTCGCTCTCGCGCTTGAGAGCATCGGCAAGAGTGCCCTCCGGGCTCAGTATTCTTAACATACTTTCGGCGAAAAGGTTGTTGCTCTCCACCATCATGTCGCGCATCACCGAGGCGTGCATCGGCGAGCGGTGGGTGTAGATGAGTGTCAGCGGCACCTCGCCGAAGACCACATCCTGTTCGCCCACCTCTATGCCGCGGGCAAGGAGAGTGCGCTTGAGGTCGGCGGTGAAGGTGCGGGCGGGATTTTTCATGGCCCTGTCGGCGCCGACGGTGTTGTCGCGGTAGTTGAGGGGGAAGAGCCCGGCTCCGTAGTACCATTTGAGGTCTTCCAGCTCCCACTTCTTGCCGGGTCCCTGCTCGGCGAAGCCCACGGAGTCGATGTCGATGTATCCGGCGATCTTTCGGATCCCCGCGCGCTGCAGGCGGGAGGCGATAGAGTCAGTGATGCCCTGATATTCGGGAAATCGTGAACTTTCGATGGTGGGGTCGCCTACGCCGCAGACTATGAGGTCGCCGATGAGGATGCTGTCGGGTGTCACCTCGCCGGTGACGGCCACCTCGGTGGCGAAACACTCATTTTCGCGGTTGTCGAGGAGCACGGCGGCCGAAGTGACACATTTCATGATGCTTGCCGGCGCCATGAGTTTGTCGGCATTGATGTCGGTGAGGTCCTCGCCGGTGGCGAGATCGCGCACCACGATCCCCACTGCCGCCGATGCCGAGCGCGGAAACTCGAGCCGGTTTTCGGCGGCCTGAGCCACAATCGCGACCATGCAGCAGACCGCCGCTATCAGCAACCGCAGCCCGCTCCACGCCGACCTTTGATTATGTATGCCGGTATACTCCATAGGGATGTTTGAGGTGTCGTTTCTGAGAGATTTTTTCCGTTATATTTGATGTGTAATTTGCAAAAAGTGAATTGACGAATTGCTGACGAATACACTTCTTTTTATAATCCAACTGTTTCACGTCCTTTGTCGGTCAATCGGTATTGCTGGCGAGCGTCCGTGGGATTATCGGGAATCGTTCGTTCCACCAATCCTGCTTCCAGAGCCGGATGCAGATAATTTTGGCGAAATGTAGAGATATGTCGTAATCCTAATGATTTCATTATTTCATCTCGGCTTTTGGGACCGTCCTTCACTGCCTCAGCGACAGCTATTGCTTGGTCGGTTGGTCGGTTGGTCGGTTGGTCGGTTGGTCGGTCGGGCTCCTCGCCGTTATAGCGAATATGCATATATCGGTTTTTGAGCGGGTGGTCGGTGCCTGTTAGCAGATTTTCAAAAAAGCGCTTTAGGTACTCATCGGTCTGCTCGATCCCTTTGGCCGGGCTCTGAACATTAGCCCTGACAAGGGCATTGCGAAAATACCAGGAGTTTTCGGCAAAGGGTTTATTGCCAATATTATATCCGAGTGAACGCAAATATTTTATCAGAAATACAGCGGTTGTGCGGGTATTGCCCTCACGAAAGGGATGTATCTGCCATATACCTGAGATAAAACGAATCAGGTGAGCGATAATCAGGTCGGTACTCAACCCGCGATATTTGAATTTTTTCTCCTCTCCGAAATCATATTCGAGGCTCGGCATTATCTCCGAAGCGGGCGCATAGAGCACGGTATCTCCATCAAGTACCCATTCTTTTTTTGTGATATTGTAGTCGCGAATATTTCCGGCGTGCTTAAATACGCCCTCAAATATTCTGCGATGCACGGAGATCAGGCCGACCGGAGAAAAGACAAATGCCTTTTCGCCAAGGAGTTTAGCAATATTTGCAGACACCTTATCAGCTTCTTCGGTGTCATCGGCATCATTTTCGCGGCTCGCTCGACTTTCGTAATAAGCCTTGATTAAATTTTGTGCCTGATCTATCGTTATCTCCCCTTCGATATTTCGCAGAGCCGTCTCTCTGAGATATTTTGAAGTCGTCAGACCATCTACCTGCTGCAAGCCTATAGCGGTAGCCCAAGCAACGCCGCGGTTGAGCTTATCCGGCTCATCATGGCGCAAATATTGCTCTAATTCATCGTATTCTTTCATTGCACTATCCGTTGATTAGACTTTTGAGGAGTTTGTCTATGGCTTCGCCGGCTCTCTCCGAAGTTCAAGTCGCCGATCTGTTTCTTTGTATTAAGTTCATATCCCGGGCATGGCAGGTGTCTCCCCGGCCGGGAGAAATACAAGTGCGAAGTTACGAAATAGTTGGGAAGGGAGAGCAAAATCAGACTTATTTTGCAATTATAGCGGCCTTTTTTGCCGCCGGGGGATATGTTTCGGATATTTTTTTGTAACTTCGCAGGTTGAAAAAGTGGCGCATGGGCAGCCAATGCCCGTCGCCGGTCTTCTCCTCCCATATCGCAAACGCTATATAACGGCAATGGTAAGCAAAACTCGTGATCGACTGATAGAAGTGGCCCGTCAGCTTTTCGCAAGAAAAGGGGTAGAGAATACCACTATGGCCGATATCGCCACAGCTTCGGAGAAAGGCCGTCGCACGATCTACACCTATTTCAAAAACAAGCGCGAGATACATCAGGCTGTGATAGAGCGTGAGAGCGAGCAGCTTGTGGCCCGTGAGCGCCGCATACAGCAGAGCAGCGCTCCGGCCGCCGAGAAGCTCGACAGCTTCCTGCGCGTGCGCTTCGGATCGATGCTGCAGACCGGACGCCAGCCCGAGGCGCTGTCGCTGCGCAATCTGCTCGACTGGAAGCTCGGGGGAAAGACCCGGCGCCTGGCCGCCCGCAAAGAGATGGAGATACTGCGGCTGATCATCCGCGAGGGGGTGAAGAAGGGGGAGTTCGACCCCGTGCAGGCCGAGCGCCTCGAGCCGCTGCTGGTGTTTCTGGCGCATGCTTTTTTCAATCCCATGCTCAGGGAGAATCTCGAAGTGCTGGGCTACTCCGGCGAGCTTGCCACCGAACAGATGGTGAGTTTTCTGATGGAGGCCGTGAAACCGGCACCCGGTCAACCCGCAACCGATAGACAACAACTAAACACTACACAAATATAAACGATTGATAATTATGAAATTACTCGAAGGAAAAACCGCTGTCATCACCGGCGCCGCCCGCGGCATCGGCAAGGAGATAGCGCTCCGCTTTGCAAAGGAAGGCGCCAACATCGCCTTCACCGACCTGGTAATTGACGAGAACGGCAAGAAGACCGAGGAGGAGATCGCCGCCCTCGGCGTGAAGGTGAAAGGATACGCTTCCAACGCCGCCGACTTCGCTCAGACCGAGGAGGTAGTCAAAGAGATACATAAAGACTTCGGCAGCATCGACATCCTGGTCAACAATGCCGGTATCACCAAAGACGGCCTGATGATGCGTATGTCGGAGGCTCAGTGGGACGCAGTGATCGCTGTGAACCTCAAGAGCGCCTTCAACTTCATCCACGCCGTGCTCCCCATCATGCTGCGCCAGCGCTCCGGCTCTATCATCAACATGGCTTCGGTGGTAGGTGTGCACGGCAACGCCGGCCAGAGCAACTACGCCGCATCGAAGGCCGGCCTTATCGCCCTGGCCAAGAGTGTGGCACAGGAGGTAGGCAGCCGCGGCATCCGCGCCAACGCCATCGCTCCGGGCTTCATCGAGACAGCCATGACTGCCGCTCTGCCCGACAATATCCGCGCCGAGTGGATCCAGAAGATACCTCTGCGCCGCGGCGGCAAGGTAGACGACATCGCCAATGTGGCCACTTTCCTCGCTTCCGACATGTCGAGCTATGTCACCGGTCAGGTGATCCAGGTCGACGGCGGTATGAACATGTAATGACACATCCCCCGCAGGGGGGGACGACCCGCATAGCTACACGGCGCGGAAGCCAACAAACAGCCGCTGCGCCGTGTTGCTTTATAAGATACTACACTTAACCCCAATATCAACGCATCTCCAAATGCTCACTTACAACACAAGGCTCTCGCAACTGGTGCTCCCCGAATACGGGCGCAACATACAGCGGATGGTGGACCACTGCCTGACCATCGAGGACAGGGAGGAGCGCACCCTCTGCGCTTACTCCATCATCAAGTCTATGGGCAATCTCTTTCCCGAACTCCGTGCTCCCGAAAACGAACACAAACTGTGGGATCATCTCGCCATCATGGCTCACTTTCAGCTGGATATCGACTATCCCTGCGATGTGATACAGGCCGATGAGCTGCACACTCTCCCCGAGAAGGTGCCCTACACCCAGGCGCCGATGCGCTACCGCCACTACGGCCATTTGACACAGCAGCTTATCGACACTGTGGCAGCCATGGAGGAGGGCCCCGAGCGCGACGAGGCCACGCGCCTGCTGGCCAACCACATGAAGAAGCAGATGCTCGCCGTCAACGCCGACGGAGTGGAGGATGCGAAGATATTCAAGGATCTGGCCGAGATGTCGCACGGCGCTCTGCGTCCCGACCCTCAGAAGATGCGTCTGCACGAATTTCGCGAGCAGGTGCAGCCCGCCGGGAAAAAGAAGAAGAAAAAGAATCAGTCGTTGCTCTGACCGAATGACAAATAGCTCTGACCGATGATAAAGAGGAGTGAACTCCGCCCAGTAGGGACACTGCTGAAGACCCACGGCATCGACGGAGAGATAGTGGTGCAACTTACAGCCGACGTAGATCTCGAGGCACTGCAGTGCATAGTGCTGGAGATCGACGGCATCTTCGTGCCCTTCTTCCCCACCTCGGTGCGCCCCAAAAGCGCGGAGACCGACCTGGTGAGCATCGACGGCGTGGAGACTCAGCAGCAGGCTGCCGCGCTCTGCGGCCATAAGGTCTATGCCCTGGTCCGCGACCTCGACAAGCAGGCCGGGGAAGGCGCCGGGGAGGAGGGCGACGGCATGTATGCCGACGACCTGATAGGCTTCGATGTGCGCTCCGATGGTGAAATAATCGGAAAAATCACAGATTTCGACGACTCTACCGCCAATTATTTGTTTATCATAGAGAGACGCGACGCCGCCGCAGGGCAGGGACCGCTCCTGGTGCCTGTAGCGCTGGTCGAGGGGGTCGACCCCGAGGCCTGCGTGGTGGATATGGAGATCCCCCGGGGGCTGCTCGAGCTCTGATACAGGATTGTAAACTCACAAAACTACTCTTTGTATATGGAATTTGACGAACTGAAGGCCGTGGAGGCCATGAATCAAGCCCTCGTGGAGGCCGGACGCAAGCCCTACGACACCGATGAGGTGCTCAACGTGGTGGACATGATATGGGACTTCTATGAGGAGAACGGTCTGCTCGACATCGAGTCGGATCCCGACGACGATCCCGACGACATAGAGCAGGAGGTGGTGGACTATGTGAAGCGGATGCTTCGCAAGGACAAAGACGCCGTGGTGAGCCCCGACGACGCGCCCTTGCTGGTGCACGCCGAGATGGCCTACGAGGATTCGATCATCTGACCCCTCTCCGGGCCGCTTAGAGATAACAAGAAGAGCCAAAGTGCGCTACGATATGAGATATTTCAAAGACTTTTTACGGAGCGGAGCACGCCGTGCGCGCATGGCGTCGCTGGCGGTGTGCGCTCTGTGTGCCATTGTCTCGGCTGCCCAGAAGAAAGACAGCTCGCAGGAGCAGCTGGTGGATCTCTCGGAGCTGACGCTCGAGGAGACCATCATGCTCCCCGATGTGCCCTCGAAGCAGACGTCGTATATCAAGGGATACATGAAGCGCGAGGCACAGGCGCTGCAAAAGATGGGCTACAAGGTGGAGACCACCAGAAAAGGGGAGGTGGTGATAGCCACAATCCCCGCCGACGAGCTGTTTGCGCCCAACGATACGCTGCTGATGGGCTCGGCGGCCGACAAGCTCAAGCCTTTTTTGCCCTATTTCCGCACTCATGGCAAATTTAAGGTGATCCTGGCCATGCACTCCGACGACACCGGATCTGACGACTACCTCTACTCGCTCACCGAGAAACGCATAGTGTCGCTCTACGACTATTTCGACCGCCACGCCGCACAGACTGATATGCTGCAAGGCTATCCTATGGCCGACAGCGACCCGATAAAAGACACCTCCTACGGCTCGGCATCAGAGCGTCGCGCCAATCGCCGGCTCGAGATTTTCATCGTGCCGGGACCGATGCTGATAGTGGATGCCAAGAATAAGAAACTCTGACAGCAAAAATTTCCCTGACAGCAAATAAGGAATCTTTTACAGGGGACTTGCGACCCGCAAGGCGCGGCAATAAGCGCAGCAAGAATTGCAGAACGGTGCGGCAGGAAGCGCAGGAAGCGCGGCAGGCGCCGCGGCCGGATGAAAGCCGTTTTGAAGTTAGGATAAAATTTTCTAATTTTGTATCCGGAAAGGGGAGGGGGACACAACGCAAACACGAAAGATATTTATACATAGATATTTGCAATGGCAAAAGAACTGAAAGACTTGACCAAACGCAGCGAGAACTACTCGCAGTGGTACAATGAGCTTGTGGTCAAAGCCGATCTCGCAGAGCAGTCGGCCGTGAGAGGCTGTATGGTAATCAAGCCCTACGGCTATGCAATCTGGGAAAAGATGCAGCATGAGCTTGACCGGATGTTTAAGGAAACAGGAGTGCAGAACGCCTATTTCCCGCTCCTTATCCCGAAATCGTTTCTCTGCCGCGAGGCCGAGCATGTGGAAGGCTTTGCCAAAGAGTGCGCCGTGGTGACCCACTACCGCCTCAAAAACGATCCCAACGGCAGCGGTGTGATAGTAGACCCCGAGGCAAAGCTCGAGGAGGAGCTGATCATCCGCCCTACCTCCGAGACCATCATCTGGGGTACATATAAAAACTGGATCCACAGCTACCGCGACCTGCCTCTGCTGTGCAATCAGTGGGCCAACGTGATGCGCTGGGAGATGCGTACCCGCATGTTCCTGCGTACAGCCGAATTCCTCTGGCAGGAGGGCCACTGCGCCCACGCTACCGCCGAGGAGAGCGAGGCCCGCACCGTGCAGATGATCAACCTGTATGCCAAATTTGCCCGCGACTATATGGCCATGCCTGTGATCATAGGCGTGAAGACTCCCAACGAACGCTTCGCCGGTGCGCTCAACACCTACACCATCGAAGCCATGATGCAGGACGGCAAAGCCCTGCAGGCCGGCACCAGCCACAACCTCGGACAGAACTTCGCCAAGGCCTTCGACGTAACCTTCGTCAACCAGGACAACAAGCCCGAATATGTGTGGGCCAACTCGTGGGGCGTGTCCACCCGCCTGATGGGCGCGCTGATCATGACCCACTCCGACGACAACGGTCTGGTGCTTCCCCCGCATCTGGCTCCTATCCAGTGTGTGATTGTGCCCATTTACAAAAACGCCGAGCAGCTCGCCGCCATCTCCGAGAGGGTGAAACCCATCGTAGAGGAGCTCCGCTCGCTGGGCGTCAGCGTGAAGTATGACGACGCCGAAAACCGTCGCCCCGGCTTCAAGTTTGCCGACTACGAGCTCAAGGGTGTGCCCGTGCGTCTGGCCATCGGTGCCCGCGACCTCGAAAACGGCACCGTGGAGGTGATGCGCCGCGACACGCTCGAGAAGCAGGAAGAGCCGCTCGAGGGTATAGCACAGTTTGTGAAGAATCTGCTTGAGGATATCCAGCAGAATATCTACAACAAGGCGCTGCGCCACCGCGAGGAGATGACCCGCGAGGTCAATTCTTACGAGGAATTCAAAGAAGAGATCGAAAAAGGCGGCTTCATCCTCGCCCATTGGGACGGTACCACCGAAACCGAGGAGAAGATCAAAGCCGACACCAAGGCTACCATCCGCTGCATACCTCTGGAGGGCGACAAGACTCCCGGAGTGTGCATGGTCACCGGCAAGCCTTCGAAACAGCGCGTGATCATAGCCCGCAACTATTGATTATCGATAGATCAACGACTTACAGAGAGCGGAGGCACCGGGACCGACATCGGCCCACGCCTCCGCTCTTTTCCAATTGATACTACCAAAAAGATAAATGATGCCATGACCGACGATAGATTGCCCCGGATAGCCATAGTGGTGCCGTGTTATAACGAGGAGGCGGCCCTCCCGGCCTCTGTGCCTCAGATGCTTGCTGTGCTCGACCGCCTCGGCGAGCTCGGGCTGGCCTCGGCCACTGAGAGCTATGTGCTGCTCTGCAACGACGGCAGCCGCGACGACACATGGCAGGTGATCTGCCGCCTTCACGAGGCCGACAGTCGCGTGAAGGGGATATCGCTGGCCCACAACCGGGGCCATCAGTATGTGCTCCTTGCCGGACTGATGACGGCGATGGACCACTGCGATGCCGCGGTGTCGATCGACGCCGATATGCAGGACGATCCCGCGGCTATCGAGGAGATGGTGCGGAAATTTCGCGACGGATGCGAGATCGTCTACGGCGTGCGCTCGTCGCGCGAGAGCGACACATGGTTCAAGCGCACCACGGCGCATGCTTTCTACTCGTTTCAGCGCGTCATGGGCCTGGAGACGGTCTACGACCATGCCGACTACCGCCTGATGAGCAATCGCGCCCTGCATCTGCTCTCGGAATACGGCGAGTCGAACCTCTTCCTGCGCGGCATAGTGCCGCAAATAGGGCTGAAACACGACTCTGTGAGCTATGTGCGCAATGTGCGCGTGGCCGGCGAGTCGAAATATCCGTTCACCAAGATGCTGGCCTTCTCCATCGACGGCATCACATCGTTTTCGGCGCGCCCCATGCGGTGGATTTTCATGACCGGGCTGGTGCTTCTGGTGCTTGACATCTTAGTGGCCCTGTATGTGCTTGTGTCCTACTTCTTCAGCGACCATATCAGCCCCGGCTGGGCCTCGATAATGCTTTCAATTTGGGCGCTCGGGAGCCTGATCCTTATCGCCATTGGCGTGGTAGGCGAGTATATCGGCAAGATCTTCACCGAAGTAAAGCACCGTCCCCGCTACGCCGTCGCCGACAAGCTCTGGGACTGACCCGGGGCCACCACAAATTTTCCCCAACACTTCCAAAAATATTGCGCTCCTACAGCCTGTACGATGTTTTTTGACATACTCCCCGGGCTGTTACATTGACCCGATAAAAGCCTCAGGGCCTGCATCCAGCGGATGCAGGCCCTGAGGCTTTTATCGGATATAGCGCTAAGAGGGGGCGCTATGCGGGATTAGAGGTTGGCGTATTCGGGGACGCGGGGTGTCTTCTTGCCGAAGTTGAAGCTGATGCCGAGGTTGAGGTTGGCGTTGCACTTGCCCACGGGCACGAACTGCGGGGTGACTTTGAAGAACTGGTGGTCGGTGCCTACGAAGAATGTGAAGCCTTTGGGGTGGAAGTTGAGCATCCAGCCGAGCGACGAGCCGTAGGTGCCGGCGGCGTAGTTGATGGAGCAGTCAAACCACGAGGTGGGTTTCACATTGGCGAAGAAGCGGCCTTCGGTCCAGGAGAAGCATCCGCCCATGCGCTGGCTGAAGAGGAAGCCGGCGGTGAGACCCTTGTAGAAGGGCATGCGATACTCGGCGCCGATAGCGAGGGTGGCAGCGAGGGCTGTGGTGCGGCTCTTGCCGCTGTCGTCGGCCTTCTCGAAGTTGGCGCAGTCTTTGAGGTCGTCGAAGATGCCGTCGACCTGCTCGCTGAGCTTCTTTTCGTCGTAGTCGAGAGCCTCGGAGTTGATGGCGATGTCGTCGAAGCCGTCGAAGGTCCAGGTGGTGGCGGGAGTTACGGCATGCTGGTTGTTGGTCCAGTTGATGAAGCCGAGGTCGGTGAGGGCGAGCGAGAGGGTGAGGCCGTCGACAAACTTGTGCATGTCGTAGGTGGCGCCGAGGTCGAATCCGAGACCGAAGCCGCCGAGGCCGAAGCTGTCGTAGTCGATGCCGTCGTAGTCGATCTGGTTGTATTCGTCGGGCTTGTCGAGATCTTTGCCGCTCTCCTTGTTGGTGGGCACCTTGAGGCCGTTGCCGGCGGCGATGTTCATCTCGCCCTGAGCGTTGAGCGACCAGCGCTGATCGCTCAGGAGGATGTCCATCTGCTTGATGCGGACGTCGGCGTTGGCTACGCCGAGGAGGAATTTCACCTTGGCACCTACGGCAATCTCGTCGTTGATCTTGTGCTGGTGGCCGAGGGCTACCTCAGCGAAGGCGTTGGCGCGCAGGCGCAGGTCCTTGAAGCTGTACTGGGTGCTGGGGCCTGTCATGCCCAATTTCATGAATTTGAACATGTCCTTGGGGATGTTGGCGCCGAGTTCGGTGCGTGCGCTGATGCTCACGGTGTTGTAGCCGTGGAAGGCGCGGAAGCCGAAGGAGAGCAGGGTGAGATTCAGGTTGGCGTCGATGTGGTTGTTTTTCTGCAGTTTGTCGAGAAACTCATCGGCGCTGACGCTCTTGTTCATGAATGTGGTGAGCTGTCCGTCGGGCATCTTGTAGAGGAAGGTGTTGACGCCGATGTTGCTGTTGACACCCACGCCGAGGTTGGCGAGGATAGGCATGGAGACATAGTTGTTCTCAGGGGCGAATGCCGGGTTGAGCATGTGGCGGAAGTTGTACCCCTCCAGGAAATATCCCGAACGACTTGCTTCCTGTGCCGAGGCTCCGAGCACAGCTGCGACGAGTGCTCCGGCAAGCATATAGTGTTTTATAGCTTTCATGTTTCAAAAAATGTGTAGTGAATGGTAGGAAGTTATTCGTTGTCGTCGTCGATATCGTCGAGGTTGATGGTTACGCCTCCGGTGAGGTATACTTTGATGTTCTCAAGTTTGAGGCCCTGGTTCTCGTTGAGGATCACGCCGTTGGTGGCAGCCTCGTTCGTGGCGCGGAACCAGTAGCGGATACCCTTCACGCCATTGAGGTCGGCGCCGTCTTTGCAGCGGGCGGTCAGCTTGATGTGCGAGGTAGAGGGAGCTGTGAGTGCGCCGGCGGTGATCTGGCCGTCAACGTCGATAGTGACATCGGCGAAATCCACGTCGTTCACGCCGAGGAGCTCGGCATCGGGCACGAGCGAGAGGGGAATGGTGTTGACCACGTCCATCTCCACATTGAGTGCGCCGAAGCTGTAGCCCTTGAGGTCTTCGTCCCAGCCGTTGTCTTTGTCGTCATATTCGATATTGAGCTTGTCGCCGAAAGCCAGGGGCACCACAGCCTCGTAGTCGGTGCGGAAGAGGTAGCCATTGTCGTCGGGAGCAGCGAGCACGAAGGTGACGGGCTCCTGCACAACATTTGCTGTAATCTTCTTCACTTCGATGTTGGTAGGAATGGAAGCGAGCAGGTCGGAGATGTTGCTGACCTTGATGTTGAGAACACGGTCGTAGTGTGCGGCCTCGGAGGGGGTGTAGCCTTCGCCGGTGCGCGAGAGGCATACGCGGGTGGTGCCCGGGCCTACGAGAATCTCATCGGTGCCGTGGATCGAGGCTTCGTCCCATTTGCCGATGTAGATCTCGACGGGGCTCTTATCCTTGTAGAGACCCTCGATCATGGCTTTGACAGTCACCGAAACGGGCGAAGTGTTGGTGATGGTGAAGTAGATCTGCGGGTTGGCTACGTCGAGATGGTTGTCGGGATCGTCGAGGAAGTTGGGGATGTCGACGATAGATACGTTGGTAGAATTGATGGTGACTTTAGGATCTACGATACCGGTAACCGAAAGGAGGGTGGCATGCTTGATCTTTAGGTCGAAATCTACGTGCACGTTGCCGAGTACAAACTCGTGAGAGTCATCGACTGCGGTGACATTGCCGGCGAAATCTACGTCAGACTTCAGGTCGAAGTGGCCGGGCTTATAGAGGCCCTCGCCCGGCTTGTTGCCGAGGTTGAAGCCCTTCACCTTTACAATCATATGGAAGGGAGTGTTGTTGCTGAGCTTCTTGTCGCTGGTGAAGACGAGCTTGTGACCGTCTACGATCTTTGCTATAGCAGCTGTGGCAGGGTCGGTGATTGCCACTTCCCACTTTTTGTCGAATGTGATGGTGTAGCCCTTGTCGATCTTCAGACCGCCGCGGAACTCTGCCGAGGAGTAGCCTACATACATGTCGAGGTCGAAGTCGGTGGTGGCGTGGTCGAGGCGCTTGAGTTCGGTGTCAACGCTGTTGTCGCTGATGGTGAGATTAGAGGTGAAGTTGGCGGGGAGAGTGAGGTCGCCGAAGGGCACGAAGGGCACGTCGATACCGTCGCTTGTGATCTGGATGTCCTTGAGGTGCACCTGCTCTACCTTGACATATGTCTCGGAGCGATCGCCGTCCTCGAGGAGGATGTAGTCGCCCACCTGCAGACCGTATTTCTCAGTGTCCGTGGCCTTGATGGCGCGGATAGAGCTCTCGTCTTTGAGGTCGAGCACGCGACTCATAGTGATTTCACCTGTAGAGCAAGCGGGGAGATAGAGCGTATTGCCACCGACGGTGACATTTTTGTCTATGTCCTTGCTCAGGTCGTAATCGTCGTCCACACAGCCGGTGAGGAGTGCGGAGGCGGATAACATTGCCGTAAGGGCGCACAGTGAGCCCTTGCAAGTAAGTTTAAACATAATTATGATTAAAGATAATTTATTATTGATATTTTCTTTCAAAAAGGTGATAGTGTGTGATGAAATAAAAATCGGCTTTACCACAAAGCCGAAGTAAAGCCGTGTGTATTGACTAAACTTTTGCAAAGGTAACCTGTTGGTTGAATTAATTTCTTAAAATATTTATAATGAAAAAGTTGCGCATA
>CAJLLX010000045.1 GCA_905207535.1 uncultured Muribaculaceae bacterium | reverse complement strand
ATTATTTTCCAAGAAATAACGACTTTTTAGTTACTTATTTTGGAAAAACTCAGATTCTTTATATCCTGTCGGCTTTCGGGCTACCAATCTCCGCCCACATCTCTCTCCACATATTTATTTGGCTGTTAGGAGGGAAAAATGTAACTTTGCCTTCCCCAACTCAACAGATCTTACAGGCTATGACTAAGAAATATGATTTTCTCGTTATAGGATCCGGCATCGCCGGCATGAGCTTCGCTCTCAAAGTGGCCAAATACGGCAGCGTGGCCCTCATTTGCAAAACTACTCTCGATGAGGCCAACACCGCTCTCGCACAGGGTGGCGTGGCATCGGTGACCAACCTCGAAGTGGATGATTTCCAGAAACATATACACGACACCATGGTGGCCGGCGACTACCTCTCCGACCCTGTGGCCGTGGAGAAGGTGGTCACAGAGGCCCCGGCTCAGATACGCCAGCTCATTGAGTGGGGCGTGAACTTCGACAAGAAGGAGGACGGCTCTTTCGACCTCCACCGCGAGGGGGGACACTCGGAATTTCGCATCCTCCACCACGCCGACAACACCGGCTATGAGATACAGCAGAGCCTCATCGAGGCCGTGCGCCGCTGCCCCCAGATCGATGTCTACGAGCATTATTTCGCCATCGAGATTATCACCCAGCACCATCTTGGCAAGATAGTCACCCGCCGCACCCCCGACATCACCTGCTACGGCGCATATGTGCTCACACCCGAGGGGCGCGTCGACACCTTCCTCGCCAAGGTCACCCTCATGGCCACCGGCGGCGTAGGCGCCGTATATCAGACCACTACCAATCCGCTCGTGGCCACCGGCGACGGCATCGCCATGGTCTACCGCGCCAAGGGCACGGTGAAGGATATGGAGTTCATCCAATTCCACCCCACCGCGCTCTTCCATCCCGGCGACCGTCCCAGCTTCCTCATCACCGAGGCCATGCGCGGCTACGGTGGCATACTCCGCAACCTCCGCGGCGAGCGCTTCATGGAGAAATACGACGAGCGCCTGGAACTGGCGCCCCGCGACGTGGTGGCCCGCGCCATCGACTCGGAGATGAAGCTCCACGGCGACGACCACGTATTTCTCGACGTCACACACAAGGACCCCGAGGAGACCCGCCGCCACTTCCCCAATATCTACCGCAAATGCCTCTCGCTGGGGATCGACATCACCAAGGACTACATCCCCGTGGCCCCTGCCGCCCACTATCTCTGCGGAGGCATCAAGGTGGACACCAACGCCGAGTCGTCGATCCGCCACCTCTACGCCGTGGGCGAATGTTCGTGCACCGGCCTCCACGGCGGCAACCGCCTCGCCTCCAACTCGCTCATCGAGGCTGTGGTCTATGCCGAGGCCGCAGCGCAGCATGCCGTGCAGGAGCTCCCCCACATCAGCTTCCGCAACGATGTGCCCGAATGGAACGACGAGGGCACACGCCACCCCGAGGAGATGGTGCTCATCACCCAGAGCATCCGCGAGGTGAACCAGATCATGGGCACCTATGTGGGCATCGTGCGCTCCAACCTGCGCCTCGACCGCGCCTGGAACCGCCTCGACATCCTCTACGAGGAGACCGAGAAGCTCTTCAAGTGCTCCAAGGCCTCGCGCGAAATCTGCGAGCTCCGCAACATCATCAATGTAGGCTACCTCATCATGCGCCAGGCCAAAGAGCGCCACGAGAGCCGCGGCCTCCACTATACCCTTGATTATCCGCCCACTCCCCACACTCCCGCGCAATAACATAGCCCTCCTCCGCGTTAAATATGTCAGGAGAAGGAATATATGACAAATACACTTAGCACTTACATACACCGCATTGTCATCGCCGCCATTGCCTTTTTGGCGGCGGTGACCTCATATGCCCAGGTTCCGGCCGACTACGAAGCCCTCGCCGAGCCGGAGCACACCATCGAGCGCCCCGGCACAGGGCGTCAGCCGGTGTTTCGCGGACGCTACCACAAGGTCACCGAGGAGGGGGACACCGTGCTCGTGATCGTTTTCAACGAGATCACCGTCTTTCCCGAGCTGAAATTCAAAAACAAGAAAGACCGCGACTTCTACTGGAAGACAGTGCGCGACGTGAAGAAGGCGCTCCCCTACGCCAAACTCATCTGCGAGACCCTGCTCGAGACCTACGAATACATCGAGACCTTCCCCACACAGGAAGAGCGCGAGCGCTACCTGAAGGAGATGGAGTCGAGCGTCTTCAATCAGTACAAGCCCGTGCTGAAGCGCTTCTCGCGCAATCAGGCCCGCATGCTGGTCAAGCTCATACAGCGCGAGACCAACCAGAGCGGCTACGACATCCTCAAAGCCTTCCTCGGCTCATTCCGCGCCACATTCTGGCAGGGATTCGGCCGCCTCTTCGGCGTATCGCTCAAAGGCAAGTACGAGCCGGAGAAGAATAAGCACGACGCCATCATAGAGCGCGTTTGCGTGGCCGTAGAGCAAGGTCAGATCTGAAGACAACAAAATACCCGTAGCCCCGGAAACTGCGCTTGAATCGCAATTTCCGGGGCTTGTTCATTCGGGACGATTTTCCGGAACGATATTCTCGGGGACTGATGTCTCTATCTGCCGGAAGCAATCTGCTCGCGCACTCGCATCACGTTGGCGGGGGGGCGATGGGCGGCAAGCTCGTTGCGCATGTAGTCCATGTAGGGGGCTACATGCTCAAAAAACATGCGGTAGCCCTCGCAGAGGTAGTTGAGGCCCTTCTCGCCGGTGGCGGTGCGGGCAAAGCGGTTTTTAGGGCACTCGCCGTGGCAGGCAAACTGCCAGCGACATTCGCGGCACTGGCCGGGGAGGGTGTCGGCCTTGATGCGGCCGAAATTCATCTGGCGGTCGGAGGTCATCATCTCTATCACGCTGTCGGTGTGGATGTTGCCGAGTTTATAGCCGGGAAACACAAAGTGGTCGCAGCTGTAGAGGTCGCCGTTGTGCTCCATCACGGCGGCATGGCCGCAATATTTGTCGAGGGCACAGAGGCCGGGCGCCACACCGGCCCAGTTGGCCAGGGTGGAGTCGAAAATCTGCACAAACACCTGCCCCACATCCTCCCGGATCCACTCGTCGAAGAGGGCGATCAGGAATTTGCCCCACTTCTTGGGCGTGACCGACATCTCCATGATCTCGCCGGCCTCGTCGCCGTCGAGGGGCGACGCCAGACGCCCGTCGGGTAGCAGCCGCTCCACTATCGGGGTGAACTGCAGGTATTTGCACCCTATCTCTTTAAAAAAGCGGTAAAACTCCAGCGGATGGTCGGCGTTGTAGTCGTTGACCACGGCCATGGCGTTCCACTCCACCCCGTATTTCTGCAGCAGCTTTATCCCCTTCATCACACTCAGGAAGGTGCCCTTTCCGGCGGGGGTGCGGCGGTATTCGTCGTGTATCTCCTGCGGACCGTCGATAGAGATCCCCACCAGCCAATGGTTGTCGCGCAGGAAGCGGCACCATTCGTCGGTGAGCATAGTGCCGTTGGTCTGCAGCGAGTTGTCTATATGATGTCCCTGCGCATACTGCTGCTGCAGTTTCATGGCCTTTTTAAAGAAGTCGAGCGAGCGCAGCGTGGCCTCTCCGCCATGCCACACAAACATCACCCCCTCGGTGGTGGAGGCGCCGATATACTCGCGGATATAGCGCTCGAGGGTGGCGTCGCTCATCCAGGGGCGGTTTTTGCGGTCGTAGAGCGCCTTCTTTTCCAGATAGTAGCAATATTCACAATGGAGATTGCACTGCGGGCCGGCGGGTTTGGCCATGATATACATCGGCGCCTCAAAGGGGCCCGGCATCCTTATCTCTTCCATCGGTCGATGATAATAATTTTCAATAAATAAAGCTATTACGCCATTATTTGAGGGTCACCTCCTCCACAAACGGGCGGTAGAACCCCTCGGTGCGGTCGGCAAAGAGCGCCTTCATCTGCGCCAGGCGCGCGGTGTCGGTCTGAGCGATGTTGGTGAGCTGTCCCTCGTCGGCTTTGAGGTCGAAAAGGCCATCCACGCCGAGGTTGCCCAGCTCGTTGCCGGTGAGATTAGTCTCAGGCCCGGTGTAAGGGGGCAGATAAGCGTAGTTGCCGGCGCGCAGACCCAGTTTTCCCTGATTTTCGATGACGAGATCCTCGCGCCCTTCGGTGCTCTCTCCGAGCCATACGGGCATCATCGCGCGGCTGTCAAGCCCGGGGACGGTCTCCTCCCCTACCATGTCGGCAAGCGAAGCCAGGAGGTCCATCTGGCACACTAAGGCGTCGCTCGTCACGGGGCGCACATGCCCCTTCCAGTAGACGCACATGGGCACATGAGTGCCGCCGTCGAAAAGGCTGTATTTGCCGCCGCGCAGCGGGCCTGCGGGGCGGTGTCCGGCAGCCTCGGCAAGCTCGCGGGCCTGATCGAGGTATCCGTCGTTGAGCACGGGGCCGTTGTCGCTCGAGAAGATGATGATAGTGTTCTCCAGGAGGCCCAGGCGGTCGAGCTCCTTGACAAGTTCACCCACACACCAGTCGGCCTCGGCTATGGCATCGCCGCGCGGGCCAAGGCCTGTGGTGCCGGCGAATCGGCTGTCGGGCACACGAGGCACATGCGGCTCATGAAGCCCGTAGTAGAGGAAGAAAGGCTTGTCCTTATTTTCGGCGAGAAATTCCTTCACCTTCCCCGAGAAGTATCCTGCCATCTCCTCGTCGACCCAGCGGGCTTTGATGCCCCCCTTCATATAGCCGATGCGGGGGATGCCGTTGACTATAGCGTTCTGATGCCCGTGGGCCCAGTGCATGCGCAACATTTCGGGATTCTCCAGCGCGCAAGGCTCGCCGGGGAAATTCTTTTCATAGTCCACATAGATCGGATCGTCCTTCTCCAGGCCCACCACTGCCCCGTTTTCCACGAATACGGTGGGCACACGGTCGTTGGTGGCGGCTATGATACATGAGTAGTCGAAGCCTATCTCGCGCGCTCCGGGGCGGATGGTATCGTTCCAGTCCACATTGCCGCTGCCCATGCCAAGGTGCCATTTGCCGATGGCGCCTGTGGTGTAGCCGGCGCGGCGCATCATCTTGGGCAGTGTCTCCTGCTCGGGATTGATCACCAGAGGAGCGTCGCCGGGAAGTATCTTGATGTCGTCGCGCCAGGGATACATCCCCGTCATCAGCGCATAGCGGCTCGGGGTGGATGTCGACGACGAGGCGTAGGCATTGGTGAAGGTCACACCGCCGCGTGCCAGCGAGTCGATATTGGGGGTAGCTATGGTCTTCGACCCTGTGAATCCCACATCTCCGTAGCCCAGGTCGTCGGCCAGCACCACTATCACATTAGGGAGCTGCCTGTCCCGGACATTCTTTTTGTCACCCTTGCATCCGCTGCTCAGCAGCATGAGCGCCATTCCTACGCTCAGTACACTCTTTCTCATGGCAATATATCAATAAGTAATGATTAGTTATGATTTGTTGTTACGACGCCGCTACGGCGCCGTATGTGCCCTCCGGAAGCGATTTCCGGAGGCGGTGTTGTCATGTCGCGTCTTACCAGCGGCGCAGCGGGCGCATGCACACGTAGATCGCGTCGCTGTCGAGCGTGCGGTCGCGCTTGAGGCCGGCCACCAGGCCGCGCACCGTCTCGGCCACGGCGGCATTGGCAAATACTTCGTGGAAGTAATTGAAATTCTTGTTGAATAGGGTGCGGGTCTCGTCCTCGTCGAGCGAGCATAGCTCGCGCCCCTCGTCGGTGAGCATGCCGCACATCAGCTGATAGAGTTCGCGGGTGACGGCTTCGCCGTTGCGCACCATGGCGCGCGAGAGCATGTTGGAGATTATCAGCCCGTTGAGCAGATTGAAGCGCGACAGCGAGTCGGCCCACACGGCTTTGGGCGAGAGGTTGGGATTGGGCTGATGAAAGAAGTCGGCCGTGAATCCCAGGCCGTAATCGGCGTCGGCATCAAGCGAGATATTGTCGATATACTTCTCGTGGTCAAGAAGATACATGCTCACAGCCATGCCCGACAGTCCGTAGGCACGGTCGTCTTCGTCCTTATATTTCAGCGTTATCACTTTAGTAGGCGTTTTAAGGGTTGGTCAGAGCGCCGATGGGCGGCGCTCTCTTATATAACAAGAGAGCCACGGCCCTTGGTTTTCACCGGCCGTCACTCTCTGTAGTTAAGATATCATATTTTTCAATTTACCACCATGATCTTGGTGACCACGGCATCGGAGCCGCCTCCGTCGCCGCTGCTATGCGAGGCAAAGACATAGTAGACTCCGGTCTTCACGCGCCGACCCTCGCTGTTGCAGCCGTCCCACACGTACATGCCGCCGTTGCTGCGGCCCTGGTGGAACACATTGCCGTGGGCATCGGCAATCTTCACGAGGCTATCCTCCATGAGGCCCTTGATGGTGATCCATCCGGTGTAGTCGGGGCGCACGGGGTTGGGATAGGCCACCACGTTGTCGTAGTTGTCGCTGCCGGGCGAGGAGGTGGAGTTGTACTCTACCACACCCGAGGCGGTGCCGAAGTAGACGCTGTTGGATGTCGGATCGCATGCTGCGGCATACACCACATTGGAGGGGAGGATGGAGTTGTCGGAGGTGAAGTGATCCAGTATCTGGTTGCCGTCTTCGCTCACGTAGTACACGCCCGAATCGGTGGCGATCCATTTGCGGTTGGAGTTGTCCACGGCTATGCAATTGACCTGCATGCCGTCGAGCAGGTAGTCGGCCAGGCCGGTGCCGTCGTTACGGGGCACTTTCAGGTGGTTGACGGTGATGGTTGAGGAGGTCACTTTCGAGAGGTCAGTCACCTCGAAGACGCCGCTCTCGGTGCCTACCCATATGCGTCCTTTCTTATCCTCCACGGCGCAGATGCGGTGGTAGGATGAGATGGTGCGGCTGTCCTGGTCTACCATGCTCGTGACAGAGGTAATCACATCGTCGGCGGCCGACTCGGTGCCCTTGTGGTTGACCACTACCATCAGCTGGTTGTAGCGGCCGGGGAAGAACACCACATGATTGCTATGCTGACATGCCACGCCTACGGGGTCGCGGTATTCGTTGGTCATGTTGGGTACGGCATAGGAGGTCCAGTCGGCTGCGGTCACTGTGGCTGCCGAGCGCTTGGAGGCGGGCAGATAGTGGATACGGTTGGCGGTGGTGGCGTTCTGGTCGGCTATATTATACAGCCACAGGTTGCCGATGCGGTCTACCAGGGGCACACCTACGGGGTAGGCCCATCCGTTGGACAAGGTGCCGATCGGAGAGTTGCTTGTGTCATATTTGTGGGTCTGCTTGCCGTTCTTGATGCGGTAGCAACCCTCGAATAATGAGCCGATGTAGTAAGCCTCGGGATCCGAGGGGTCCTCGAATATATGGAAGTTAAAGGCCACATGATGAGGAGCCGTGGGGGTGTAGGAGTTGCTTGAGCGGTTGGTGGTCTCCACGTCGTTGGCGCTCACATCGGTGAAGCGGCCGCCGGGCGACACCACATCTACGTAGCTGTGATTTTTGTTGGCGGAGGGGAGGCGCAATGTCAGTTTCTCGCCGAGACTGTATACATACACCTTGCCCGAGGCGCCCACATGCATGCCGGAGGCGTTGCTCACGGTGAGGTCCGACGGACGGGCGGTGGTGAGCTCGGCATTGCCGCTGGCCACATCCACCAGTTTCACCCCTTCGCTGTCGGCGCTCCACGCCTTGGAAGCGTTGTCGTAGTAGCTCATCACCTTGTCGCTGCTGCGGGTGATGCCGGGGATATAGCTCTCCTCGCCGCTGTGGCTGATCACGTATGCACCCTTGTTGTTGCACGCATAGACGCCGTCGCGGCACACGTCGATGTCGTGGGTGAATTTCGACCCGTTGGATGTGGTGCCATACTCCTTGACCTCCACGCTGGTGAAGGTGCCGGCGTCGAAGTCGAGGGTGATCTTGTGCAGATGGTTGTCGCTGCTGTAGGTGTTGGTGGCGTAGATCCATTTGTCGCCGACCCCCTTGAGGTTGAACCATGCGTAGTTGCCGTTATCGCCCGTGAGGGTGGTGAATTTGTCCCACGAGGTGAGGCTGTTGTCGTTCTTTCCGAAAAATATCTTATTGCCGAGCGACACACCCACATAATTGCCCACAGCCACCACGAATTTCACCTTCGAGGGGGTATAGACGGTGCGTTTCACCTCGTCGCGGGCGCTGTCGAAGGTCACTACGCCGAAATCGGTGCCCACGAAGTAGGAGTTGTCACTGAAGTCGACGCTGTTGATGGTGCGGGGCACGGTCATCACCGCGTCGCGGATATCGGAGATATTCACCACGCGGCCGTCATCGTAGAGGCGGTCCATAGCCGCCGATTCGTAGGTCACAAGGATGCTCTTGCCGTCGCGGTCTACATACAGGCCTGTCACACCGCTGTCGTTGAGCAGCGTGGACACATTGAGCGACTGCACCTCGCCGTATGTCTTGTCGACGCGGGTCAGGGCGCCCTCCGACATGTAGTAGACATACTCGCGGGTCTCCACCATGCGCTCCACATTGCGGTAGGGCGAATAGAGCATCCACGAACCCACGGCGAGCTGTCCCCACATCAGCGCGGGCATCATCACTGTGATCAGTAATATGAGTTTTCTCAGCATTGTTTGTTGTTATCTCTTGTTTTATATGTGTGTCGGGGCTGTCGTGGGACTATTGCGTTGCAATACAGGCCTATGCGGCAGCCGTAGCTCTCTCTCTCTCGCGTTGTCACGATAAGGCGGCAAGCATGGCGTCGAGGGCGCGCCGGCGATGGCTCAGACTGTTTTTCTCGTCAGCGCTCATCTCGGCGAAGGTGCGGCTCTCCCCCTGGGGCAGAAATACGGGGTCGTAGCCGAATCCGTCGTTGCCCCGGGGCCCTTCGGTGATGGTGCCCTCCACTTTTCCCTCGTAGAGATGCTCTTCACCCCCAAGGATCAGCGCCATGACGGTGCGGAAACGGGCGCGGCGGTCGGTATTTCCCTCCATATGCCTGAGCAGCAGGCGCATATTGGCCTGCGAGTCATGGTCAGCGCCCCCCTCCTGAGCGGCATAGCGGGCCGAACGCACTCCCGGAGCGCCACCGAGGGCGTCCACCTCCAGGCCGGTGTCGTCGGCGAAGCAATCGTAGCCGTAGCGCTCTTTCACCCAGCGGGCTTTGAGCAGGGCATTGCCCTCGATGGTGTCGGCGGTCTCGGGGATATCGTCGTGACATCCTATCTCGGCCAGCGACAGCACACGGCAATCGCTCCCCACTATTTCCCTCACTTCCTGCAGTTTATGGGCATTGTTGGTGGCAAACACTATCTCTTTGGGCAGCTTCATCACTTTTTTCCTTATCGCTTGCTTTATATCGTCCAAAAGCAATAGGCCCTCTGATGCAGGGAGCCACTTGCTCTTATCATTCAACGTGAATGTATCCCCTTTTATTGCCTTACGCCTTTGCAAGGCAAAGGGTTACTTCACCGGGGGTTGATTATTCCACCGACGTGTGAGTTACTTCACCACTACGTTCACTATCTTGCCGGGCACCACTATCACCTTGACGATAGTTTTGCCGTCGAGCCACTTGGCGGCCTGCTCGTTGCCGAGGGCGGTCTTCTCCACCTCCTCTTTGCTCATGTCGGCGGGCACGCTGATATTGAAGCGTGCCTTGCCGTTGAAGCTCACGGCATAGTTGACGCTCGACTCGCGCAGATACTCCTCGTTCCACTCGGGCCAGCGGGCGTCGCACACTGTGGTGTCGTGTCCGAGGGCATTGTGCCACAGCTCTTCGCTCACATGCGGCGCGAAGGGTGCCAGCACCACGGCCAGGGGCTCGAGCACCTCGCGGCTATGACACTTGAGCGCGGTGAGCTCGTTGACGCAGATCATGAAGGCGCTCACCGAGGTGTTGTAGGAGAAGGCTTCGATGTCGCCGGTCACCTTCTTGATGAGTTTATGGATGCTCTTGAGGGCCTCGGCCGAGGGCTTGCTGTCGTCGACAAGCAGGGTGTCGCCCTTGTAGTAGAGATTCCAGAGTTTCTTGATGAAGCGGTTCACGCCGTCGATGCCGTTGGTGTCCCACGGTTTGCTCTGCTCCACCGGACCGAGGAACATCTCGTAAAGCCTCAGCGTGTCGGCGCCGTAGCGCTCCACGATGTCGTCGGGGTTGACGACATTGAACATCGATTTCGACATCTTCTCCACAGCCCAGCCGCACACATACTTGCCATCCTCGAGGATGAACTCGGCGTCGGCATACTCCGGGCGCCAGCGGCGGAAGGCCTCGGTGTCGAGCACGTCGTTGCTGACGATGTTGACATCCACATGTATCGGGGTCACGTCGTAGTCTTTCTTCAGGCCGGCCGACACGAAGGTGTTGGTGTCCTTGATGCGGTATACGAAGTTGCTGCGCCCCTGGATCATGCCCTGGTTGATGAGCTTGGCAAAGGGCTCTTTCTCGCACACCTTGCCCAGGTCGTAGAGAAATTTATTCCAGAAACGGGAGTAGATCAAGTGGCCTGTGGCATGCTCGGTGCCGCCTACATAGAGGTCGACATTGCGCCAGTAGCCGTTGGCCTCGGGGCTTACAAGGGCCTCCGGGTTGTGAGGATCCATGTAGCGCAGATAGTAAGCCGACGAGCCGGCGAATCCGGGCATTGTATTGAGCTCCAGGGGGTATCCCTCCTCGGTTTTCCAGTCTTTGGCGCGGCCCAGCGGGGGCTCGCCGCTCTCGGTGGGGAGATATTTGTCGATCTCGGGCAGCAGCAGCGGCAGCTTGTCTACAGGGAGCATGCAGGGGATGCCGTCTTTGTAGTATACGGGGAAGGGCTCGCCCCAGTAGCGCTGACGGCTGAAGATGGCGTCGCGCAGGCGGTAGTTGACCTTCACCTTGCCTATCCCCTCCTGCTCTATGAAGCGCTTGGTAGCGGCTATGGCGTCGCGTACCTCCATGCCGTTGAGATTGAGTTTCGGACCCTCGGAGTTGATCATACGGCCCTCTTTGGCGTCAAAACTCTCCTCGCTCACGTCGGCACCCTCGATAAGCGGTATGATGGGCAGATCGAAATGGCGTGCGAAGGCGTAGTCGCGGCTGTCGTGGGCGGGCACGGCCATGATGGCGCCGGTGCCGTAGCCGGCAAGCACATAGTCGCTCACATACACCGGTATTTCCTTGCCCGAAAGCGGATTCACGGCATAGGCGCCGGTGAAGACGCCGCTCACCTTCTTGTCGATCATGCGTTCGCGCTCGGTTTTATGCTTGATCTCGTCGCGGTAAGCCTTCACGGCCTCGCGCTGCTCCTCAGTGGTGATCATATCCACATATTTGCTCTCGGGAGCGAGCACCATGAAGGTAACGCCGAATACGGTGTCGGCCCTGGTGGTGAAGATGGTCATCTCCACATCGCTGTCCTTGATGCGAAATTGCATCTCGGCACCCTCGGAGCGCCCGATCCAGTTGCGCTGGGTTTCCTTGATGCTGTCGCTCCATGCCAGACCCTCGAGATCGTCGAGCAGACGCGGAGCGTAGGCGCTCACGCGCAGACACCACTGATACATCACCTTCTGCTCCACGGGATAACCGCCGCGGATCGAGAGCCCTTCGCTCACCTCGTCGTTGGCCAGCACGGTGCCGAGTTTCGGACACCAGTTGACCATGGTGTTGCCCAGATAGGCTATGCGGTAGTTCATCAGCGTGTCGCTCTTGGCCTTGGCGTCCATCGCGCGCCACTCCTCGGCGGTGAAATGCAGCTCGCGGCTTGCGGCGGCGTGCACTCCCTCGGTGCCCTTCTCCTCGAAGTGCTTCACGAGGTCGCTGATAGGCATAGCCTTGTCGAGGGCGGTGTCGTAGTAGTGGTTGAACATCTCTATGAACGCCCACTGGGTCCACTTGTAGTAACCGGGGTCGCAGGTGCGCACCTCGCGGTCCCAGTCGAAGCAGAATCCGATGCGGTCGAGCTGCTGACGGTAGCGGGCTATGTTCTGACGGGTGGTCACCTCGGGGTGCTGTCCGGTCTGTATGGCATACTGCTCGGCGGGAAGGCCGTAGGCGTCATAGCCCATGGGATGGAGCACATTGAAGCCGCGCAGACGCTTGTAGCGGGCAAAAATGTCCGATGCTATGTAGCCCAGGGGGTGACCCACATGCAGACCCGCACCCGAGGGGTAAGGGAACATGTCGAGTACATAATATTTCGGACGGCTTTGGTCGATCTCCGCGCGGTAGGTCTTATGGTCTTTCCAGTACTGCTGCCAGCGCTGCTCTATTTCTTTATGACGGTACTCCATCAGGATTCGTATATATGTTTTTTTGTGTTGATATCTTTGTTGATTACTTCCCCTACTCCCCCACTACAATCTGCTAACTCATCTTGAGCATCCTCTCGATGGGTCGGCGTGCAGCCTCGGCGATGGCGGGATCTACGGTGATCTCGGGCTGCTCGAAACGGAGGGTATTGTAGAGCTTCTCCATGGTGTTGAGCTTCATGAAGGAGCAGTCGTTGCAGGCGCATGTGCTGTCGGAGGGAGGAGCGGGGATAAACACCTTGTCGGGGCAGCTCTTGCGCATCTCGTGCAGGATGCCGCTCTCGGTGGCCACGATAAACTCCCTATCCTTGCTCTCGCGGGCATATTTGAGCAGAGCGGCTGTGGAGCCTACCTCGTCGGCAAGCAGTATCACCGGCTTGGGGCACTCGGGATGTGCCAGCACCTTGGCCTGCGGATGGGCCTTCTTCAGTTCCACCAGTTTTTCCACCGAAAATTGCTCGTGCACATGGCAGGCGCCGTTCCACACCAGCATCTCGCGGCCGGTCACCGAACTGATGTAGTTGCCCAGATTGCGGTCGGGCCCGAAGATGATCTTCTCATCCTTGGGGAGCGCCTCCACTATCTTGCGGGCGTTAGACGAGGTCACCACCACATCGGTCAGGGCCTTCACGGCTGCCGAGGTGTTGACATAGCTCACCACCGTGTGGCCCGGATGCTCCTTGATAAACGCTTCCAGGTCCTCGGCCTTGCACGAGTCGGCCAGCGAGCAGCCGGCATTGACATCCGGCACCAGCACCTTCTTGTCGGGGCACAGTATTTTGGCGGTCTCACCCATGAAGTGCACACCGCAGAGCACTATCACACGGTTGGGCAGCTTCTGCGCTATCTGCGCCAGCGCCAGAGAGTCGCCGATAAAGTCGGCCACATCCTGGATTTCGCCCCGCTGATAGTAGTGGCAGAGCACCACGGCATCCTTCTCCTTTTTCAGACGCTCTATCTCTTTTTTCAGATCGGTTCCTGCTGCTATGGGCTCGTCGACAAACCCGTTATCAACATTCATTTTATATTTAGTTATAAGGTTGAATTTTTTATAAAAATAAAGTCTCTTTCCCCAACAATAATATAAGCTGTTGAAAACCTACATAACTTTTTCCTCAAAAACTTGCATTTTCGGGTTATCCACCTCCGACTCACCTTTATCATCAGCTTGTGAACACCCGCCCTGGCTGAAACATAGCCTTTTACGCACGTTTTCAACATCCTGTTTATAACATGCAAAGTTAATAAATTTATCCCTCATTTCCTACACATAAGTGTGGAAAACCATGCGGATAAGCGGTGGAAACATTCCGGCGCCAATATTTGCTTTTGCTTTTGCGCCGTATATACAGCCCTCCCCCTCCACATTCCAAATTTTCACCCACCTTTTTTTACCATACTTTTCCATCCCCTTTTCCACACTTTCCACACACTTTTCCACACATAAAAAATCAGCGAGGGGATTCACATCTCCTCGCTGACCAATATAAACAAATTCCTATGTAAGTATCTTTATAAGGGGGTTATCTCCGGTGGATGATCTTTAGAAGATTCGGCCGGAAATTGTAAATTTAATCACAGGCCATATGGTGAGTTTGTCCATGATCTTCTGATAGGTGTCGTCGTTCTCCTCGCCCATGATTTCATCAAGCTTCAGCTCCTCGTCGTTGGCGTAGATTTTGGGATGGCCGTGGAACTGTACGCCCACTTCCCAGCTGAAATTGATGCGGCGCTTGGGGATGAAGTGGCCGGTGCCGATGCCGATGTAGGGGCGGAATTTATTGACACGGAGGTCGGCCTTGAGGTCGCCGTTCTTATCGAAGTCTACAGTGTAGTCGCCGATCTCTACATAAGGATTGTCCTCAAGCAGTGAGGGGTCGATATGTCCTTTGATGTTCACAAGTTTGTTGCCGCCGAAGTAGCCGCCCACAGCGATGAACAAGGGGAATTTCTTGCCGCCGGGATAGACATTGAAGATCACCGAGCCCTGCACGCGCTTGAACGAGGCGTCGAGCTTTACCTGAGTTTCGGTGTCGTCGGTATAGGAGCCGGGTACATAGTTGTCAAACGATACGTCGGTGTCGGTGTGGAAGCCGAAGCCCGGCATGATGCTTACGCCTGCGCGAAGCTCCACAAAGTTGGTGATGGTGGTACCCACTTCAAAGCCGATACCGTTGGTAGAGGCGCTGACACCCACGCCGAGATGGTTGGCTATATTCAGGCGGTCAAGGCCGGGTACAAGCTGTGCCTGAGCTGCTGAGGCCGAAAAGATTACGGCAAGCGCTAAGAGCAATTTTTTCATGATTGGTCTATTTATTAGTGTGATGTTTAGAAAATTGCGTGATATTTTTCACGTAGAGTGATATTGAATAATTGTAATAATTCCTTAGGTATAGGCGGATAATGCGCCCAATCCGATATTAATCGCTACTTTTGTAGCAT
>CAJLLX010000044.1 GCA_905207535.1 uncultured Muribaculaceae bacterium | reverse complement strand
TCCGAAAACTGAGGCTCAGGAGATTTAGTTACTTTTTTAGGGAAAACTCAGATAATGTAGGCGTAACAAAAATATCATCCATTTCTATCAAATAAGGATTGATATTAGAAACTGCTTTGGAGGAGCCTTCAATAAAAAATCTCTTTGTTTGGATATCAGTTTTACGTTTTACGCCAATAATTGTTACTGCGACCGCTGCATTATGCTTTGCGTTATTCTTCCACATAAAGGGTTTATATGCAAAGAATATATCAAGATCGCTCAATATTATCGGCCATATTATAGATACTTGTTCTCCCTGAGTAATAGAATTTGTAGTTACAAAAGCGTATTTAGCTTTTGCGTTTCGGATAAATTCAGCGGCTTTAATAAACCAAGGAGATATATAATCAAGTTTCTTATACCCATCAATCTCATTAAGGCAAAATTCGAGATCTGATTTTTGCTTAGCATCTTGCTTGCTATAGCCTAAATACGGCGGATTGCCCATGATGTAGACTTCATCCTCGGAGGTGTGGGGGCAGACGGTGTTCCAGTCGAGGCGACAGGCGTTGCCGCAGACTATATGGCCGGATGGTTTCAATGGCAAGGTTTCAGGGAGGACAAAGAGTTCTTCCTGAAACTTGACGTTCATCTGATGCTCTGCAAGCCACATTGATAGTGTGGCGGTATCGGCGGCATACTCGTCGAGTTCTATGCCATAAAACTGCGTCAGCGTTATATTCGGGAATGGCAGAATTGCCATGCCTGTAATCTCGCGCATCGCTTCCCAAATGCGTATTTCGAGTTCTCGAAGTCGCTTATAAGCGATGATGAGGAAGTTGCCACTACCGCAGGCAGGGTCAAGGAACTTGATATTTGCCAAGCGGTTAAGCAGATTACGCAACCGCTGAGATGCGCGGTCGTGGTTTATCTTTTTGGCAATCTTTTCGCGAGCTTCGGCACAGGCGGCCTCAAATTCTTCTTCGAGAGCATCGAGGAAAAGTGGGCGTATAACCTTTTCAATGTTCGGCACAGATGTGTAGTGCATACCGAGACCGGCGCGATGTTCAGGAGTAACAACTGCCTGAATCATCGAGCCGAAGATGTCAGGGTTGATTTCGCGCCAGTTGTATTCACCGCAGTTGAGAATTAGAGTGCGGGCACGGCGCGAAAGCACCGGTATGGGATAGCGGTCGCGGAACAGACCGCCATTGACGTATGGAAAGACCTCGTAGAGTTTCGGCAAAGTAGAAAGTACTGCGGGGTCGTTGGTCGACATGGCAAGGAACGCACGGTCAATAAACTCGCCGAGGTCGGAGCCGTCCTCCTTTGTGTGAGTTTTGAGCGTGTTGGTAAACAGGTTATCCTCGGGGAAAAGGCCTGTGTCTTCGGCAAAGAAGCAGAAAAGCAGACGCGACATAAACACATTGAGCGCATGAACGGTCTGAGGGTCGCGGATGTCATTGTAACGACGAATATCATCAAAGAGTTTCGCCATCAGCTCGGCTGACTTAACATCGGCCTCGGCTTCCTCGGAGAACTGAATTTTTTCAATACCTGCAAGGGGTGTGAAAAACTCAAAGTCTTTCCAGAGAAGCTCAATGCTGTTTTCGTACCAGTCATTTTCTTTCGGGTCGTATGCCACAACGAAAACACCATTGCTTGTGATGTAAAGACGTGGAGAGTGCTTGGCAATCTTCGCATCATCGCGCATAGCATTGATTACGTCGTACATCTTAGAGCAATCGCCGTCGAGAGTATTGACAACTGCCTCGCGATATGCGACAAGGTTCTTGATAAGGACGGTTTCACCATCCTTGGCAAGATTGCCGGGACCATCCTTGGTACGGCGTATCTGACCATCGCCATATCCGGCGAAGATGCGCAGGAGATCATAAATGAACTCCGGCGCCGATGTGCCACGCTTACCAAGCTGCTCCAATTCGTCGGTAGCCTGCACCTGTGAATATGATTTGGTTTTCTTTGCCATGTAATAAAAAGAATACCCCAGTAGCATCTGAAGGCTGACCAAAGCCTGTAACAACTACTAAGGTATTCTCAAAAATGTTTCGGCTCTCGCCGTATGTCTTTGATTTATTTATCGGGTCATTTACAGATGAAGTTCTTGTTAGACTGCAAAGTTAGCAATTTTTTCGCTAATAATCACAATCTAATCGGGTAAATGTGAAGTGATTTCACTTAACTTTACCTCCGTCTTTGAGTGCTTGAAGCAGCCAAGCCGGAAATATAAGGAGCATAATTAAGAATGACATATAGCGAAAGATTTTGAAGTTTCAAGGAGGGCTGATATAGTCCTCGACTGCAAAATTAGTCGCTGAATGTGCCATATTCTTGCACTCCAATGTTAAACTTTGTTTATTCAATTTGAATAAGGAGATAAAAATAAGCGAGGCTACCCGACAAAGTGGCAGCCTCGACTTTACCTTTTTTTATAGTGCAAGGATGCAGCGACGAAGTCTGCACCGGCACTTTTGTGTTGCAAAGGTAATACTGTTTTCTAACGTGGCAAAATTACGACAAGAAATTAACATTTAATTTTCTCAGATACAAGAGAAAAGAATCAGCTTAGCGCAGCTCCCGAAGTATATTATCTTGTTGAGAAATCTATTAAATATCGCGGGAATGGGGCGGAAAAAGGGGAGGGGCGGAAGTGTCGGGGGAAATCGCTAAATTTGCGGTGGATTTGGGTGATTTTTCAACAAAAAACAAAATTTTATGAAAATCATCACTTTAGGTGAAATCATGCTCCGCCTTTCCCCCGAGGGGAGCAAGCGATTTGTGCAGGTCGATGCGTTCGACGTGATCTGGGGCGGGGGCGAGGCCAATGTGGCCGTGAGCTGCGCCAATTATGGCCACGATGCCTACTTCGTCAGCAAACTTCCGACACACGAGATCGGCCAGGCGGCGGTCAACGCCCTGCGCCGCTACGGGGTGCACACCGACTACATAGCCCGCGGAGGCAACCGTGTGGGGATCTACTACTGCGAGACCGGCGCTTCGATGCGCCCCTCGAAGGTGATCTACGACCGCGCCGGGTCGGCCATCGCTGAGGCGCTGCCTGAGGATTTCGACTTCGATGCTATCATGGAGGGCGCCGACTGGTTTCACTGGAGCGGCATCACCCCTGCCATCAGCGACCGCGCCGCCGAACTGACCCGTCTGGCCTGCGAGGCTGCCAAGCGCCACGGCGTCACCGTGAGCTGTGACCTCAATTTCCGCAAAAAGCTGTGGACCAGCGAGAAAGCGCAGAGCGTGATGCGTCCGCTGATGAAATATGTGGATGTGTGCATCGGCAACGAGGAGGACGCCGAGCTGTGTCTGGGCTTCAAGCCCGACGCCGATGTGGAGGGTGGCAACACCGATGCCGAGGGCTACAAGGGGATCTTCGCAGCCATGGCGCGCGAGTTCGGCTTCAAATATGTAGCCTCCACCCTGCGCGAGAGCTTCTCCGCCACACACAACGGCTGGAAGGCCATGATCTACAACGGCAAGGAGTTTTACGAGAGCAAGCGCTACGACATCAACCCCATCATCGACCGTGTGGGCGGTGGCGACAGCTTCTCGGGCGGCCTGATCCACGGCCTGCTGACGATGCCTACCCAGGGTGAGGCGCTCGAATTTGCCGTGGCAGCTTCGGCTCTGAAGCAGACCATCAACGGCGACTTCAATCTGGTGAGCGAGGCCGAGGTGAAGGCCCTCGCCGGCGGCGCCGCCAACGGCCGCGTGCAGCGCTGATCCCTAACCCCTAACCCCTAATCCCTCATTCATCATAGAATAAGATGGCAAAGTTCTCTAAGATAAAAGTGCTCAATAAGATGGACCAGGCGCCGATGGTGCCGGTGTTCTACCACAGCGACGCCGACACCGCCTGCGCCGTAGTCAAGGCATGCTACGACGGCGGAGTGCGCTGCTTCGAGTTTACCAACCGCGGCGACTTCGCCCACGAGGTGTTTGAAGCGGTGGTGAAATTCGCCGCGCGCGAGTGTCCGGCCATGGCCATCGGCGTAGGGTCGGTAGTCGACCCCGGCACAGCCTCGCTCTACATGCAGCTCGGCGCCTGCTTCGTGGTGGGCCCGCTGTTCAACCCCGAGGTGGCCCGCGTGTGCAACCGCCGCCAGGTGCCCTACATCCCCGGCTGCGGCAGCGTCACCGAGATAGGCTACGCCCAGGAGGCCGGCTGCGAGGTGTGCAAGGTGTTCCCGGGCGATGTGCTCGGTCCGAAATTCGTCAAAGGGCTCAAGGCCCCGATGCCCTGGTCGAAGATCATGGTCACCGGAGGCGTGGAGCCTACCGCTGAAAATCTCACCGCCTGGCGCAGCGCCGGCGCCGACTATGTGGGTATGGGCTCGAAGCTCTTCCCCAAAGACCGCGTGGCAGCCGCCGACTGGGCCTACATCACGGCCAAATGCACCGAGGCGCTCGGCTATATGAAATAAATCCCCCCCCACACAGTCTCATAATCAAACAGTAAGATATGGAAAAAACCTGGAGATGGTTCGGCCCGTCCGATCCTATCACACTCGATATGCTCCGCCAGATAGGGGTGGAAGGTATCGTCACCGCGCTCCATCACATCCCCAACGGCGAGATCTGGACCTTCGAGGAGGTGAACAAGATGAAAGACTACATCGAGGCCCACGGCCTGCGATGGTCGGTGGTGGAGAGTCTGCCGGTGAGCGAATCGATCAAATATGCCGGACCCGACCGCGACGAGCTGATTGAGAAATACATCGTCAGCCTCGAAAACCTCGGCAAAGCCGGTGTGCGCACCATCTGCTACAACTTCATGCCCGTGCTCGACTGGGCCCGCACCGACCTCACCTACCCCAACCCCGACGGCACCTCAAACCTCTACTTCAACCGCGCCGAGTTCGCCTACTTCGACATCTACATCCTCGGCCGCAAAGACGCCGCCAAGGACTACGACGAGGCCACCCTCGCCCGCGTGGAGGCCCTAAAGGCCCGGATGGACAAGGAGGCCGAGCGCCGGCTGGTGGAGAATATCATCGTCAAGACCCAGGGATTTGTCAACGGCAACATCTCCGAGCACGACCTCGACCCGGTGGAGAAGTTCCGCCAGCTCCTCGCCCTCTACGACGGCATCGACGCCGACAAGCTGCGCGATAATATGGCCTACTTCCTGCGCGCCATCATGCCCGTGTGCAATAAGTACGACATCAACATGTGCGTGCACCCCGACGACCCGCCGCTGCAGATCCTCGGCCTCCCCCGCATCGTCACCTGCGACGCCGACATCCGCGCCTTCCTCGACGCCGTGCCCGACCCGCACAACGGCCTCACCTTCTGCTGCGGCTCGCTCAGCGCCGGAGCGCACAACGATGTGGTGGCCCTGGCCCGCAAATATGCCTCCCGCACCCACTTCGTGCACGCCCGCATATGCCGCGTGATGCCCAACGGCGACTTCAAGGAGTCGTCGCATCTCGATCCGCGCCTGGTGGAGGTGGTGCGCATCTTCGAGAAGGAGCGCCCCGGAGTGCCGATGCGCGTGGACCACGCCCCGCTGATGCTCGGCGATGAAAAACTGGGCTACAATGCCGGATACTCCTTCCACGGGCGCATGCTCGCCCTGGGCATGGTGTCGGGCATCATGGCCGCCGTCAACGCGCCCGAAGCGCCGGCTGAAACCTGTAATGCAAACTAATACCTGTAAATCAACAATGAACGAACTATTTTCCGTAAAAGATAAAGTGGTGGTGATCACAGGAGGCACCGGAGTGCTGGGCCGCTGCATCGCCGCCTACCTCGCCGATGAAGGCGCAAAAGTGGTGATCCTCGGCCGCCGTCAGGCCGAAGGCGATGCCATAGTCAAAGAGATCGCCGACCGCGCCGGCGAAGCGATGTTTATCGCCGCCGATGTGATGAATGTAGAGGCCGTGCAGGCCGCCTGCGATGCCGTCATGGCCAGCTATGGCCGCGTCGATGCCCTGCTCAATGCCGCCGGAGGCAATCAGGCCGGTGCCACCATTCCGCCCGACAAAACTTTCCTCGACATCGACGTCGAGGCCTTCGAGAAGGTGCTCGGAGTGAACCTCGTGGGCACCGTCATCCCCTCGCAGGTGTTCATGCGCCCGATGGTGGCAGCCGGCAAGGGCGCCATCGTCAATTTCTCCTCCATGGCCGCCTTCCGCCCCCTCACCCGCGTGATGGGATATGCCGCCGCCAAAGCCGGCATCTCCAATTTCACCCAGTTCCTCGCCACTGAGGTGGCCACCAAGTTCTCCCCCGGCATCCGCGTCAACGCCATCGCCCCGGGCTTCTTCCTCACCAATCAGAATCGCGCCCTGCTCACCAATCCCGACGGCTCGCTCACGCAGCGCGGCGCCGACGTGATCCGCCAGACCCCCTTCAAGCGGTTCGGACGCCCCGAGGAGCTCTGCGGCACCATCCAGTATCTCATTAGCGACGCCTCGGCCTTCGTCACCGGCACGGTGGCCATCGTCGACGGCGGCTTCAATGCCTTCGCGATGTAATAAACCCCTAATTTTACGACATTTTAGCGCCAATTTCCCTCGCCGGGAGGTCGGCGCTAACTTTTTGAGAATCTTTTCGTATCTTTGTGGCATTATTTACCACAATCATAGAACATTACCCTTTGAAAAAGCATCTACTTCCGCTCCTGCTCGCCCTCTCGGCCGACGATACGCTCTACGACCTTCAGGGGCGCCCCGTCACCAATCCCGCCCCGGGCCTCTACATCCGCAGCGGCGCTTTGACCGTCATAAAGTAACCATCCGACAGCACATAAACGCCAACCGGCGTGTCGGCGGCCCTCAAGGCCACCGACACGCCGGTTGCTGTATCTGTCTCAATGAGTTACTTTGCGTAGCCTACGGGATTGTTGATAACGGGCACCTGCGCCTCAGTGAGGCCCAGCAGGCGCGCTATCGCAGCGCTGTCCATTGTGGCGCGGGGCACGGTGGCAAGGCCCAGCGACACCGCGGCCAAATTGAAGTTCTCACAGGCGATACCGGCATCCACCATCGCCATCATGCTTGTGCGGTCACCCTCGGGCAGCCCCTCCATATTGGCCACGAACACCACGCTGTAGGGCGCATCAAGCACGAAATCCTGGCTGAACTCCGCAGTGCCGGCTATCAGGCTGCGGTGATCGCCCTCGCATACCTGCGTCAGCGCATGTGTTGCGGGCTCATATTTCCATACACCGGCCTTGCCGAAGACGTAGGTCTCGATCTCCTGCCAGTTCATGGCCGTAGGATTGCTGCGGTTGGCGGCGTGGCCGTTCTTTTCGGGCTTTGCATCGGGGCGGTTCACGCCCACGCTCAGCCACAGGGCCTGACCGAGCTTGGCTGTCTCCACCTCGCGGGCGGGGTCGAAGACTCTGACACTGTGGCGGTTGGCCACTACTTCATTCATAGGCATACCGCCGGCGCGCTCCGGAGCCGGCAGCTTAATATTCTTTGCTTCCATATCAAAATTTGCAGCTAACATTGCTATAGTAGCAACAACTGCCGTCTTCATTAAGTTCGTAATACGCATATGCTTAGACTTTAAATTGTTTCTTACGGGTTCATTCTCCTGCAAATATACGACGAATGTCGCAAAGGTGAACATTGACCCCGACCTTTTGTTTTTCTAATACAACACGCAACGCAACAAATTGTGTCAACCCATGGCAGCAGATATTTTAGGGTCAATAGGCACTATCCGGGGATTACAATGACTTTTTACTTGATCGTCACCGGCTTGTATTTCGGTACGAGCAGCGTCATCACGCTCCAACCCAGCAGGTAGCTCACGCCGCAGAAGCAGAACACGATGAAATAGCCCGCCGGCTTACCCTCGAAGCCCATAAACTGCAGTCCGGTCTCACCTGCATACTGGAAGAGGCGACCCGAGAAATAGTTGATCAGGAACGAGGCGGCGCCTCCGGCCATGCCGTTGATACCGGTGATGGTACCCACGGTGCTCTTGGGGAAGAGGTCGCTGGCCACGGAGTAAAGGTTGGCCGACCACGACTGATGTGCGGCGCCGCATATGCCGATGATAATCACCGGCCACCAGTAGGAGTAGTTGCCAAGGGGCTGTGCCACAACTGCCAACAGCGGAAACAGTGCGAAGATAAACATGGCGCGCATGCGGGCGGCGTAGGGGTTGAGCCCGGTGCGGTTCATGATGATCGTTGGCAGCTTGCCGCCGTAGAGCGATAGCATGGTGATAGCGTAGAGCACGAAGATCAGCAGCATGGCGGTGGGATTGTCGCTCGGCATGCCGTAGACGTCGCTGATATAGGCGGGGATCCAGAAGAGGAAAAACCACCACACGCCGTCGGTGAGGAATTTGCCGAAAAACACTGCCCAGGTCTGCCGGTAGGTGAAGACTTTCCAATAGGGGATTCGGGGCGCCTTGCTGCTGTCCTCCTCCTCGGCCTCCTCGCGGGGTATTTCACCCTTGTCATGGCTATCCTGCTCTATGTAAGCCAGTTCGGCAGCATTGACATGCTTGCTGTGGGCCGGATCGCGATAATAGATGAGCCACAGACCCATCCACACAAAGCCTAAAAGACCGATGACGACGAAGGCCATCTCCCAGCCGTTGCCCACGCCGAGGCGTTGGAAATAGCGCGCCAGAGGCGGGATGCACAGCGGTGCTATCAGCGCGCCGATAGTGGAGCCGGCGTTGAAGATACTGGTGGCAAACGCGCGGTCGCGCTTGGGGAAATATTCGGCTGTCACCTTCACGGCCGAAGGGAAGTTGCCCGACTCGCCGATGGCCAGCACGCAGCGCGCGGCGATAAAGAAGTACACGCTCACGGTGGAGATCGCTGCTGAGCCCACGCCGATGGCGTCGACCATCTGCGCGGCGTCGCCGTAGCCAAGGGTGTGCTCCGTGGCCCAGCCGCAGAGCGCATGCAGGCAGGCGCCGGCCGACCACACCGCTATCGCCCACATGTAGCCGCGGCGGGGGCCCATCCAGTCGATGAAGCGGCCGGAAAAGAGGTTCGCTGCTGCGTAGATTATTGAGAATGTGGCTGCTATGAGGCCGTAGTCGGCGTCGGTCCAGTGAAATTCGGGTGCGATGAAGTCTTTCCAGGTCAGCGACAGCACCTGGCGGTCGAGATAATTGACGGTGGTTGCTAAGAACAGAAGCCCGCAGATCACCCAGCGGAAGTTGGTGGCGCGCATCTGCCCGGCGACCGTGTTGATTTTTGCCATGAATTAGAAGGTATCTGTGTGTGTTTAAAATTTGAAATACTCTTTGGCGTTGCCGTAGCACACTTTCGCCACTATCTCCCGGCCGATGAAGTCGAGCTCCGACGCGGGCAGCAATCCGGCTTCCACATCGCGGCCTAAGAGGTTGCAGAGCGTGCGACGGAAATATTCGTGACGCGGATAGGAGAGGAACGAGCGGCTGTCGGTGAGCATCCCCACGAAGCGGCTCAGCAGACCCAGATTCGACAGAGCCGTCATCTGGCGCTCCATGCCGTCTTTCTGGTCGAGGAACCACCAACCGGAGCCAAACTGTATCTTCCCGGCCCCGTAGCGGCCATCCTGGAAGTTGCCTATCATCGTGGCCACCAGCTCGTTGTCGCGCGGATTGAGGTTGTAGATGATGGTCTTGCCCAGCTTGTCGCGCGAAGCGAGCATGTCGAGATACTTCGACATCTTCTCGCCCACGGTGTAGTCGCCTATCGAGTCGAAACCGGTATCAGGACCGATCTTGGCCATCATCAGCGAGTTGTTGTTGCGCAAAGCGCCGTAGTGGAACTGCTGCGTCCAGCCGGCGTCGTGGTCCATGATGCCGAATTCCACCAGCATCGCGGTCTTGAACTTCCCTATCTCACTGTCGGTGAGCGCCTCGCCGGAGTAAACCTTCTTGAAGATGCTGTCTACTTCGGCCTCGGTGTAATCCTCGGCATAGAAGGCTCCCAGCCCGTGGTCGCTAAGGCGGCAACCTACCGAACCGAAGAAATCGTGACGCTTCTGCAGCGCGGCCATCAGGTCGGCAAAACTGCTGATAGCCACTCCCGACACCTCGGCCAAGCGGTCGACATACGAGCGGAATGCAGCGGGATTCTCCACCGCCATCGCCTTGTCGGGGCGCCAGGTGGGGAGCATCTTCACGCCGAAACCGTCGTTTTTCACCTTGATATGATGCTCCAGAGAGTCAATGGGGTCGTCGGTGGTGCACACCACCTCCACATTGTAGTGCTGCATCAGTCCGCGCGCCGAGCGCTCGGGACGCTGCAGCATCGCCGTGCAATAATCGTAGATTTCGCGCGCCGTCGACGGGTTGAGCAGTTTCTCCACCCCGAAAGCGGTCTTCAGCTCCAGGTGCGTCCAGTGGTAGAGCGGATTGCGCATGGTGTAAGGCACCGTCTCAGCCCATTTTTCAAACTTTTCCCAGTCGGTGGTGTCCGTTCCGGTGATATATCGCTCCTCCACACCGTTGGTGCGCAGCGCGCGCCACTTATAGTGGTCCCCCTCCAGCCATATTTTCGACAGATTCTCAAACACATGGTCCGAAGCCACATATTCAGGATTGAGATGACAATGGTAGTCGATGATCGGCAACCCCTCAGCATAGTCATGGTATAATCTTTCAGCCGTTTTGGTCTCCAGCAAAAAATTTTCGTCGTTAAATGCTTTCATGATCGGTTTCTAAGACTCTATTTTGGTTATCTCCCCTCCCAATTTTACTTTTCCCCCACAAATTTAGCGATAATTCGCTAATATTCCCCCCTTTCCCCTCCTTTTATTTTCCCATTTCTCCGCCGTCCCCCTTCCTTTATTTCCATCTTCGCGCCGCCACCTTTTTCCTTTTTTTCCCCCTCTTCCCGCCATCCCCTTTCCCTTTTTTCCCGTTTCCGTTCTCAGCACAGTGCTGAGGACGAAGTCCGAAGTCTCCCCCCATGCCAAAAACCTAACGCCCCCACCCTTGTTACTATAATGACAATTAAAAACACAAAAATACTATGTCACTTACCATCAAATCTCGCGGCATAACCTCCTACTGGTGGGTTCCCCTCCTTACAGGTCTTATCTGCATCGCGCTGGGCATCTGGACCATCTGCTGCCCCGCCGAATCTATCCCCGTTCTGGCCTTCGCCTTCGCCATCTGTCTCCTCATCGCAGGGTGCTTCAACGTAGGCTTCGCCATCGCAGCCTCCGGCTTCCCCAAGTGGGGCTGGACCCTGGCCACCGGCATCCTCGAACTCATAGCCGGCGGCTGGATGTTCTTCATGCCCGTAGCCGAAATGTCGGCAGTCTTCATCTTCGTAGCCGGCATATGGCTTATGTGCGTGGCTGTCAACGGCATGTGTGAAGCAATCGTCATGTCGAGCTACTCGCGCAGCTGGCTCGTGTGGATGATCCTCGACCTCATTGCCGTCATCATCCTCGCCGTAGTCTTCCTGTCACAGCCCCTGGTAGGCGCAGTCACCGTATGGCTCTGGCTCGGCATCTCGCTCATCTGCTTCGGCATCTTCCGTCTGATGCTCTCCGCCACCATCCGCCGCATCAACCGCCTCACCTCCTTCTGATCCCCCCCAAACCATCGCCGGGAGCAGCCCCGGCGCAAAGAAACCTCAGCAGGAGCAACACCGGAGCAAAAAAACATAAGCAGGAGCAGTGCGAGCGCAATATTGCGCCCTCACTGCTCCTGCATATTCACTCGCATACATTTCCGCCGGAAATTGCAGCAAATCCAATTTTTTCTTATTTTTGCAGAAGTAAAGGAAAATCAGAATGTGCGACTCCAACAAATGCATAAAAATCCTGAAGGAGAACATGCCTTATATCCGAAAAGAATATGAGGTCACCGGGTTATGCCTTTTCGGCTCTATGGCAAGAGGAGACAACAAATCGGACAGCGATGTGGACATACTTGTGGATATGCCTCCGAAAATCACATTAATGACTGATCTCAAAGATTTCCTTGAAAATATATTGAATACCTCGGTTGATCTGATTCGACGCCATTCGCATATGTCGACAAGATTTCTAAACAACATAGCCCGCGATGGAATCACTCTACTCTGATATAGACAAAGCAAGAGCCCTGGAAACATTGCTCTCAATCGATGAGACCTTGAGCCAATTGGAAGAATGGAATAAATCCGTTAAATCTTCCGAAGACTATTGCGACTCGCCCGGAGGTATGCAGTTATTAGCCGCAACTTGCATGTTGTTAACCGCAATTGGAGAAGGAATAAATCGAATTAAACGGAGTTTGCCGGAATTTTTGGAATCAACCTATCCCGACATTCCATGGAAAGCTATCGTAGGCATGCGTAACCATATAGCCCACGGCTACTTTGAACTTGACGCCGAGATTGTCTATGAGACAGTCTCAACGAACATCCCCTCCTTACACGATGCCATAAAAGAGGCAATTTCAGAACTTAAACATTGACCCAAAATTCTTCCTCCTTTCCTCCTCTCTTATGTAAAGTTTTTTTTAGTTATCAAAGCTTTAGCTTTGATCATGCGCCGATGTTTTAGGGGGATGGGGATCAGTGTCGGGCGAATAGCAAAAAAAATCCGCAAGCATTGAAAACCAATGACTTGCGGATTTTAGTGGTGACCCCGGAGAGGCTCGAACTCTCGACCCACTGATTAAGAGTCAGTTGCTCTACCAACTGAGCTACGGAGTCTTGCTTTTCGACATCTTGCGATGCTCAAGCTATTTGTCTTTTAGTCGGGGTGACTAGACTCGAACTAGCGACCTCACGCCCCCCAGACGCGTACTCTAACCAACTGAGCTACACCCCGAGGTTGCTTTCAAAAGCACTGCAAAGGTACGCACTTTTCCGGAACTGACAAATTTTTTCTCAACATTTTTTCGGCTAAATTTCGCACCTAACCGCCACCACACTATACATCAGCACCTTAACCGAGCAAAAAAAACCGCATCACAATATCCCGCCGAGCAAGGGCATATACGCAGATCTTTAATACTTACACATCCAAAGCCCGGAGAGGCCCTGTCAGGCAACCACCGCGATAACGCCAATCGCCATGTCCAATCGCCATCACACTTTTGCCGACGAGCACGTCACAAGATATTTGGGCCATTAAATTTCATAAACAAAGTTGCACCTTATCAAAATATAGTCTATATTTGCAAGGTAAAATCTTCTTAAAGATTAAAACAAGCTGCCCTACGGCAGTCCTTGCATCAACAGAAAAACAAACAAAACATTTAACAGACAACCGATATGAGCAACAACAACATTCCGGACCTTGAATGGTCAAAACTTCCTTTTGGCTATATTCCCACAGATTACAACGTACGTTGCACCTACCGTGATGGCAAATGGGGCGAAATCGAAGTGTCACAATCGCCGACAATAGACATGCACATCGCCGCCACAGCACTGCACTACGGCCAGGAAATATTTGAAGGTCTCAAGGCCTTCCGCGGTGCCGACGGGAAAATACGCATCTTCCGCCTCGAAGAAAACGCCAAGCGCCTGCGCAGCTCGGCCGAGGCGCTGATGATGGCACCCGTGCCGCTTGAAATTTTCCGCGAAATGACCATAAAGGCTGTACAGCTGAACGAGCGCTTTATCCCGCCTTATGGCAGCGGCGCCTCGCTATATATCCGCCCCCTCGAGATAGGTGTCAGCGCCCGCGTGGGTGTCAACCCGGCCACCGAATACACCTTTATCATCTTTGTATCGCCCGTAGGCCCGTACTTCAAGACAGGATTCGGCGTCACTGACATATGCATCACCCGCGAATACGATCGCGTAGCGCCCAAGGGCACGGGTCGTTTCAAGACCGGCGGCAACTATGCTGCATCTCTCAAGGCCGGATGCATGGCGCACGACAAAGGTTATTCGGCAGTACTATATCTCGACCCCAAAGAAAAGAAATATCTCGACGAATGCGGTCCGGCCAACTTCTTTGCCATCAAAGGCAATAAGTACATTACCCCGGCCAGCGAATCTATACTTCCGTCCATCACCAACATGAGCCTACAGCAACTGGTACGCGATATGGGCATGGAAGTCGAAGCACGCCACATTCCCGTCGAGGAATTGGCCGAAGTGCAAGAGGCTGCCGCTTGCGGCACAGCCGCCGTATGCTCGCCCATACACCGCATAGACGACCTTGACACCGGACATCAATACGTAATCGCCAAAGACGGCAAGCCCGGTCCCGTCACCACCAAGCTGTACAACACCCTCCGCGCCATCCAGTATGGCGAAATCGAGGATGTACACGGCTGGAACACCGTGCTTTAATGCCGACCACCACAGACACACAACAATATACGCCATATGGTCTACCGCCATCAGCGGTAAACTATATGGCGTATATTGACAATGCCTACAGCGCCGACGACAGCGAGACGCAAAAGCTCAAAGAATTATTGGTAACGCACAGCCTGCAAGTGGCACGGAAAGCACTTGAGATTGCACACACCCATGCCCTACCCCTCGCCGACGGCGATATCGTAGCTGCAGCCATGCTCCACGACATAGGCATCATCGCCACCAATGCTCCCGGCATACATTGCCACGGAACGGAGCACTACCTGCGCCACGGCGTCCTCGGAGCGGCCATGCTACGTAAGGCCGGCGCCCCCGAATGGCTTGCCCGAGTGGCCGAAAGGCACACCGGCACCGGTATCACAGCCAAAGACATTGCCGAATATCACCTTCCCATGCCCCCGGGCGACTACATGCCGGAGACATTGCTCGAACGCCTCGTATGCTATGCCGACAAGTTTTACAGCAAAAGCCATCCGCAAGTCGAAAAGACTCCGGCACAGGCGCGAGCTTCCGTCGCTCGTTTCGGAGCGGATAATGCCGCGAGATTTGACGACCTCGCAGCCATATTCGGATAATCTCACAATAG
>CAJLLX010000043.1 GCA_905207535.1 uncultured Muribaculaceae bacterium | reverse complement strand
CACCCGCCGTATCTGCAGCGCAATGAGTGGTATCTATGTCATGGGGCATATTCTCCGTTTCGGAAACCGCGTCTGCATCATCCGCCTGCTCCGAAGCCTGCGGTGCGGCGGGAAGCCTCAGACGCACTTCCACATAATCGCCTTCCTGCACATGGTTGACGGTGCGGAAGCATGCTTCGTGCAAACCGCCCCGCAGTATCATTTCGCTCTTCACGCGGTTGCTGCGCTCGCGGGCAGTCTTGCGGTCGGGGCAAAAACCCTCCACAAATACCGGAATGTTGCCCGAAAGGATATCTTCCCGATGCATGCCTATCAAGACCATAAGGCGTTCCAACGCTTGCCCGTTCCCCTTGTAGGGTACGTAGAACATACCTTTGCCCCGAACAAAACGAAAACAATACAGAGAATCGTCAGCAAGAGCGCCACTCGCCCTACTTTCTACAAAGCATGCCATAAACAGCAGTATTACAGCGAGTTGTTTCATGTGGTCTGTTTTTTAAACGTTCGTTTAAAGAACACCCTTTCAGCATCCTGTCACATATGCATGTTACCGGTTATTTGAAAAAGATTTTTTCACAACACATAAATCGCCTAAGTAATTGATAATAAGAGGTATTGATTTGTTTTGATAAATTATAATTAAAATATTTTGAATAAAATTTGCAGTTCCATCTTCATGTTCTTATATTTGTGTTTTCAGACGAACGTTTAAAAAACACCCCACCCCATTTTTACCACTGCTCTTTCGACACCTCAAAGCAAGGGCATTGCTTCACCCATTCTTCGGGTTCAATCTCTCCGTTCCCGTTCAAGTCGGGGCTAAGGTCCCGATGTCCGCAGATGCGGCAGCCCGGATAGTCCAGCAGCAACGTGCGCACCAGCACGCGCAGCGAATGGCGCTGCCACCCTGTACGCGTATCGGTAGGCCTCCCTTTTTCGTCCAATCCGCCCTCATAGCAGATGCCGATGGAACGTGCGTTGCAGCCTCGTGTATGCGCCCCAATCCGCCCAACGGGGCGCATGGTTTTTATATCCCCGTTCTTGCGGATATAAAAGTGATAGCCGCATCCGTTGAATCCCCGGCGGCGGTGGGCCGCCTCAAGGTCGTGCTCCGTAAAACAACGGTCGGCACGCGTGGCCGAACAGTGAATCACAATCAAATCAATTTCTCTACAAGCCATAGTCTACTCTCTCCTGCTTTTTCTTAAGTTAAACATCTGTCATTTCCTCACCCCGCAAAGATAGGGCATGCCGCCCGCAAGGCAGACCGCCCCGCGTCGCCGAGAGCCTTATTTGTATTTATTCATACTTTAATCACACAAAAAACTTGCATATCTCACTAATAATCAGTATATTTACATAAACTTAAAAGCATACAAAAACATGAAAGAAGAAATGGAAAAAGACGAAAGATTCATCATCCGCACCTACGAGAAAGCAGAACTTGCACACCTCTACAACCCCAACATGCCCCTCGTCTCCGCCATGCGGAAGCTGCGTGCGTGGATACGGCGCAACCGCCAGCTCACCGACGCACTCACCGCAACCGGAGAGAACAAGCGCGACCACTCCTACACCCCCCGGCAAGTGTCACTCATCGTGGCGGTGCTGGGCGAACCCTGAAACAAGCCTCTTTTCGATAAAAAATCACCACATAAAACTGAAACAGTTCATGACACAGCAAGTGAAACAGTCTACACGCTATCTCCCAGCCATTTACAGACAAAACTGAAACAGCAGGTGAAACACTTTGTGAAACCAATATAAAAGAAATAACCAAAATAGATACAGGTCCATTTTCTTGTTTTTTTTGATTCTTCCGAAAGCGCCGGATGCATAAAATCCCAACAAACCCGATTATCCCCGCAGGATACCGGAATTTCCCCTGAGGATACAGTCCGAATCCGCCCGCCGCATTTTTTTTCAAAAAAAAGAAAGAAGAGAACCCCGTCCGGCGGAGCCCTCTTCTTTCATTATCAAAATCAGTGATTGTATCAGCGTTATATATTACTCTTCCGCTTTTTCATCGACAGCATAGTCGAGCACCGTCTTCTTGTTGGCAAGCATGCGGTCGTACTCTTCTTTTGAACCGACAATAATCTTTTCATACTCGCGCTGGCCTGTACCGGCAGGAATCAGGTGACCGCAAATCACATTCTCCTTCATACCTTCCAGACGGTCCACCTTGCCGTTGATGGCAGCTTCGTTGAGCACCTTGGTGGTCTCCTGGAACGATGCGGCCGACATGAACGACGAGGTCTGCAGTGCGGCACGTGTGATACCCTGCAAGATCTGCTCGGAGGTGGCGGGCACGGCGTCGCGCACCACTACGGTGCGGAGGTCGCGGCGCTTCAGAGCCGAGTTCTCGTCGCGGAGCTTACGGGCGGTGATGATCTGGCCTTCGTGCAGATTCTCGCTGTCGCCGGCGTCTACCACTACCTTCTTGCCCCAGATGCGGTCGTTTTCGTCCATGAAGTCGCGCTTGTCCACGATCTGCTGCTCCAGGAAGATGGTGTCGCCCGGATCCACGATGTTGACTTTGCGCATCATCTGGCGCACGATCACCTCGAAGTGCTTGTCGTTGATCTTCACACCCTGCATGCGGTATACGTCCTGAACCTCGTTCACGATATATTCCTGCACGGCTGTGGGGCCCATGATGTTGAGGATGTCGGTAGGAGTGATGGCACCGTCGGACAGCGGTGTGCCGGCGCGCACATAGTCGTTCTCCTGCACGAGGATCTGCTTGCTCAGGGGCACGAGATACTTCTTCTCCTCGCCGAGCTTGGAGATGACGGAAATCTCGCGGGTGCCTCGTTTCACCTTTCCGAAGCGCACCTCGCCGTCGATTTCCGACACGATGGCGGGGTTCGACGGGTTGCGGGCCTCGAAGAGCTCGGTGACACGGGGCAGACCGCCGGTGATATCGCCGGCGCCGCCGCTCGAGCGTGTGATCTTGACGAATACCTCGCCCGGCTTCATCTCCTCGCCTTCCTCGTACATCAGGTGAGCGTTGACGGGCAGTGCGTAGGTCTTGAGGATATTGCCTTCGGCATCCACGATCTGGGCCTCGGGCACCTTGGCGCGGTCTTTGCTCTCGATGATGATCTTCTCACGCAGACCCGACTGCTCGTCGGCGTCGACGCGGTAGGTGACATTCTCCACCAGATTCTCGTAGTGGAGCTTGCCGGCGACCTCGCAGACGATAACGGCGTTGAAGGGGTCCCATTCGCAGATCACGTCGCCCTTCTTCACGGTGTCGCCATCGTGGAAGTAGAGTTTAGAGCCGTATGGTATGTTGGCCGAGGTGAGCATCATGCCGGTGTTGGGGTCCATGATGCGCATTTCGGTAAGACGACCGATCACCACTTCCACATCCTTCCCTTCGGGGGTCTTCTCGTCGGTCTTGACGGTGCGGAGCTCCTCGATCTCGAGCTTACCTTCGTAGCGCGAAGTGATGGTGGAGACGGCAGCGATGTTCGATGCCACACCACCGACGTGGAATGTACGCAGGGTCAGCTGTGTACCGGGCTCGCCGATCGACTGTGCTGCGATGACGCCCACAGCCTCGCCCATCTGCACGGGGCGGTTGGTGGCCAGGTTGCGGCCGTAGCACTTGGCGCAGACGCCGTGTTTGCTCTCGCAGGTGAGCACCGAGCGGATCTCCACCGACTCGATGGGCGATGCGTTGATGCGGTCGGCGGCAGCGTCGTTGATCTCCTCGCCGGCGTGAACGATGATTTCGCCTGTGGTGGGGTCTACCACATCGTGAACCGACACGCGGCCCAGGATGCGCTCGCCCAGCGAGGCTACCACCTCATCGTTGTTCTTCACCTCGCGGCATACGAGGCCGCGCAGCGTGCCGCAATCCTCCTCGCGGATGATCACGTCGTGAGCCACGTCGACCAGACGGCGGGTAAGGTATCCGGCGTCGGCGGTCTTCAGCGCCGTATCGGCCAGACCCTTGCGGGCACCGTGAGTGGAGATGAAGTATTCCAGCACCGAGAGGCCCTCCTTGAAGTTGGCAAGAATAGGGTTCTCGATAATCTGGCCGCCTTCGGCTCCGGCCTTCTGAGGTTTGGCCATAAGGCCACGCATGCCGGCCAGCTGACGGATCTGGTCTTTCGAACCACGGGCGCCCGAGTCGAGCATCATGAATACGGAGTTGAAGCCCTGGTCGGCCTCGGTCATCTGCTTCATCAGCACGTCGGTCAGACGCGAGTTGACGTGAGTCCAGATATCGATGATCTGATTGTAGCGTTCGTTGTTGGTGATGAAGCCCTGGGCGTAGTTGGCCAGCACTTCCTCCACCTGGTCGTAACCCTCCTTCACGATCTGCTCCTTTTCCGGCGGGATGATCACATCGCCGAGGTTGAACGACAGACCGCCGCGGAAGGCCATGTAGTAGCCCATGTTCTTGATATCGTCGAGGAACTGGGCCGAGCGCGGTATACCGCATTTCTTGATCACCTTGCCGATGATGGTGCGGAGCGACTTCTTGGAGATCAGCTCGTTGACATATCCCAGCTCTTTGGGCACGAACTCGTTGAAGAGCACGCGGCCCACCGAGGTATTCTCCACGATGTGGCGGATGGGGTTGCCGTTCTCGTCGATATCGTCGACCATCACGCTCACGGGAGCGTGCAGGGTGACGCGACCCTCGTTGTAGGCGATCTGAGCCTCTTCGGGGCCGTAGAATTTCAGACCCTCACCCTTGGCGCCCTTGCGGAGCTTGGTGATGTAGTAGAGCCCGAGCACCATGTCCTGCGAAGGCACGGTGATAGGCGCGCCGTTGGCGGGGTTGAGGATATTGTGCGATCCGAGCATAAGCATCTGAGCCTCGAGGATAGCCTCGTTGCCCAGGGGAAGATGCACGGCCATCTGGTCGCCGTCGAAGTCGGCATTGAATGCCGTACATGCCAGCGGGTGGAGCTGGATGGCCTTGCCCTCGATCATCTTGGGCTGGAAGGCCTGGATGCCGAGGCGGTGCAGTGTCGGGGCGCGGTTGAGCAGCACGGGGTGTCCCTTCATCACATTCTCCAGGATGTCCCATACCACCGGCTCCTTGCGGTCGACGATCTTCTTGGCGCTCTTCACGGTCTTCACGATGCCGCGCTCCATGAGCTTGCGGATCACGAACGGCTTGTAGAGCTCGGCTGCCATGTATTTGGGCAGACCGCACTCGTGCATCTTCAGCTCCGGGCCTACGACGATTACCGAACGGGCGGAGTAGTCGACACGCTTACCGAGAAGGTTCTGACGGAAGCGGCCCTGCTTGCCTTTGAGCGAGTCGGAGAGGCTCTTGAGGGGGCGGTTGGCATCGGTCTTCACGGCCGACGACTTGCGCGAGTTGTCGAGCAGCGAGTCTACAGCTTCCTGCAGCATGCGCTTCTCGTTGCGGAGGATCACCTCCGGAGCCTTGATCTCGATGAGGCGTTTCAGACGGTTGTTGCGGATGATCACACGACGGTAGAGGTCGTTGAGGTCGGAGGTGGCGAAGCGGCCGCCATCCAGGGGCACCAGAGGGCGCAGATCGGGCGGGATCACAGGCACAGCCTGCAGGATCATCCACTCGGGCTTGTTGCGCTTGGCCGACGCGCGGAAGCTCTCCACTACCTGCAGGCGCTTCAGAGCCTCGGTCTTGCGCTGCTGCGAGCCGTCGGTGTTGGCCTGATGGCGCAGGTCGTAGCTCAGCTTGTCGAGGTCCAGATCCTTCAGAAGGTCGTAGATGGCCTCGGCGCCCATCTTGGCGATGAATTTATTGGGGTCGTCGTCGGGCAGATTGCGATTCTCCTCGGGCAGACGGTCCATGAGGTTGAAATACTCTTCCTCGCTCAGCAGATCCATCTTCGAGAGCTCCTCGCTGAAGGGGCCCGGATTGATGACGATATAGCGCTCATAGTAGATCACGGCCTCGAGCTTCTTGGTGGGAAGGCCCAGCAGGTAACCGATCTTGTTGGGAAGCGAGCGGAAGTACCAGATGTGAGCCACAGGCACTACCAGCTTGATGTGACCCATGCGCTCGCGGCGCACTTTCTTCTCAGTCACTTCCACGCCGCATCGGTCGCACACGATACCCTTGTAGCGGATGCGCTTGTACTTTCCGCAGTGGCACTCATAGTCCTTGACAGGGCCGAAGATGCGCTCGCAGAAAAGGCCGTCGCGCTCGGGTTTGTAAGTGCGGTAGTTGATGGTCTCGGGCTTGAGTACCTCACCCGACGACTTCTCGAGGATCTCCTCGGGCGATGCAAGCCCGATGGAAATCTTGGAGAACGCGGTCTTTGACTTGGTTTCTTTTCTAAAAGCCATATATAGTGTTGAAAAAGAGAGTTCTTTTTGTGAATTTTGAGATTACTGCTCGAGGTTGATGCTCAGACCCAGACCCTGGAGCTCGTGCAGCAGCACGTTGAGCGACTCGGGGATGCCGGCCGGCGGCATAGGCTCGCCCTTGACGATAGCCTCGTAGGCCTTGGAGCGGCCCGTGACGTCGTCGCTCTTGATGGTAAGGATCTCCTGAAGCACGTGCGATGCGCCGAAAGCCTCCAGCGCCCAAACCTCCATCTCACCGAAACGCTGGCCGCCGAACTGTGCTTTACCGCCCAGAGGCTGCTGAGTGATCAGCGAGTACGGGCCGATGGAGCGTGCATGCATCTTGTCCTCTACCATGTGGCCGAGTTTCAGCATGTAGATCACACCCACGGTGGCCGGCTGGTCGAAGCGCTCGCCGGTGCCGCCGTCGTAGAGGTAGGTCTTGCCGTAGCGGGGCAGGCCGGCCTTGTCGGTCCATTCGTTGAGGTCGTCCATGGTGGCGCCGTCGAAAATCGGGGTGGCGAACTTCTCGCCCAGCTCGCGGCCGGCCCATCCGAGCACAGTCTCGAAAATCTGACCGAGGTTCATACGCGAAGGCACGCCCAGAGGGTTCAGACAGATGTCCACCGGAGTGCCGTCGGCCAGGAAGGGCATATCCTCCTGACGCACCACGCGCGACACGATACCCTTGTTGCCGTGACGGCCGGCCATCTTGTCGCCCACGCCGATCTTACGCTTCTTGGCGATGTAGACCTTGGCGATCTGCATGATGCCCGAGGGGAGCTCGTCGCCGATGGAGATGTCGAACTTCTTGCGGCGCAGCTCGGCTTCGATCTCCTTGCTCTTGCGCAGATAGTTGACGATCAGCTCGCGGATCAGCTCGTTCTTGTGGGCGTCGGTGGTCCACTTGCTCAGGTTCACAGTGTCGAAATCCACATCCTTGAGGGCTGCGGCGGTGAACTTGCTTCCCTTCGGTATGATGTCGGTGCCGAGGAAGTCCTTCACACCCTGCGAGGTCTTGCCCGAGGTGAGGGTCATGAGCTTGTTGACGAGCACATCTTTCAGTGCCGACAGCTTCTCCTCGTACTCTTCGTCGAGCTTGGGCAGCAGCGCCTGGGCGCTCTTGTTCTTCTTGCCGTTCTTGGTAGCGCGCGAGAAGAGGTTGCTGCCGATCACCACGCCCTTGAGCGAAGGCGATGCCTTGAGCGATGCATCCTTCACGTCGCCGGCCTTGTCGCCGAAGATGGCGCGGAGCAGCTTCTCCTCAGGCGAGGGATCGCTCTCCCCCTTAGGCGTGATCTTGCCGATCATGATGTCACCCGGCACCACATGGGCGCCGATGCGGATGATGCCGCGCTCGTCGAGGTCCTTGGTGGCGTCCTCGCTCACGTTGGGGATGTCGGAGGTCAGCTCCTCCATGCCGCGCTTGGTCTCGCGCACTTCGAGGCTGTATTCGTCGACATGCACCGAGGTGAGGATATCCTCCTTGACCATGCGCTCGTTGAGCACGATGGCGTCCTCGTAGTTGTAACCCTTCCAGGGCATGAAGGCCACTTTCAGGTTGCGGCCCAGCGCCAGCTCGCCGTTCTCGGTGGCATAGCCCTCGGTGAGGATGTCGCCGGCGTGCACGCGCTGACCCTTGTCGCATATCGGGCGAAGGTCGATGGTGGTATTCTGGTTGGTCTTGCGCCATTTCGGAATCAGGTACTCCTTGACGGGGTCGTCGAAGGCCACGAAGTCCTGCTCCTCGGTGCGGTCGTAGCGGATGCGGATCTTGGTAGCGTCCACAAACTCTATCACGCCCTCACCCTCGGCAGTGATCTGGGTGCGCGAGTCGCGTACCAGCTGACCCTCGATGCCGGTGCCCACGATAGGAGCCTCGGAGCGCATCAGAGGCACTGCCTGGCGCATCATGTTCGATCCCATCAGGGCGCGGTTGGCGTCGTCGTGCTCCAGGAAGGGGATGAGCGATGCGGCGATCGAAGCGATCTGCTGCGGTGCCACGTCCATCAGCTGCACCTCGCTCGGGGGCACGATAGGGAAGTCGGCGTCGAGGCGTGCCTTGACGCGCGGATTGCGGAAGGTGCCGTCGTCGAGCACGGGGGCGTTGCCCTGGGCTATCACTTTGCCCTCCTCCACCTCGGCTGCGAGGTAGGTCACATGGTCGTTGTCGAGGTCCACCTTGCCGTTGGTCACGGTGCGGTAGGGGGTCTCGATGAAGCCGAGGTCGTTGATCTTGGCATACACGCACAGCGAAGAGATAAGGCCGATGTTCGGGCCTTCAGGGGTCTCGATAGGGCACAGACGGCCGTAGTGGGTGTAGTGCACGTCGCGCACCTCGAAGCCGGCACGCTCACGCGACAGACCGCCGGGGCCCAGGGCCGACAGACGGCGCTTGTGGGTGATCTCGGCCAGAGGGTTGGTCTGGTCCATGAACTGGCTCAGGGCGTTGGTGCCGAAGAAGGTGTTGATCACCGACGAGATGGTCTTGGCGTTGATCAGGTCGATGGGGGTGAACACCTCGTTGTCGCGCACATTCATGCGCTCGCGGATGGTGCGCGACATACGGGCCAGACCTACTCCGAACTGGTTGTAGAGTTGCTCGCCCACAGTGCGCACGCGGCGGTTGCTCAGGTGGTCGATATCGTCGACATCGGTCTTAGAGTTGATAAGCTCTATGAGATATTTGATGATCTCGATGATATCCTCGCGGGTGAGCACGCGCACATCCATCGAAGTGCTCAGACCGAGCTTCTTGTTGATGCGGTAGCGGCCTACCTCGCCCAGATCGTAGCGCTTCTCCGAGAAGAAGAGGTTGGTGATCACCTCGCGCGCCGACGCGTCGTCCGGCGGCTCGGCGTTGCGCAGCTGCCGGTAGATATATTGTATGGCTTCTTTCTCCGAGTTCGAGGGGTCCTTGCTCAGAGTGTTGAAGATAATCGAATAGTCAGTGCTGTTTTCCTGCTCTTTGTGCAGCAGGATGGTGCTTACGCCCGACTCGAGGATCTTGTCGATATTCTCCTCGCCGATGATGCTCTCGCGGTCGAGAATGATCTCGTTGCGCTCTATCGACACTACCTCGCCGGTATCCTCGTCGACAAAGTCCTCCTGCCATGTGTGCACCACACGCGCGGCCAGCTTGCGGCCGATCACCTTCTTGAGGTTGGTCTTGTTGACCTTCACCTCCTCGGCAAGATCGAAGATATCGATGATATCCTTGTCGGTCTCCAGGCCGATGGCGCGAAGCAGAGTGGTCACGGGGAGCTTCTTCTTGCGGTCGATGTAAGCATACATCACATTGTTGATGTCGGTGGCGAACTCTATCCAGCTGCCGCGGAAGGGGATGATGCGGGCCGAATACAGTTTCGTGCCGTTGGCATGGGTGCTCTGTCCGAAGAACACACCCGGCGAACGGTGCAGCTGGCTCACTACCACACGCTCGGCACCGTTGATCACAAAGGTGCCCTTCTCTGTCATGTAGGGGATGGGTCCGAGATAAACGTCCTGTATCACCGTGGCGAAATCCTCGTGGTCGGGGTCGGTGCAATACAGCTTCAGCTTGGCCTTCAGAGGCACGCTGTAGGTCTGTCCGCGCTCGAAACACTCTTCTATCGTGTAGCGCGGCGGATCGATGTAATAGTCCAGGAACTCGAGCACAAAGTTGTTGCGAGTGTCCGCAATGGGGAAATTCTCGGCAAAAACCTTGTAAAGGCCTTCGTTATTCCTCTTTTCAGGAGGAGTGTCGAGCTGCAGAAAGTCTTTGAACGACTTCAGCTGAACCTCCAGAAAGTCGGGGTAAGGAAACGGATTCTTTACCGAGGCAAAATTTACGCGGGGTTTATCTACTGCTGTTGACATCTAAAAAAATGCTAATTCTTTGTCATTAAGGGGAGAGTGGAGAGAAAGGGAGGGGAGCCCGGATGCCTCTGCATCTCGCTTTTCGGCCCCGGAGGGCCTCGTGGCGGGCTGCCCCGTTACGTCCTGCCACAGCCTGCAGAGCCGAGGCTCCCTCACTGACTGTCAGGGCGTTGCAGCTCTCTCAGCTGCCGGAGTTGTGGTAATTTTAGCGTGTTAAACTTTCGTAAAGTTTCGCAAACTTTCACAAATTAAGTTAAACACACACCCTTTATTACGCAGAAAAGGTTAAGCGTCTGTTTACACAGACACTTAACCATTCTTCCTGTATGTGGGATACAGGCGGTATTATTTCAGCTCTACTTCAGCACCGGCCTCCTCGAGTTTCTTCTTCAGATCCTCGGCGTCAGCCTTCGAGAGGCCTTCCTTTACAGTGCTGGGAGCACCGTCTACTATCTCTTTGGCTTCCTTCAGGCCCAGACCGGTCAGCTCCTTAACGAGCTTCACTACCTGAAGCTTAGCAGCGCCTGCGCTCTTGAGCACTACGTCGAATGCGCTCTTCTCCTCAGCGGCGGGAGCACCTGCGGCGGGGCCTGCGGCAACTGCTACGGCAGCAGCAGCGGGTTCGATACCATACTCGTCCTTCAGGATCTGAGCGAGTTCGTTTACTTCTTTTACGGTCAGGTTAACCAGTTGTTCTGCAAAAGCTTTTAAATCTGCCATTGTTGTATGTTTTATTTGTTTTGTTCGTAAGTTTGTGATTTGTTAGTCTTCTTTTTTGGAGAGGGTCTCCAGGATGCCGTGAAGCTTGCTGCCACCGCTGGTCAGAGCGGATACAACATTCTTCGCAGGCGACTGCAGCAGAGCCACAACGTCGGCAATAAGCTCGTTCTTGCTCTTGATGCTTGCGAGGGTGTCAAGCTGGTCGGCACCTACATATACGGTCTCTTCTACATAAGCGGCCTTCAGCAGGGGCAGGGTGTCTTCCTTCTTCTTGAAGTCCTTCAGCAGCTTGGCGGGAGCGTTGCCCACGTTGGAGAACATGATCGAGGTGCTCTCCTTCAGGGCCGGATATATCTCTTCATAGTTGCCTTCCATACCCTCCAGAGCCTTGTGGAGAAGAGTGTTCTTCACCACCATCAGCTTGATGTCGGCATTGGCGCAGGCACGGCGCAGATCCGAGGTGCGGGCTGCGTTAAGGCCGGCGGTCTCTACCAGGTAGAAGCAGCTGTACTGCTTCAGGGTATCGGCGATTTTGCCTATGATTATCGCTTTATCTTCCTTTTTCATTGTCGTAGTCTTTTTAGAGATTATTCGTCAATGGTCTTTGAGTCAACCTTGATGCCGGGACCCATCGTGCTCGAAAGATAGATGCTCTTGATATATGTACCCTTGGCGGTCGCAGGTTTGAGCTTGATCAGAGTGTTGATGAACTCGCGGGCGTTGTCTTTCATCTGCTCCGCGGTGAACGATACCTTGCCCAGCGATGTGTGCACGATACCATTCTTGTCAACCTTGAAGTCGATCTTGCCCTTCTTTACCTCCTCAACGGCTTTGGCCACGTCTACGGTCACTGTGCCGCTCTTGGGGTTAGGCATCAGGCCGCGCGGACCGAGGATACGGCCCAGAGCACCGATCTTACCCATGATTGCGGGCTGAGTGATGATCACGTCGACATCTGTCCAACCACCTTTGATTTTCTCGATATATTCGTCGAGACCTACATAGTCGGCCCCGGCTGCCTTAGCGGCGGTCTCAGCATCGGGAGTGCAAAGCACGAGAACACGTACCACTTTGCCTGTGCCGTGAGGCAGAGTCACAACGCCACGAACCATCTGGTTCGCCTTGCGGGGATCCACACCCAGACGCACGTCGATGTCGAACGAGGCATCGAACTTGGCATAGTTGGTCTCCTTTACTTTCTCGGCTGCCTCGGCCAGCGAGTATGCTTTCCCTGCTTCAATCTTAGCTAAAGCTAACTTTTGGTTCTTTGTAAGTTTACCCATGTCAATTGAAGTTTTTAAATGGTTTCAGGGAATGTACCCTTTACGGTGATACCCATGCTGCGAGCTGTGCCTGCCACCATACGCATTGCCGACTCCACTGTGAAGCAGTTGAGGTCAGGCATCTTGTCGGTAGCTATAGTCTTTACCTGCTCCCATGTGATCTCTGCCACCTTGTTGCGGTTAGGCTGAGCCGAACCTTTCTTCACCTTGGCGGCTTCCAGCAGCTGGATTGCTACAGGAGGAGTCTTTACTACAAAGTCAAAGCTCTTGTCCGTGTAATAAGTGATGATTACAGGGAGCACTTTGCCGGCTTTGTCCTGGGTGCGGGCGTTGAACTGCTTGCAGAACTCCATGATGTTGATACCCTTGGAGCCCAGCGCAGGACCTACTGGAGGCGAAGGATTGGCTGCGCCGCCCTTAATCTGCAATTTGATCTGTCCAGCAATTTCTTTAGCCATTGTTTCTAAATCATTATTTGGTTTTACGAATCGCGCGCCGTTGCCTCTTCGGCCCCGAGCGTAACCTTCGGGATGACGTTGCCGTCAAGGTCCGTCGCGCTTACTTGCGAACGCTGTCCAAAACGGGGTTATTGGACTGTCATGATTTCCGGTCCTCTCCGAGGCTTCCCTCGTCGGTTGCTGCCACGCTTCAGAATTGCGCCGGCCTTCCGCGTCGTTACCCGTTGAAGTCCGGCTTCGTTTCTTCCTCCGCGCGGCTTTCGCCTTGGGAGATGGCGGTGTTGGTTATTCCCGCTCTAGCTTCGAATATTCAAGCTCCATAGGAGTTTCTCGGTCGAAAATCTTGACCACGATCCTGATTTTCTTCTTCTCCGGAAGCACCTCAGTGATTTTGCCGTGGAATCCGCTGAAGGCGCCATCGTTGATCTTAACGATCTCGCCAACCATGAAGTCCACTACAGCATCCTCGGCACTCTCGTTGATGTCGTCGGCTGTGCCCAGCATTCTCATCACCTCGCTCTCGCGCAGCGGCTCGGGTTTTGCATCCTTGCCGCGGCCCTTGAGAAAGTCGATCACGTTGGTGGTGTTCACCAGCTCATGCTGCACTTCGCCCACGAGTATGGCCTCTACAAACACATAGCCGGAATAAAGGTTCTTCTCTTTGACAACCTTTTTCCCGTTTTTAATGGTAAGAACTTTCTCCGTAGGGATGAGCACCTGGAACACGTAGTTGCCCAAATCACTGTTCTTGATGGCTCCATCAAGCACTTCCTTGACCTTGGCTTCCTTGCCCGAAATCGCACGCAGCACATACCACGCACGCTTCGGAGCTTCCGAGCTCTTCACTGCTTTCACCGTATTTTCCGAAGTCTGCTTCTTTTCCATAGCTATTACTTGCCGAGGCTGTAAATCAGGTGCATGATAAAATCAACGGCTTGATCCATGACGAAGATTATCAGAGCGATAATCACGGAAGCTAACATCACGATGCAAGCACTTTTGATCAACTGCGTCTTAGTAGGCCAAGAAGTCTTATAGCGCAATTCGGCATAAGACTCCTCTATATTCGTAAGTAATTTCAGTTTCTTCATTTCTAACTTTTTTGCACGGGTTGAGAGACTCGAACTCCCGACACCTGGTTTTGGAGACCAGTGCTCTACCAACTGAGCTAAACCCGTATTTAAGAAAACTCCGGCATCGCCTGCCTGTGTCCTTGCAGACTGCACGCGTCTGCCGGAGTTTCTATGACTTATGTGTCAACCTTGCGGTCGAAGATTAGTCGAGGATCTCGGTGATCTGGCCCGAACCCACGGTGCGGCCGCCCTCACGGATGGCGAAACGCAGACCCTGATCGCATGCTACCGGAGTGATGAGGTCAACGATGATCTCTACGTGGTCACCGGGCATTACCATTTCTACACCCTCGGGAAGAGTGATCTCACCGGTCACGTCGAGTGTACGGATGTAGAACTGGGGACGATAGTGGTTGTGGAACGGAGTGTGACGGCCACCCTCTTCCTTCTTCAGGATATATACAGAAGCTTTGAACTTGCTGTGGGGCTTCACAACACCCGGATGGCAGATTACCATACCGCGCTTGATCTCTTTCTTGTCGATACCGCGGAGAAGCAGACCTACGTTGTCGCCGGCCTCGCCCTGATCGAGAAGCTTGCGGAACATCTCGACACCGGTTACGGTCGATTTCAGGTTTGCACCAAGGCCCATGATCTGAACCTCGTCACCTACCTTGACAACACCTGTTTCGATACGGCCGGTGGCTACTGTACCACGACCTGTAATCGAGAACACGTCCTCTACAGGCATCAGGAAGGGCTTATCGATGTCGCGGGGAGGCAGGGGGATCCAAGTGTCCACTGCGTCCATCAGCTCCATAACCTTAGCCTCCCATTCGGGCTCGCCATTGAGAGCACCGAGGGCAGAGCCACGGATGATAGGAGTCTCGTCGCCATCATATTCGTAGGCAGAGAGGAGTTCGCGCATTTCCATCTCAACGAGCTCGAGCATCTCCTCGTCGTCGACCATGTCGCACTTGTTCAGGAAAACAACCAGACGGGGCACGTTCACCTGACGGGCGAGAAGGATGTGCTCGCGGGTCTGGGGCATAGGACCGTCGGTAGCGGCAACCACGATGATTGCACCGTCCATCTGAGCGGCACCTGTTACCATGTTCTTCACATAGTCAGCGTGTCCCGGGCAGTCTACGTGTGCGTAGTGGCGGTTGGCGGTTTCGTATTCTACGTGGGCGGTATTGATTGTGATACCACGCTCTTTCTCCTCGGGAGCGTTGTCGATCTGGTCGAACGACTTAACTTCAGAGAGACCTTTCTTTGCCAGAACGGTGGTAATGGCAGCGGTCAGAGTGGTCTTACCGTGGTCCACGTGACCGATAGTACCGATGTTAACATGCGGTTTGGTTCTTTCGAATTTCTCTTTAGCCATAACTTTGCTATTTGTTTTGAAAAATGATTAAATCAAATTTAACTTTTTCCCCGCATCCGGCGTTCTATCTCTGAAAGGGAATCGCTTACCCGGATACCGAAGAACGGTGTCGTCGCCTCTTCGTCGCCCGCCGACCAGTCTCTTCCGACGCCTCGTTTCTTTTCAGACCGTTTGCGCCTTTTTAGATCGTTTGCGTGTCTTTAGACCGCCTCGTGCCTTTTCAGACCACCTAAGCCTTTTCAGACCGCTTGCGTCTCTTTAGACGCCTGTTGGGAATGCCGGAGGTTGCTTCCACTGCAGCTGAGCCATCCTTGCGTCTTCGATTCATCCCCGAGCGGCTAAGCGCTCTCGCTTTTGCCGGGGGTAATCTCGCAAAAATGCTCCCGGTCGCCCGGGCTCTACTCCCTCATTGCGAGCGAGAAGGGTATCTAAGCGTGCCGGAGGCTGCATGTGGTGTCGACCGACTTTCAACAACACACCGCGGCAATGACATAGCACTGTCGGGGCTGTGTTCTTGTGTTGCGATGACTTGAGCCGATGCCGGGACTTGAACCCGGGACCTCTTCCTTACCAAGGAAGTGCTCTACCGCTGAGC
>CAJLLX010000042.1 GCA_905207535.1 uncultured Muribaculaceae bacterium | reverse complement strand
ACGATCCTCGGCCGACACTCCGGTGGTGCACCCCTCGAGCTTGTCGACAGTGATGGTGAAGGGTGTGCCGAGCATCGAAGTGTTGTGGGTGGTCTGCGGCTCCAGCCCCAGCTCATGGCAGCGCGATATGCTCAGCGGAGCGCAGAGCACACCGCGGGCGTTCTTCAGCATGAAGTTCACCGTCTCGGGTGTGATCTTTTCGGCGGCCACGATGAGGTCGCCCTCGTTTTCGCGATCTTCATCGTCGACCACGATCACCATTTTGCCCTCGCGGAAATCCTCGATGGCATCCTCTATACGGTCAAGTCTCACTTTAGGCTTGTTGTCACAGTCATTCATTGTCGCTGTCAGTATTTTCGGTTTTGTCGGTTTGATTTTCCCCTGTCCCTGTATCTTCAACGCCCTCGCCTGCAGCTTCGTTCACCGGCTCGCGGCCGATAAGCTCCACAAGCTTGCAGGCGACATCTATGGTCTGCTCCACGGTGCGCGTGGTGAGCTGGAATGGGAATTCGTTGACCATCCTTATCACCTTCACCTGTCGGGTGTTCGACAGATAGTCCACCACATCGTTGAGCTCAGCCTGAGCGCCGTCGCGCTGCGGGAATTTGCGGAAAAGATACATCGCCCGCTTCAGTATCCCCATCTTGCGGTAGGAGGTCTGCAGAGCCTCGCACGCAGCTATCAGCTCATGCAGCTGCCTGATGGCCTCCTGCGGGTCTACCTCCTGCATCACAAACTCTTTCACCTCCAGCTCGCGGTGCAGGCGCCCGGTGAGGCGGTGGATCATATTCTTGTAAGCGTCGATGTCGAATACCGCCGAGTCCTTCACCGCCTTGTAGGTGAAGAATACACCCAAGGGGAGCAGGATCGACGAGCTGAGCCACATACCCTCCCACACGGCTATCTTGCCGTCGCGGGCCATCTTGTAGCCGGTATTGTCGATGATGTAGTAGACGATGAATAGGAGCACTGAGATGACCAGCGGAGCGCCGAGGCCGCCCTTGCGGATGATGGCGCCAAGCGGTGCGCCGATAAAGAAGAAGATCAGGCAGGCAAACGACAGCGTGAACTTCTTCTGCAGCTCTATGTCGTGGCGGCGGATGGTCTTGCGGTCGTCCTGCATGGCGTAGCTCTTAAACTCGTAGTCCTGCTTCATCCGCTCGGCCTTGAGGAGCGCCTGATGCAGGTATGTAGCCGTCATCTCGGGGCGCTTGTAGTAGAAAAGCGAGTCGATATTCTCCGGACGGTCCATGGCCACGGGCTGCTGTGCCGTCTCCACGCGCTCGCCGTCGACATAGTCGGTATGGTAATAAGGCACACGCAGATAGGCCGTCTCCTTGAGTTCGCGCGCATAGATGGCGCCCACCGAGTCGACGCGCTGGGTCACCGAGTCGATGGTGGCCCGCAGCTCCTCGATGTTTTTGCCTACATACTGGTTGCGCATGCCGCTCTCGTCCATGCGGTTGAAGTTGGTATCGAAAACCAAAAGTATCTCCTTGAGATCGAACGACTCGCGGCGGTAAGGCTGGTTGCCCGAGCGGGGCGTAGCGCCGTTGTTCTCCTTCAGATTCTCAAACTGCTCGCCGCTGTATAGCTGCAGGAATAGGTGCTGCTTGTCGTCGGCCAGCTTCAGATGGCCCGAGTCGGCCAGGATGATGCGTGAGTTTTCAAAGCCGCGCGACACATCGTAGATCATCATGTCGTAGAGAGTGCCGCTCTCGCGGTCTTTCTTCTCCACGTAGAAGTTGTAGCCCGGTATCTGGTCGTAGAACACCCCCTCGGGGATCTCCAGCTCGGGTGACTTCTGGCGCACCGAGTAGAGCAGCGTCCACATCTTGGTCTGCGCCACCGGCAGCACATAGTTCTGGAAGAAAAATGCCCCAACAGCCACCAGAGCTATGAAAATCACCAGCGGCTTCATAGCCTTCATCAGCGATATGCCCGACGCCTTGATGGCCGTCAGCTCAAACCGCTCGCCGAGGTTGCCGAACGTCATCAGCGACGCCAGCAGTATGGCCAGCGGCAGCGCCATCGGCACCATCGTCAGAGCCGCGTAGAAGAAGAGCTCGCCGATCACATGCACCTCCAGACCCTTGCCCACAAGGTCATCGATATAGCGCCAGAGAAACTGCATGAGCACAATGAACAGGCAGATGAAAAATGTCATCAGAAACAGAGGCAGAAAGCTCTTGAGCATGAACCTGTATAACCTTTTTATTATCATCCGTCTCCTGTATCTATTTTTATCTGTTTTCGATTAGTTCCCCGGTATAAGTCAACTACATTTCCCGGTTTTTATATGGTGCCTGAAATGCTCTGCAAATTTAGCAATAATGTTCCATACCCCCGCCACTCTCCTCCTAATTTTTGCAAATCCTCCCCCTCTCCCCTCTTGTTCCAGCCGAGGGACTGCGCTGAGGACGGAGTCCGAAGGTGCCCGGATGGTTCACTGAGCTCTTAACACTAAGCACTAAAAAAGCAGCGCCCGCGGTCTCCGGAAATCCGGAAAGCGCGGGCGCCATATTAGGCTTTGCTTATCAATCGGAGATTATTCAGCTTCGATGGTCACGGCACGGTCGAGGGTGAGGCACTTGTCGCCAAGGTCTACACGGTTGCCGTTGTTGGTGGTAGCGTTAAGCTGGCCCTCAGCTACGCCGTAGCGCATGAGCTGCTTCTTAACGGTCTCAACACGGTTCTTGCGCAGACGGATGTTGATGGCGTCGGTACCGGTGTAGTTGTCGGCCCAGCCGGTGAGGGTGTACTTCTGGTTGGGCTCAGCCTTCATTACATTGGCTACGCTCTCGAGCACCTTGCGGTCAACCGAAGTCAGACGGTAAACGTTGCAGGGATAGTAGATGGTAGCAAGGGGAGCCTTGGTGACAACCTGCTTCTCAACGGGGCGAGCGAGGCAAGCCTTGAGCTGGCTCTCGAGGTCGGCGATGCGGGCATCAGCAGCCTGGAGACGTGCGCGGTACTCGTCGCAGTTTTCTGCGGGAGGACAAACGGGAACGATAGGAGCGTTCCAGTCGCTCTTGCCGAGCTTGAAGGTAGCGGTAAGGAGGGCCTCACCTACGATAGCGGTCTTGCCGTTGCCGTCGGAGTTGTTGTCGAGGGCAGTAGCGCGGAGGTCGAGACCGAGAGCGAAGTGACGGGTGATGTTGAAGTCCTGGGTAAGACCGGCACGCATAGCGATGGTACGGTCGTGGAGGTTCTTCCACTCATATTCGTCAACCTTGCCTTCTTTGGCAACCTTGCCGAGGGTCCAGTAGAGACCGGCACCGGCGTAAACGTATGCGTTGTAAACGCGGTTGGGCTTGTAGCCGCACCACCAGTTGGTAAGGCTCAGCATTACGTCGAAGGCGGGACCTGCGTAGTTGAGGCGGGTTTTGTATTTGTCACCTACCATGCGCTCCCAGGGCTGTGCGCCGTAAGCGTCCTCAAACTTGGTCAGACCCTTGATCGACATGAAGTCAGCACCGATACGGGCACCGAGGATGGGTGAGAACCACTTGCCAACATACAGAGAAGCAGCAGGAGTGAAACGGTCGCCGACTTTGCGATATACGTCGCTATCGGTGAAGCCCATAGCTACACCGCCTTCTGCCTGGATAAACCAGTTGGCGTTGAACTTGTTGAACAGGTAGCCCTGCGAGGGATCCTCAACGTAGGTAACTTCCTGTGCATTCTGGGCAAAAGCGCTGCCGGCAAGCAGAGCGAAGCCAAATGCTAAAATAGAACTCTTTTTCATAGATAAAGTAAAAACGTTTTGTTGATATTTATGAAAATTTTATTATCTCTCTCATTATCAAATTGATAATGCGCCACATCCCCCGTTGCATCTATGCGCAGTGTCGCTCCGCTGTGTGCGTCGCGGCCCGGCGTAAAGAGCCTGTGCGGCCTGAATGTTATCCCCCGGGTGCATATCCACCGCCCGAAGGGTTAAAAATTCAGATTTTCCACCATAATATCCTCACGATCACCCCTTCGGGAGACTCCGCAGGATACACGGTGCAAAATTCGGTGTAAAGTTAAAACTTTTTTTTTAATAAATTCACATTTACAGATGAAAATTTGCAACTTCGGGCGTTTTTCGGCGAATATGCGAATCGCACTTCACTGCATTTTTTCACTTCGCTTATAAATTTATAACTGTTTCCGATTTCCGGAGGTTCAGCGCCGGCCTATTTTCCGCCCATATTTAACATTTCGCGCCTCCTATGGTGGAAGGATACGGGCGTATCAGGCCTATAGGGTCTATCGGATCTATCTCACCTATATATACAGGCATATAGCCGGCGAGCGCTTACTTGCCGATAAATTTCAGCACCTGGTCGAGGATGTTCTGGGGGGTGAAGCCGAATTTCTCGTCGAGGACCTTGTAGGGAGCCGAAGCGCCGAAGTGGTCGAGGCCGTAGACCTTGCCGTTGGCACCTACCACACTGCGCAGTGTGGAGGGCAATCCGGCGGTGAGGCCGAAGACGGGCACTCCGTGGGTGGGGATGACGCTTTCGCGGTACTCCTTGTCCTGCTCCTCGAAGAGGCCGATCGAAGGCACCGACACTACGCGGCAGGGCACCTCGCCGGCTTCGAGCAGCGTGGCGACCTCGCACAGCAGCGACACTTCCGAGCCGTTGCCCACTAGGATCACCTTCGGGTGAGGGGTATCCATCACGGTGTAGCCGCCCATGCGGGCGCCGAGGGCCTCCTGATAGCGGTTGCCGGTGGCGGCGGGGAGATCTTTCACATCCTGACGGGTGAGGATCAGCGCTGTGGGGGTATCGGTATTGTCCATCGCCATCTGCCATGCCACTGTGGTCTCGGCGGCGTCGGCCGGGCGGAGCACCAGCACCGAAGGCTTGCCCGAGAGGTTGCGCAGCTGCTCCATGAGGCGTATCTGAGCTTCCTGCTCCACAGGCTCGTGGGTGGGGCCGTCCTCACCTACGCGGAAGGCGTCGTGGGTCCAGATATATTTCACGGGGAGCTCCATCAGGGCTGCCATGCGCACTGCGGGCTTCATGTAGTCGGAGAATACGAAGAATGTGCCGCAGGCGGCGATCATACCGCCGTGGAGCACTATACCGTTCATGATTGCAGCCATGGTGAGCTCGCTCACGCCGGCATGCAGGAAGGCGCCCGAGAAGTCGCCGTTGACGAAAGCGTGGGTGCGCTTGAGGAAGCCGTCGGTCTTGTCGGAGTTGGCCAGGTCGGCGCTGCTCACTATCATGTTGCCCACCTTCTGAGCGAGGGTGTCGAGCACGGCGGCCGATGCGGCGCGGGTGGCGCAGTTGGCCTTCTGCACTATGGCCTGATAGTCGATCTCGGGGAGCTTGCCGTTGACAAAGTCGTCGAGCTTCTTGGCCAGCTCGGGATTGGCCTTGGTCCATTCGGCCTCAGCGGCACGGCGGGCGCCGACGATCTTGCGCAGCTCGGCGTTGCGGTCGTCGTAGAGTTTCTGCACCTCGGCGGGGATGATCCAGGGATTTTCGGGATCGGCGCCGAGATGGCGGATGGTGGCGGCGAAGTCGGCACCCGATTTGCTCAGAGGCTGACCGTGGGTGGAGCATTTGCCCTCGAAGTTCTCGCCGGTGGCGGTGACGGCGCCGCGGCCCATCACGGTGTGGCCGATGATGAGCGTCGGACGCTTCTTCTCGTCGTTGGCCACAGCCAGAGCATCGGCCATAGCCACAGGATCGGTGCCGTCGACATCAAGCACATTCCAGCCCCAGGCGCGATATTTCATAGCCACATCCTCGCGGTCAACGGCGTCGACGTCGGTGGAGAGCTGCACCTTGTTGCTGTCGTAGAACATGATCAGGTTGGCCAGGCCCAGATAGCCGGCGATGCGCCCTGCACCCTGCGAGATCTCCTCCTGCACGCCGCCGTCGGAGATGAAGGCATAGGTCTTGTGGGCCACCACGTCGCCGAAGCGGGCCTGCAGGAAGCGCTCGGCGATGGCACATCCTACGGCCATGGTATGGCCCTGACCGAGGGGACCCGAAGTATTCTCCACACCGCGCTCCACATCGAGCTCGGGGTGACCGGGGCACACACTGCCCCACTGGCGCAGCTGCTGCAGCTCGGCGATGGTATATTTCCCCGTCAGCGCCAGCACGCTGTAGAGCATCGGCGACATATGTCCGGGGTCGAGGAAGAAACGGTCACGGGCTATCCACGTGGGGTCGTCGGGGTCGGTGACGAGAAACTGCGAATAAAGCACGTTTATGAAATCGGCACCGCCCATGGCGCCTCCGGGATGGCCCGATTTGGCCTTCTCCACCATTGAAGCTGAAAGCACACGGATGGTGTTGGCTGCTTTGTTGATTACTTCGGTGTTCATTGTTGTTGTCTTGGTTTATTGGTTGTTCCATAAATCCGCCTCCGGGGGTCAGAAAGTGTGCCTCCGGAGGCGGATTTTATTCTGTCAGCGGCATACGCTTACACATATATATTTACACGGCAGGTGCGGCATATGTTCACAGCGCTTGCCGGCGGGATCAGAGAGCGTCGATCACTTCGTCGTCGACGGGGATATCGGTGTTGACATTCTTCGAGCCGCTTACGCCGTAGAAGAATAGGTAAGCGAGCATGGCCACAATCAGCCAGTAGGAAGCCATGTAGCCGGCCATGTCGGCAATCCAGTTCTGGATCAGAGGCATCACGCCGCCGCCAACTACCATCATCATGAAGATGCCGGAAGCCTGAGCGGTGTATTTGCCGAGACCCTCAACGGCGAGGTTGAAGATACCGCCCCACATTACCGAGGTGCAGAGGCCGCAGAGCACGAGCAGGATGGCGCTTACAGGCACCTGAGCGTTCTCAGCGATGAATGCGGGCACTGCCATGGTGCAGCTCTTGGGGGTAAGGATAGCGGCTACCACGAGCACGATACCTACAGAGGTGACGGTGATGATCTGCGCACGGGTGCTCACTGCGCCACTGATGATAGTGGAGAGGAAGCGGCCCACGAGCATGAGCAGCCAGTAGATGGCCACGATCGAACCGGCGATTACCGATGCGTTGCCCACCAGCTCGGCGCCGCGCTCGCTCTGGTCAGCGAGGTAGAAGTTGAGGGTGCCGGGGATACCTACCTCGATACCTACATAGAAGAAGATACCGATCACACCGAGCACGAGGTGACGGAAATTCCAGGGAGAGTGGCTGTATTTCACCTTCTTGCCGCCCTTGTTGAGGTTGGGCTCGGGGATAGCCACGAAGGAGATGATCACGAACGAAACGGCGAACACACCCATAGCCACCCAGAGCAGCGGGCTTACAGCCTGCATGGTGGTCTCGGGGGTAAGCTGACCGATGAGCATACCTACGAAGAAGGGGGTGAGGGTAGCGGAGAGCGAGTTGAGCGAGCCGCCGGCCTGGATGAGCTGGTTGCCCTTGTTGCCGCCGCCGCCGAGGAGGTTGAGCATGGGGTTGACCACGGTGTTGAGCATGCACACGCAGAAACCGCAGATGAAGGCGCCGAGCAGGTAAACTACGAAGCTCATGGGCACTGCGAGCACTTTCGTGGTAGCTACGCCGTCGACCGTCACCTCGGAGGTGCTTTCATATACATTGATGGCGCCGAGGCTCTCGAGGCTCGAAATCCACTGTACGAAAAGGCCTAAAAAGCCGATGCCCATTGCCCAGAGGGCTGTTTTCTTATACCCGATTTTGGTGAGCAGCTTTCCGGCGGGGATACCCATGATAAGGTATGCGAGGAAGTTCATCATGTTGCCCATCATGCCGAGCACACCGCTTCCTTCAAACTTGTAACCCCAGATGGTGCCGATAGGAGCGGCGAGGTTGGTTACGAACGAAATCATTGCAAAGAGGAAGAACATTGCAATGATTGCTATGAGGTTCCCCTGGGAGCCTGCTTTCTTCTGATTCATAGCAAATTTACTTGATTTTAAGGTAATTTTTTATAGTTAGTTTATTGATTGCGTTTATTATCGGACTTGCATGCGGTCATGAGCCGGCCTCAGTCCGTGAGAAGCTGCCTGCGGCGGCTTCCGGGTCCCTTCGCGGCGGTCGCGGCCAAACAGATTTGCAAATATACACATTTATTTTGCCTTGTACAAGATGTTTTTCAGCATCTCTCGCCGAAAATGGCCGAGCCCACTCTCACCAGGGTGGCTCCCTCCTGCATGGCAATCAGATAATCGTGGCTCATGCCCATGCTGAGCATGTCGAAGCCGCGCAGATCGGGAGCTACCTCCCCGATGGCACGTTTTGTGGCAGCAATAGCCTGAAAATCAGCACGGACGCGCTCCATATCGTCGGTGTTGGAGGCCATCCCCATCACTCCGCAGATGTGTGTGGCTTTGAGATGCTCAAAGCGGCGAGAGCGGAAGTAATCCAGGAGCTCCTCGGGGAGAAAACCGGTCTTGGTCTCCTCGCGGGCCACATGCACCTGCATCAGCACGCGCTGCACGATACCCTGGCGCTCGGCCTCGGCGTCGATGGCGTCGAGCAGGCGCTGCGAGTCGACGCTCTCTATCATAGCCGGGCGGAGCCGCAGCAGAGGGCGCACCTTGTTGGTCTGCAGGTGGCCGATGAAGTGCCACGAGATGTCGACGGGGAGCACAGGCACCTTGGTCTGCAGCTCCTGCACGCGACTTTCGCCAAAGAGGCGCTGCCCGGCGTCGTAGGCTTCGCGGATAGCCTCTGCGGGGTGAAATTTCGACACGGCCACCAGCTCCACGCCCTCAAGGAGCGTGGAGCGGATGCGTGCCAGATTTTGCTCTATTTCGGTCATGACTTCATCTTTTGGTTTCGGTCATGATTCGGGTCATGCCTTCTCTTCGGCCTTGGGGGTGTTGTCGCCCGACAGCTTCACCTTATACACGTCCATCAGCGGGGTTTCGGTGATAGAGGTGATCTCAAAGTCGGCCATGGTGCCCTTCATACCCTCCATAAAGTTGTTATAGGCCCCCTTGAAGTCGTTGCCGGCGACAAGGATAAGCGAAGTCGACTTCTTCTCCTGTGCGGTCTTCTCGTCGATGGTGATGAAAGCCACCTTCACCAGATACCACTTGTCGGCGGAGTCGTCCCAGAAGATTTCCGAGATTTTGGTGCGCTTTACGGCGTTGACATCCACCTCACCGCTGATGAAGGGGGTCATCTCCTCGATGATGCGGGCCTCGGCCTCGGTGAAGCTCAGAGCGTCTACCAGATAGGGCTCGGTCACTTTCTTTATCGACCCGTTCTCCTGGGTCTTGTCGTAACGGATCTTACATTCAAACCAGTTTGCCATTTTACCTTTATACTGTTTTAGATTTGCTGCGGCCTGAAAATCATGCTATTCGCTATCATCATGCTCCTCCCCCGCGCCGAGCGCGGATGCATGCCGACGGAATATTTTTTCAACTTTTGCCGCAATAAATTTGTATTAAAAAAAGTTTTTTTAATTTTGCATTCCGATACACCGGGCTGCGGTGTCGGAAAAGCAGGACAAAGTTAAACAGAAACGCCCAACTTTGCAACAAAATTTTTCCACACCCCGGCCCCGCGCCAGTCTAAACCGATGAAAAAAGAGGGATTTTTCCATAAAGCATGGAGCATGTACGCCGATGGTTTCCGGTCGATGACCGTGGGACGCCGGCTATGGATGATCATCATCATCAAACTTGCCATCATCTTCCTGGTGTTCAAGCTGTTTTTCTTCCCCGACATACTTGAGGAGAACTATCCCGACGACGAAGCGCGGGCACAGGCCGTGCGCACCGCCCTCACCGGCAGATAACCACAATTATACCCTTGCGATCCTCTCTCCTGGCAACAAAGAATAACATTTTTTATCACCATACATCTAACACATGGACGAACTTTTAAGCACCGTCGACTGGTCGAGAGCACAATTCGCACTCACAGCCATCATCCACTGGATTTTCGTGCCGCTCAGCATTGGTCTATCGCTGATTGTCGGCATTATGGAAAGTATCTATTACAAGACCGGCAATGAGCGCTGGAAACGCATTGCCAAGTTCTGGATGCTCCTTTTCGGCATCAACTTCGCCTGCGGCGTGGCCACCGGCATCATCCTCGAATTTGAGTTCGGCACCAACTGGAGCAACTACTCGTGGTTTGTCGGCGACATCTTCGGAGCGCCCCTCGCCATCGAAGGTATTGCGGCCTTCTTCCTCGAGAGCACCTTCATCGCGGTGATGTTCTTCGGCTGGAAGCGTGTCAGCAAGGGATTCCACCTCGCCGCCACATGGCTCACCGCCATCGGCATCTGCCTATCGGCCTACTGGATCCTCGTGGCCAACGCCTGGATGCAATATCCCGTGGGTATGACCTTCGACCCCGACCAGATGCGCAATGTGATGACCTCCTTCGCCGACGTGGCGCTCTCGCCGGTGGCTGTCAAAAAGTTCTTCCACACCGTGCTCTCGGGCTGGGTGCTCGGAGGTGTATTCGTAGTGGGCGTCAGCTGCTGGTTCCTCCTCCGCAAGAGCAATGTGGAGATGGCCAAAGACTCAATGAAGATCGCTTCGTGGGTGGGCCTGGCCGGCATCCTGCTCACCATCTACACCGGCGACGGCTCGGCCGTGCAGGTAGCCGAGAAGCAGCCGATGAAGCTCGCCGCCATGGAGGGTCTGTACCACGGCAATCAGGGGCAGAGCCTCGTGGCTTTCGGCATTGTCAACCCCGCCAAAACCGTCGACAATGACGAGCCCGCCATCCTTGGCGAAATATCCATCCCCTACGGGCTTTCGATTCTCGCCAACCACGACATGCACAGCTTCGTGCCCGGCATCGCCGACATCATCGACGGCGTGAGTCTCGACGCCAACGGCGACACTATCAACACCGTAAGCTATGCCGACCGCATAGCCCGCGGACGCGCCGCCCAGGAAGCCCTGCGCATCTACGACAAAGCCCGCGCCGAGGGCGATACCGAAGCTATGGCCGCCAGCCGCGAGGCTTTCATGGCCGATTTTCCCTACTTCGGCTACGGTTACCTCGACAGCCCCTCCGACGCCATACCGCCGGTGGCGCTCACCTTCTACGCATTCCGTGTGATGGTAATGGGCGGCGGCTATCTGCTGCTCCTCTTCATCGCCATGCTCATCCTCAGCTACCGCAAGCCTCATGTGCTTGAAAACAAGTGGGTAATCTTCTTCGGCATCATCAGCATCCCCATCGTGTGGCTCGTGAGCGAGGCCGGATGGGTCACCGCCGAAGTGGGCCGTCAGCCCTGGACCATCGAGGGGCTGCTCCCCTGCCGCGCCGCCATCTCGGCCATCTCGTCGGGCTCGGTGCAGCTCACCTTCTGGATGTTCGTGGCCGTCTTCGCCGCACTGATCGTGGCCGATATCAGCATCATGTGCCGCGAGATTGCCAAGGCTTCGCACCGCGACATCATCAACGGCCCCGAGGAGGGCTCAAAACACTGATTTTCACCTAATTTCTAACACTTCGACAACAATATGGAAGCATTACAGATATATTGGTGGTTCATCATCTCGCTGCTGGGCGGCATCCTGGTGTTCCTCCTCTTCGTACAGGGCGGACAGACCATGATCTGGGGCCAGCGCGACCCTCAGCGCAAATCGCTCATCGTCAATGCACTCGGACGCAAGTGGGAATTGACCTTCACCACTCTGGTCACCTTCGGCGGCGCCTTCTTCGCCTCGTTCCCTCTCTATTATTCCACCAGCTTCGGCGGCGCCTACTGGCTGTGGATGCTCATCCTGCTGAGCTTCATCCTGCAGGCCGTCAGCTATGAGTTCCGCTCCAAGCCCGGCAATATCTTCGGCACCGCCACCTACGACATCTTCCTGTGGATCAACGGATTCTTCGGATGTGTGCTCCTCGGCGTGGCTGTGGGGATGCAGTTTTTCGGCGCCGACTTCCAGGTGGTGCGTTCGAGCATCCTCGACCCCTCGGCTCCCGTTATATCGGTGTGGAACAGCTCTCACGGCTTCAACCTGATCTTCTCCATCCCCACTCTGCTGCTCGGATTCACCGTCTATTTCCTGGCCCGCACCCTCGGCTCGCTCTTCATCCGCGACTATGTCAAAGCTCAGGAGGAGACCGACTTCATGCGCCGCAGCCGCACCTCCGTGCTCATCAACGGCACCATCTTCGTGCTGCTCTTCCTCTCCTTCCTCTTCGCGCTCTTCATGGCCCCCGGCTACACGATGACCGAGGACGGATTTGTGGCCGAAGTACCCCACAAATATTTCTTTAATCTCATCGACCTCTGGTGGATAGGCGCCATCTTCCTCATCGGCGTGCTCATGGTGCTCTACGCCATCATCCGCGCATCGCTCTCCGAGACCTTCCGCGGCGGCTTCTGGTGGGCCGGCATCGGTGTGGTGCTCGTAGTCACCTGCCTCTTCTGCATCAGTGGCTACAACAACACCGCCTTCCTCCCCTCCACCACCCATCCCGAGAGCTCGCTCTTCATCACCAACGCCTCCTCGAGCGAGTTTACCCTCACCACCATGGCCTGGGTAACGCTTCTGCTCCCCATAGTCATCGGCTACATAGCCTACGTATGGCACAAGATGACCAATCCAGCCATCACGGCCAAAGAGGTGGAGACCGACGACCACAAATACTGAAAATCCCGCTTCCTGCGCGGCGCTGAGCGCCACGGAGGATCCCGCAAGGGTCCCGTAAGGGCCGGCAAGGCCCCGGCAATTGCTAAAAAAGGTGATACGCGCGTATCACCTTTTTTTATTTGGGCTAAATTGCGTAACTTTGCCATTCCGAAAATACGGACAATGGCGAAAGATAACAATACCCCATACAAGCGAATAGCCGTGCTCGGCAGCACCGGCTCCATCGGCACTCAGACCCTCCAGGTCATCGAAGAATACCCCGACCGCTTCCGCCCCACCGTGCTGGTGGCCGGATCGAAGGTCGACACCCTCATCCTTCAGGCCCAGATATGGCGCCCTGAGATGGCTGTGATCGCCGACACTACGAAATACTGGAAACTCAAAGACGCCCTCGAGCAGCTCGGTATCGCCACTGCGGCCGGTCAGGGTGCCATCAACGACGCCATGGCCGCCGACTGCTTCGACACCGTGGTCACTGCCACCGTGGGCTACAGCGGCCTCGCACCCACCCTGCGCGCCATAGGCGCCGGCAAGGATATAGCCCTGGCCAACAAGGAGACCCTGGTGGTGGCCGGCGACATAGTCACGGCAGCCCTCGGCGCCTCCCCCTCGCGGCTCTATCCGGTCGACTCAGAGCACTCGGCCATCTACCAGTGCCTTCAGGGCGAGGACCCCGAGTCGGTGCGCCGTCTCATCATCACAGCCTCGGGTGGTCCCTTCCGCGGCATGTCGGCAGAGCAGCTCGAGCATGTGACGGTCAAGGATGCCCTCCACCACCCCAACTGGGCCATGGGAGCCAAAATCACCATCGACTCGGCCACTATGGTCAACAAAGCCTTCGAGATAATCGAGGCGCGATGGCTTTTCGGCATGGAGCCCGACCGCATCTCGGCCGTGGTGCATCCGCAGAGCATAGTCCACTCGATGGTGGAATTTATCGACGGTGCCGTCAAGGCGCAGCTGGGGGTGCCCGACATGCGTCTGCCCATCCGCTACGCCCTCGGCGAGACCCACCGTCTCCCCACCTCCGACTCTCCGCTGACCATCCAACGGATGGCCTCACTCACCTTCGAGGAGCCTGACCGCAAGCGCTTCCCTGCCATAGATTTCGGCCATTTCGCCCTGCGGCGCGGCGGCAACACCGCCTGTGTGATCAACGCCGCCAACGAGGTGGCTGTGGCAGCCTTCCTGCATGGCCGCATCCCATTCACACGCATCTACACGCTCATCACCGACACTCTCGAGCGCATCCCCTTCGTGGAGCATCCCACGCTGGCCGACTATGTGGAGACCAACGCCGCCGCCCGGCGCTATGCCGAGTCGCTTCTGCCGGGCTGACGCGCCGGAAGCTACTGATTGACCATACATCACGCAATATTCACCACTACAGACACCGATATTTTGGAAACATTTCTCATAAAAGCAGCGCAGCTCGTCGTGGCTCTGTCACTTCTTGTCATCATACACGAGTTTGGCCACTTCATCTGGGCGCGCATCTTCAAGATCCGCGTAGAAAAATTCTATCTCTTCTTCAATCCATGGTTCTCACTGGCCAAATGGAAGCCGAAAAACTCCGAGACCACCTACGGCATCGGCTGGCTCCCGCTGGGCGGATACGTGAAGATCGCCGGCATGATCGACGAGTCGATGGACAAGGAGCAGATGGCTCAGCCTCCGCAGCCCTGGGAATTTCGCAGCAAGCCGGCCTGGCAGCGCCTCATGGTGATGGTGGGCGGTGTGCTCAACAACTTCCTCCTCGCCTTCATCATCTACACCGGCATCGCACTCTACTGGGGAGAGAAGACCATCCCGCTGCAGAACGCCTACGAGGGTATGGACTTTGTGCCCGAGGCTCAGGCGCTCGGATTTCGCAACGGCGACATCCTCCTCACCGCCGACGGCGAGCTGATAGATTCGCGCAAGCGCACCGCTCTGCTCGACATGCTCGAGGCTTCGGAAGTGAAGGTGCTCCGCAACCACACCGACACCGTCACCATCCATCTCCCCTCCGACGCCGTGATGCGCCTGCCGCAGGACCGCGCGCCCATGGCCATCCGTCTGCCGGTGTTCGTCAAGCAGGTGATGCACGGCGAGCCGGCCTATGAGGCGGGCATCAAAGAGGGCGACCGCATAGTGGCCGTAGGCGACAGCCTCACCCCCTCCTACACCGAGATGGTGCCGGCCCTCCTGGCGTATGCAGGCAAGCCCACCACCGTGACCGTGCTCCGCGACGGCAAGCAGTTCACCCTCAACGCCACCCCCACTGAGGGTGGCAAACTGGGATTCGGCCTCATGGCTCCCGACCAGGTGTTCGAGTGGGAGACCACCTCCTACAATGTGATTGAAGCCGTGCCTGTAGGTATCCGCACCGGCACCGGCATGCTCGTCAGCTATGTGGGGTCGCTCAAGCACCTCTTCAGCAAGGAGGGAGCGCAGCAGATCGGCGGCTTCGGCGCCATCGGTTCGCTTTTCCCCGCCACCTGGGACTGGCGCACCTTCTGGGAGATGACCGCCTTCCTGAGCATCATCCTCGGATTCATGAACATCATCCCCATCCCCGCGCTCGACGGCGGCCATGTAATGTTTCTCATCTGGGAAGTGGTCACCCGCCGCAAACCATCCGAAAAATTCCTGGAGTACGCCCAGACCGCCGGCATGCTGTTTCTGCTCGCCCTGCTGATCTACGCCAACTCCAACGACATATACCGCTTCTTCATAAAATAGCATAACGCAATGGCACTCAAAACCATACGACTAAAACGCGGCAAAGAAGAATCGCTCGACCGTTTTCACCCGTGGGTATTCTCCGGAGCTATTGCCGAACCCCTTCCCGAGGGGCTCGAGGAGGGTGAGACCGTGACGGTGCACGCCGCCGACGCATTGCGCCAGCTTTCGGAGCACCGGTTTTCCACCCTGTCTATTCTCCACTCCTATTTCGATGCCTGCATTGTGAACGGCGACGCAGGAAAGTCCGTGATGGGCCGTTGGATGGAGGAGAAAATTTCCAAGGACTGGCTGGATGAAAACGGCGTGCTTTACGCGCCGGCCTGGTTCCAGGACAGGGAGGGGCGTCCCGCGCGACGCACGGTGTTTGAATTTGTCGCGACCGGCATCGGCGCACAGGGGACCGTCTGCGGCGGCGGGCGGTACGAT
>CAJLLX010000041.1 GCA_905207535.1 uncultured Muribaculaceae bacterium | reverse complement strand
GCCGCTACGATGCCGAGATCTACACCCGGCGCCGGGGAGGGAGGCTCTGCCGCCCCCGGCGGTTCACCCTGAATCTTGCCGACGGGGGACACATGACCCTTCGGGAGGTACACAGCGGGCTGCGGCTGTCGTTCACGCTGCGGATACCGTATGTGAGCCGTATAAGAGTGACACGGACCAACGACCGCCCCGAAGATCTCGACGGACTCATCCGCGAGTGGCCCCGCTACGAAGGGATGCCGCAACGCATCAGGCGCCTCTGAGCCTCCTCCCGCTTATCCGCAAGCCTCATACATCGCTATACGTCAATGAAATATCTCACCGCCATCATAGCAATTCTCATCCTTGCCACCGCCGGAGCCGACATTGCCTCGGCACGGCGCCGCAACAGCATCAACACCCGGCTCAAGACTGACAAGACTCTGACGCAGGAGGCTGTGGCAGAGCCATTTGACAGTATCTCGGCCACGGCCGACTCGGTACGCTTCTATGGCTACGAGAAGACCCTGCGCTCCACGCGTGAGACCATGTTTGTGAGCAACCTCTGCCGAAGCCGCAGCATCTCGGCGCTGATTTTCACCATCACCTACACCGACACCAAGGGGCGACAGCTCCACCGGCGGCGCGTGGAGCACCGCACCGACATCCCCGCCGGGGAGACCAGGCGCATCGACATCCCCTCGTGGGACCGTCAGCAGACCTTCTACTACACCGGCTCGCCGCGGCCCCGCACAGCGGCCATCCCCTACGATGTGACCATAACGCCCGACACGCTGCTGCTCGACCGATAACGACATACCCGACCGATGAAACCGATTGACTATTTACGCCAGTTTGTCAAAGTGGAGCCGGAGGTGGAGAGCGCCATCACGGAGATGATGCGCGAGCACACCTACAAGCGCGGCGACACCATCCGCGGAGCCATAAACCTCTCTACCTATGCTTATTACATAGTAAAAGGGTCGGCCCGACTGTTTTACACCAACCGCGGCAAGGAGCACACGTACAGTTTTTCGTTCACCGACGAGTTTATCATGCTGTCGCGCTTCATCATCCGCCACCACCCCGACACGGTGGCCATCCAATTTCTGGAGCCGACCACGGTGATGTTCATCCCCCACCTGCGGATGAAAGATATGCTGAAACAAGCCGGGGTGCAGATCGACGAAGCCGCGCTGCTGTTTGTGATGTCGGCCATGGCACAGCACGCCATGGCGCTGGAGGAGCGCCTCGACGTGATGCAGACCGGGAGCGCCGAGGAGCGCTACCGCTGGGCCATAGAGCGCTATCCGCAGCTGCCCGAGTGCGCCACGGTGACTCAGATCGCATCGTTTTTGGGTGTGACCAAAGAGACCCTCTACCGGATACGCTCCGGAAAATACCACAGTTGAATCCACGCTTAACTGAATCCCCGCTTATCTGAATCCCCATTATCCCCATGATATCCGAAGCTATAGACCGCTACCTGCGGCGCACAGGCGCCGCCGAGTTCTCGCCGCGTGCCGCCCTGATAGATATGGACGGCACGCTGCTCGACACCATGAGCCGCCACACCCTGGCGTGGCATCGGATGATGACCGAACTCGGCGTGAAGTGCCGTCGCGACGAGTTTTACCTCTATGAAGGGATGACCGGCCCGGCCACGATCGACAAGCTGTTCATGCGCGAGTTCGGCCGGCACTCCACAAAGGAGGAGGCCACTGAACTTTATGCCCGCAAGACCCGTTATTTCAGTGAACTTCCCCGCGCGGAGACCGTGGCCGGAGCGCAGCGGGTGATCCGCATGCTGATGGAGCACGGCATCACACGAGTGCTGGTGACCGGCTCGGCGCAGCCCTCCAATCTGGAGCGTCTTGACGGCGACTTCCCCGGCGGATTTCCGCACGATCTGCGCGTGACGGCTCTCAATGTCACCCACGGCAAGCCGCACCCCGAGCCCTACCTCAAAGCCTTGGAGATGGCCCGCGTGGAGCCGTGGGAGTCGATAGTAATCGAAAACGCGCCCCTCGGGGTGGAGGCGGGAGCACGTGCCGGAGCCTTTACCGTGGCCGTGACCACCGGGCCGATACCCGAAGATGAGCTGTGGCGCGCCGGCGCCGATCTGGTGCTTCCGTCGATGGAGGCGCTGGCCGACAATCTCGACGAACTGCTCATGGGAAGCCGAAAAGAGGATTAATGGTTTAGATTTCAGGATATTATGGAGCAAAATAGCGAAAATCAGGCGCCCGAAGCACGCCTGCTCTTTACCAATCATGTGGCCCAGACACTCGACGAGCTTGTGGAGAAACTGGAGCCGGCATCGGTGCATGTGCTTGTAGATGCCAATACGGCCTCATATGTGCTGCCCAGGATGCAGAGCGAGAGCGCCGTGGTGCGCAACGCAAAGATCATAGAGACCGGCGGCGCCGGCGACGAGCATAAAAATCTCGACACCCTCGCGGGTATATGGAAGCAGCTCAGCGACGACGGCGCCACGCGGCGGTCGCTGCTGATCAACCTCGGCGGAGGCGTCATCACCGACATGGGCGCCTTTGCCGCCGCCACCTTCAAGCGCGGCATACCGTTTGTCAATATCCCCACCTCCCTTTTGGGCGCTGTAGACGCCTCGGTGGGGGGCAAGACCGGCATCAACTTCAATTCGCTCAAAAACGAAGTGGGCCTCTTTGCCGATGCCGAGCTGGTGATAATCTCCACCACATTTTTCCGCACGCTCACCACATCGGAGCTGCTCTCGGGCTACGCCGAGATGCTCAAGCACGCCTTGCTCACCTCCACCGAGATGACCGCCCGGCTGCTGCGCTACGATGTCACCGCCTACGAGCCTGACACGCTGCTCAATCTGCTGCGCGAGAGCGTGGAGGTGAAATGCAGCTTTGTGGCCGAAGATCCCAAGGAGTGCGGCCGGCGCAAGGCGCTCAACCTCGGGCACACATTCGGGCACGCCTTCGAGGAGCTGGCGCTGGAGCGGCATGCGCCGCTGAGCCACGGCTACGCCGTAGCCTTCGGCATGGTGGCCGCCCTGGTGCTGTCGCACATGAAGGAAGATTTCCCCTCCGACCGCCTGCACCAGTATGCCGACTATGTGCGCCACCACTACGCCGCCTACGACATCACCTGCAACGACTACGACCGCCTGCTCGAGTTCATGTCGCACGACAAGAAGAACACCACCCCCGGCCGTCGCGCCTTCACGCTGCTGAAGGATATCGGCCAGCCCGTGACCGACGTGGAGGCCACCGACGACGAAGTGAAGGCCGCCCTCGACATCTACCGCGACCTGCTGCTCTGATCGGAGGCGGGGCAATCGCCGACTAATCAAAGCAGAAGCTTTGATTACTAAAAAACAGTTCTGCCACAATGTGAAATACAGAGAATGCATGACACCCATTCATCCTCTTTTTTTGCACGGAGGATGGGATTTGCGACGCTTTCATAGCAATGAGAAAAGGGAAAAAGACAAAAGAATAGCAGAAAGAATGTCAAAATAGCAAAAACATTTGCATTTTGACATTCTTTTTTCGTATCTTTGGTGACTTTTCACAAAAAAGGAGGGCATACGGGAGGAAAGGAATGGGGAAATTGAAACCGAATTATCACTAAAAATAAGATCCAAAGACACATGAGAAAACGATTTACACGAGTGTTATTGGCAGCAGTGGCGGCGGCATTATGGACGCCGGCGCAAGGAGAAGTGTTGCTGGAAGAAAAATTTGACTATCCCGCCGGCGGCCTTTACGGCCAGGGTGGATGGCTGCAGTATGGCACAAAGAAGGATGCGCCGCTATCGGTGGAGGATAAGGCGCTGAGTTACAGCGGGTATGCCGCAGCGGAGGGGAAATCGGCCAAACTGGCCGGACTGAGCGACGCCACCGACCAGTCACTCTACCATGTGCTGCCGGGTGTGGGCGGCGCCGAGACCATCACCTCGGGCGATGTCTACCTGGCAGCGCTGATTAACGTGCAGGAGGCCGGCAACAATGTGTATTTCATGTCGTTTGCAGCTGGCACTAAATCCTTCCCCGCCGACACCCGCACGGGGTCGGAAATCGGGCGCCTGTTTATCTCGGAGGGCGATGCAGCCGGCACCTTCAAGCTGGGCATGTCGAAAAACGGCACCAATCCCACCAACACCTCGGCAGACTTAGCGCTGAATACCACCCACTTGGTGGTGATGAAATACACGTTTGTCGAAGGGTCGACAAACGACGTGTTCTCGGTGTGGGTTGATCCTTCCGACCTCTCGGCCGAGGGCACTCCGCTGATGACCCAGAGCAACACCGCCGACATCAGCGCCACCCTCGGCATGCGCGCCATAGTGCTGCGCCAGGGAGGCACAAGCATGAAAGCAGCTCCCGTGCTGAATGTGGGGCATGTGAAGGTAGCCACTACGTGGGGCGAACTCTTCGGCAACGGGGGCGGTGAGGAGCCGGGTCCCGGCCCCGACGAGCCCGGCGATGCCACCATCACCGCCAGTGTGAGCGGCCTGGATTTCGGCGCCACCATCCAAGGCAATCCCGTGGAGAAGACCCTGACCGTGAGCGGCACAGGGCTCACCGGCGACATCACAGCCACAGTGTCGTCGAGCCAGTTTAGCGTCACCCCCGCCACCATCAGCGCTACCGAGGCCGAGGCGGGAGCCACTCTCTCCGTCACCTACAAAGCCACCTCGGCCGGCGAGGCCAAGGGGACGCTGACCCTCAGCGCTGAGGGTGCGGAGGATGTGATCGTCACCCTGCAGGGCACTGCCCAGGGAGTGATCACCATCCCCAATTCATCGTTTATCATCAACCAGACGGCCAACAACGGCGAGCTGTACCGCTACGCCGGCATCGCCACCGTGACCTATGTCGACGCCGCCCACAAGCGCGTATATGCCGGCGACATGTCTGGCGCTCTGTGTGTGGATTTCAGCTATGTGGACATGGCCACGCTGCCGCTGGCCGTGGGCGATAAGTTCACCGGCGTGCTGTGCATGATCACCAAAGAGCAGGGCGTGCCCTACCTGATGGCGATGAGCGACGTGACCAAGAAAGGGACCGGCACCAAATCGCCGCTCGAAGTGAGCGCTGCCGCCCTGCAGCAGGATCCCGAGAGCTATATCCACCGACTGGTGACACTCACCGACGAAGTTAGCTTCGGCGACGTGGCCGAGGGGGAGACCTTCACCTCCGCCGCCCGCCGCGGCACCGCAGGAGATAAGAGCGTGACCATCCTGCCCTTCGCCGGGACCGACCTGATCGGCGCTACCGTGCCTCAGAAAGCCACCGTGACCGGTATCGTGCGCTCGCTGTCGATCATCTCGCTGTCGCCCCGCTCGGCAGCCGACGTGGAAGGCGCCACAGCGCCCGTGGAGGAGCCTAAACTCAGCGTCACCGCCGAGCAGCTGCTGCCCGATATGCTGGGACATGTGGGCGAAAGCTCGCCGCTGGCCCGCTTCACAGTGAGCGCCACCGACATGACCAACGCCACTGAGGTGTACATCACCGGCAAGGACCGCGCGATGTTCAGCACCGATGTGACCTCCATCCCCGCCGGCACCTCGACCACCGAGGTCACCGTGACCTACACCCCCACCGCCATCGGCAAGCACACCGGGCGCATCAACTTCGACGCCGTGCCCACCGAGCTGTCGACCGGCACAAACTTCACCGTGGTAGCCATCGACCCCAACAACCTGCCCAACGTGAGCGCCGACACCTCTGAGCTGACTCCCTTTGAGGCCGCTGTAGGGAAGACTCAGGAGCAGACCGTGGCCGTGACCACCGCCTTCTGTCCCGACTACGGCACCGCCAAGATAGTGAACGCCACCGGCGCCTTCCGCATCAACAGCACCTCGCTGCTGAAGGAGGGTGTGACACAGCTGAAGATAACCTTCGCCCCGAACCAGGCCGGCACCTTCACCGACACCATCGAACTGACAGCGCCCTACGGCAACACCGTCACTTTCAAAGTGACCGGCACGGCCACCGCAGGGAGCGTAGAGCCCGGGGAGACCGAGGGTGATACCGACTTCACGCTCGATACCACAGCGCCTCTCACCTTCTACACCCAGGACTTCGAGACTGACGACGCCAAAAACAAGCCGATACATGTGGAGCAGTGGAAAAACTTCGCCTTCGAGGGGACCCGTGCATGGTGGAGCTACACCGAGGCCGACGGCAACAAGGCCGCCAAAGCCACCGCATACGACTTCTACGGCGGCACCGGAGTGAGCAACCCGTGCGAGATGACCCTCGTGAGCCCGGCGCTCGACTACGCCAACACCGAAAGCCGCTTCCTCACCTTCGACCTCAAGGGTCAGTACCTGGCCGAGGGGATGACCGACAGCTTCAATGTGCTGTATATGGTGCCCGACGGCGAGCAGATCCTCGGTCAGCCGCTGCTGGCCAGCCCGCTGACCGCCGACGACAACGACGAGTGGCGCCAGTTTGTGGTTGACCTCGAGGGGCTGGAGCTCGACGATGTATTCTTCGTGGGCTTCGACCTGACATCCAACCGCGGCCGCGAAAATTCGGCAGTGTTCATGGTCGACAACTTCAGCTGGGGCCGCAGCGACGTGCCCTTCATCCGCCCGTCGCAGACGCTCCACGAGTTTACCGTAGCTCCCAACACCCCCGTGACCTTCAACTACTCGTGCACCGGTCTGAACCTCACCGATCCGATCAAACTGAAGATGGTAGGCTCGCATGCGGCCAACTTCACCCTGTCGCACGAAGAGCTCCCCGCCACGGGCGGCGACTTCTCCGTGACCTTCAACACCACCGAGGAGGGTCTGCACACCGGCTTTGTGGAGATGACCAGCGGCAGCGCGCCCAAGAGCTACATCGACATCTACGCCACCGCCGACAAGGAGTCCGGAGTGGGTGCAGTGACCACCGGCGATGACACGCTGATGCTCAGCCTCGTAGGCACCACGCTCACCGCACGCGCCGTGGACAGCACCGATGCCGTAGTGCTCATCGAAGTGTACAGCGCCGACGGCACCTTAGCCGCCTCTGCAGCCAATGTGCCCGTGCTTTCGGTAGCCGACCTGGAGGCCGGCATCTACGTAGCGCGCGCTGCCACTCTCTCGGGCAAGACAGCCACCGCGAAGGTAGCCGTGAAGTAAGCTAACACCCTGAAACATAAACTGATGGCCGTGTGTCCTTTTGACACATGGCCATCTTTATTTTTGCAACGTCGGGGGAAGTAGGGGGGAGGGAAATAGGTGGGTGGAGATGAAAAAAAGCGAAGGAGGGGGGAAGAAATGTCGCCGCGACGGCGACAAATTGGAGGATAAGTGTTAAATAGTGTTATAGAAATGTATTTTTCTGGCCGAAAAGTATGTTGTAAAACATAAAAGCTATACCTTTGCATCAGTTTTTCATGGTATTAGATTTAAGGTAAGAAGATTATTCGTCGGGATGACGAGTAATTTTTTTTGTGCCATCCGGATATCATCAGAGCTGAAGCTCTGATAACTTAAAAAAGAAATGTGAAACGAGGAACGGGCCCACCTGGAAGGAGAAGGAAGGAGGGGTTTTTAGCCATATTTGAGAGAAAAAAAGGAGGAAATGGGAAAGGAAATGGAGGAAAGCTGAAGAGGAAAGCAAAGGAGAAAAGGGAGGAGATGGAGGGAGGGGGAAATTTAGGCCAATATTTTCCAAAATCAATGAAGATTGGAGCAAAAAGCGCTTTATGCTTTAAAGCGCTTTTAATAACTTTGCCCCGACCGGGAAGGAGACTTTGACACGGCCGGGAGAAAGATGCCGGCGAGAAGGGGTGCAGGCGAACAATCTTGCGCCAAGAGGGGTTATAATTATTGCAAAGGTGTGGAATGTGGAAAAGGCATATTTGCAAAGGAATGAAGGCGGGGAAGAAAGCGACCGGAAGGGAAGCGACCGGAAAGGCCCGAAGGGAAGGGAAGAAACGTTTGCAACTATATAGCATAAAGCTAAATATATGAGGATTAATGTATTCACATCAATAGCAGCCATCTTGGCGGTATTTGCGGGCGCGTCGGCCGATGTGTCAGCGCAGAGCAATACTCAGGCATCTGCGCCGGGGCAGGTGTATTCGCTTGATTCGTGCCGTGCATTGGCATTGGCCAACAATAAGGAGCTGATGATCAAGGCGGAAAAGGTGCGTCAGGCCGGTTATACCCGCAAGGAGGCGTTCGCGGCATATCTGCCGGGGATCGACTTTGCGGGCGGCTACACCTACAACCAGAAGAAGCTCTCGGTGTTTGACAGCGACCAGCACCTGCCGGTGGGCACTTTCGACCCGCTGACAAAGGGCTACAAGTACACTCAGGCCACATTTCCGGCAATGGGCCAGGACGGCAAACCGATCATCGAAGCCGACGGGAAGCCTGTGATGGTGCCTCTGACGCTGCCCGACGGCACGCCGATCCCGGCGCAGACGGCGCTGATACCGAAGGAGTCGATGGAATTTGACATCCACAATGTATTTTTCGGAGCCGTGACCCTCACCCAGCCCATCTATATGGGCGGGAAGATAGTGGCGCTCAACAAGTTGGCCGCCATCAACGAGCAGGCACAGTCGCAGCTGGAGCGCAGCGAGCGCCAGAATGTGATCTACGCCGTGGATGCCGCCTACTGGACAGTGGTGTCGCTCAAGGCCAAGCATGAACTGGCCAAAAGTTTTGTGAATCTGCTCGATACGCTCGACCGCAACGTGAAGAAGATGGTGGAGCAGGGTGTGGCCACCAAGAGCGACCAGCTGAGCGTAGATGTGAAGCTCAACGAAGCCAATGTAGACCTCCTGAAGGTGGAGAACGGACTGAGCCTGAGCCGCATGGCGCTGGCCCAGCTCTGCGGTCTGCCCGTCAACTCGGAGATGCAGGTAGCCGACGAAGGCACCAAGAGCATCAATCCTCAGGCCGAGATAGCCCGCAGCTACGACATGGAGCAGGTGTATGCCAACCGTCCCGACCTCTACGCCCTGGAGCTTGCCGCCGACGCCTCGAGGATGGAGAAGCGTGTGGCGCTGAGCGCCATGCTCCCCAATGTGGCGCTGATCGGAGCCTACTCGTTCAGCAACCCCAACATGTTCGACGGCTTCAAGACCCGCTTCAGCGGCGCCTTCTCTGTGGGCGTGATGGTGAAAATCCCCATCTGGCACTGGGGCGGCAACTACAACAAATATCGCGCAGCCCGCTCGGAGGAGACCATCATGAAACTGCAGGTGGAGAATGCCCGCGAAATGATAGAGCTGCAGGTCAGCCAGGCCTCGTATAAGGCTCAGGAAGCGATTAAGACCTACACCGCCACCGAGGCCAACCTGGCCAAGGCCCAGGACAACCTGCGCACCGCCACCCTCGGCTTCAAGGAGGGTGTGATCACCACCGACGACGTGATGGCCGCCCAGACCGCCTGGCTCAAAGCCCACTCGGAGAACATCGACGCGCTGATCGACGTGCAGCTGTGCGACGTATACCTCAGCAAGGTGCTCGGCACGCTGGAATGAATCTACACGGCTGAAATACAGACAGAAAACAAGGAAGTGTAACAAACTCACAAATCATAAGTGATGGCAGAAATGAATCATCTCTCCCCGGAACAGAAAAAAGAGAACCGCACACTCATATCGGCTCTCGGGATTATCATCATAGCTGTGGCAGCCCTCGCCATAGTTGGTTTCCTGTGCCTCAACAAGCCCGCCAAATTGCTCGAAGGGCAGGCCGAGGCCACGTCAGTGAGGGTATCGGGCAAGCTCCCCGGCCGCGTCGTAGACTTCTACGTGCAGGAGGGAGACATGGTGCACGCCGGCGACACACTGGTGCATATCCACTCCTCGCTGGTGGAGGCACGGCTGCAGCAGGCCCGTAGCATGGAGGAGGTAGCCCGCGCCACCGACAACAAGGTTGACGCCGGCACCCGCTCGCAGATCATACAGAGCGCATACCAGCTGTGGCAGCAGGCCGAGGCCGGAGTGTCGATCACCAAGAAGACCTACACCCGTCTGGAGAACCTCTACAAAGAGGGTGTGATGAGCGAGCAGAAGCGCGACGAAGCCAAAGCCGCCTACGATGCAGCCGTAGCCGCCGCCTCGGCCGCCAAGAGCCAGTATGAGATGGCCAAACAGGGCGCACAGAAAGAGGACAAGCAGGCAGCAGCCGCCATGGTCAACGCCGCCGGCGCCGGTGTGAGCGAAGTGGAGGCCCTGCTCGAGGACCAGTATCTTACAGCCCCCTGCGACGGTCAGATAGATGTGATCTTCCCTCACGAAGGCGAACTCGTGGCCATGGGTGCCCCCATCATGAATGTGCTCAAGATCGCCGACAAGTGGGTGACCTTCAATGTGCGCGAGGAGTATCTTCCCGACTTCACCATGGGCAAGGAGATAAAAGTGATGATCCCCGCTCTGGATAAGAAAGAGGTGAAAGCCAAGATCTACTACGTGCGCGACATGGGCTCGTATGCCACCTGGCACGCCACCAAGACCACCGGCGACTGGGACAGCAAGACCTTCGAGGTGAAAGCCCGTCCGACCGAGGAGCTGCCCGACCTGCGCCCCGGCATGACCGTGATCTACAAAGACTGACGCTCCACCCCTCCGCACCGCAGCGGATCCACAGACAACAGACAAAAAAACGAATCATCCCCCTATATACACAGACCAATATAAATGTTCTGGCGAATCATAAAACGAGAAATAGGCTTGCTCACCTCGCGTCCCATGTGGATAGTGGGTATAATAGCCGTGCCGGTGTTCATGGCGCTATTCTTCCTGTCGCTTCTCGGCGAGGGGTTGCCCAAAGATGTGCCGGCGGCTATCGTAGACCTTGACCACTCGGAGATGTCGCGCAACATCACGCGCTCGCTCGACGCGATGGAGCTGGTGGATATAGAGTACAGGGCCGAGTCGTTCAACGACGCCATGGCGGCGGTGCAGCGCGGGGATGTGTTCGGATTTTTCGTGATTCCGGCCGACTTTGAGCGCGATGCCGTGGCAGGGCGCGGTCCGGTGCTGACCTTCTACTCCAACCTCACCTTCTATGTGCCAGGCACCATGATCTTCAAGGGGTTCAAGACCATGGGCGTGACCACCTCGGGAGCCGTGGCCCAGACCACCCTCGTGAGCAAAGGCGCGCCCGACAATCTCGCCTCTACCCTCATACAGCCGATGACCGTGGAGACCCATGCACTCAACAATCCGTGGCTCAACTACAACTACTATCTTAGCTCGTCGTTTCTACCCGGCATCCTGGAGCTGATGATCTTTATCATGACCGCATTTGCCATCACGCACGAGATAAAGACCGGAGGCTCAAAGGAATGGATAGCCATGGCGCACGGCAACATGCCCCTGGCCATAGTGGGCAAACTGCTGCCGCAGACCATCGCCTTCACCGTGATAGGGCTGCTGATGAACGCCATGATGTACGGGTGGCACCACTTCCCGCTCCACTGCCCCATGTGGCACATGACGCTGGGGATGATACTCTTTGTGATCGCCAGCCAGAGCTTTGCCGTGATAGCCTGCTGCATCTTGCCCAACCTGCGTCTGTCGCTGAGCATCTGCTGCCTGCTGGGCATCCTGGCCTTCTCCGTGGCCGCATTCTCCTTCCCGGTGCAGAATATGTACGGCGCGATAGGTATCTTCAGCTATATCTACCCCGTGCGCCACTATTTCGAGATATATATTGATCAGGCGCTCAACGGCATAGACCTCTACTACACCCGCTGGCAATATGTGTCGCTGCTGGTGTTCCCGATAGTGGCCACGCTGCTGCTGCCGCTGCTGCGCAAGCGCCTGGAGAAGCCGGTGTATGTGCCTTAACCATTTAAGAATCTTACGATTGCCGTTATGAAACGATGGATATTGCAGCTGGCTCGCGTGTTCAGCAGGGAGTTTTCCCTGGTGTTCCACTCCCCCGGCACCATGATATTTTTCTTTGTGCTCCCGATAGCCTACCCGATAGTGTATGCGCTGATCTACAATCCGGAAGTGACGCGCGATATGCCCGTGGCGGTGGTAGACAACTGCCGCACGGCCGAGAGCCGCGAATTTGTGCGGCATGCCGACGCCACTCAGGCGATGGAGATCTGCGGCTACGCCTCGGACATGGAGGAGGCACGCCGCTGGTGGGCCGAGAAGAAATGCTACGCGGTGATAGAGATCCCGCGCGACTACTCGGAGCGAGTGATGCGCGGAGAGCAGGGCGTGATAGAGTTTTACAGCGACGCCTCGTTGCTGCTGCGCTACCGCACCTTCCTCGAGTCGCTCACCGAGCTGCAGATGGCCACCGATGCCGACCTGCGCAACCTGGCCATCAACACTTTAGGGGCCAACGGACTGGCGTCGCAATCGTCGGCTGTAGGCACAGAAGCCTACTTCCTCGGCGACCCTCAGCAGGGATTCGCCTCGTTTATCATCCCCGGCATCGTGGTGCTGATCCTGCAGCAGAGCCTCCTGTTGGGCGTAATGTTTTTGGGAGGCGCATCCAACGAGCGGCGCCGTCTGCACGGCGGTGTAGACCCGCTGCAGGTGGCCGACGCCTCGCCGTCGGCCGAGATCATCGGCAAAACGCTCTGCTACACAGCCATCTACATGCCTCTGACGGTGTATATCCTCCACTATGTGCTGCATATGTTCTCATTCCCCCACATCGGCGAGATGGCCGACTACTTCCTGTTTATCCTGCCAATGTTGCTGGCCACCTGCATGCTGGGGCTGAGCTGCCGGTTTATGGTGCACGAGAAGGAGAGCGCCTTTGTGATAGTGGTATTCACCTCGGTAGCCTTCCTGTTTCTGTCGGGCATCACCTGGCCGCGCTACGCCATGCAGCCGCTGTGGACGCTGCTTGGCGACCTCATCCCCGCCACATGGGGCCTCGACGGCTTCATCCGCATCAACAATAACGGCGGCACCCTGGCGCAGCAAACCACCCCCTACCTGTGGATGTGGGGTCTGACGCTGCTCTACGGCATCACCGCCTATCTCCAGGCCCGATACACCGCTACCTACCGCCGCGTGAGAACCGCCTGACCCCGCCCCAAAGATATCGCAAGCCCGCAGAAGCGAAAGCCCGCTTCTGCGGGCTTTTTTTGTAGCCTTTTTGACGGGGCGGCCACGTATGAGATGGAAGAGCTGAACCTCTTCCGACTAAAAACAGCTGATGCGGCGGAGGGAGCGACGGGTTGAGTTATCACGCGAGCTCGCGTGATCACGGAACAGGCGAGGGAAGCGGGTAAGATCAGGGGCGGAGGCGGCGGAGGTGGAAGCGGTCGAGGAGGGCGTGGTTGACACGGAGGTTCATGTTCTCGTTCTCGGGGAGGAACTGGAGGGAGAGGGTGTGGGTGCCGGGGGTGAGGCGCACCTGGAGGGTGTTGCTCATGCCCCAGTCGTTCCAGTTGCCGGCTCCTCGCTGCGGCATGACGAGGGTGCCGATGCGGTGGCCGTCGACGGCGAGGGTGCGGATGGCGCATTTGTTCTCGGTGTTGACGGGTCCGTTGCCGTTGGCGTAGCGGAGGGAGATGCTGTAGAGGCCCCCTTCGGGCACGGTGACGGAGGTGGTGACGGAGCGGGCGGTGTGGTCAGTTTCCACGAATCCCTGCCCGCGGAAGCCCTGGAGGGGTGTGCGGGGCACGTTCTGCGCCTCGGAGGAGGTGATGGCCGACTTCTCGGAGGGGAAATCGGCGGTGATCAGCTCGGCATTGCTGCGGGGCTGCGAGGCGAACGACTGCACGCCCTTGCTGTCGACGCCGATCACCTGATATTCGCCGGGGATGGTGGCGAGGAAGGAGGTCTCGGTAGTGGTGGCCACCTGCTTGCCGTCGCGGAGCACGATGTAGTGGTCGATATACTCGATGGGATTCCACTCCAGGCGGTTGTTGACCGGGGCGAGGTCGTTGCGCACCGAGGGGTCGTTGGAGAGCCATGCCACCGGGGTGAGGGGCGCCTTGACGTTGGGCACCTCGTTGACGCGCATCAGCGAGGGGGTGTTGTCGGCCATGATGATGCGGATGGTGTTCTCGCCGCGGATGTCGGCGGGGATGAAGGCTGTGGGCTGCTCCTTGCCGTTGAGGTAGAATTTCTTAATGTGCGAACCGTAGCCCGAGATGGAGATATTGAGCACCGCGTTGCGGTAGTGCAGTCCGGTGATCGAGCGGTCGTCGGCGAGCGCCTTCGGCACGAACGGCTCGAAACGGATGCCGTCGGTCTCGTAGTGGATGCCGAAAAGCAGATTGAGGGTGACGGCGAGATTGCCCGAGAGGCACCAGAGCATGTTGGAGGAATTGAGCTGAGTGCCGATGTCGCCGTTGTCGAGGACAAAATTCTCCTTGTTGGTGGCGAAGAGAGCCGCCGGGCGGAATATCGAACCGATCCCCTGCATCACACCCTGCTCATTGCCCACCTTGGCGTTGGCGAGGGTCCAGTAGGCTGCCACCCAGGGCCATAGAGCATTGTTGTGATACGGCGGCTGGTCGGCGATCTGCGGGTAGAAGATGGCGGTGCCGAAGGGGGTGGTAGGATTTTTCTCGGTGATGATGCGTGCGCGCTGCGGCGAGGCCACATCGTAGAGCACTGCGAGCGACTCGCCCAGCGTCTCGGCGCGGGGATTGCGGATGAGATTGTCGCGGCCGTAGAGGTACATGGCGTAGTAGCCCTTGTCGTCGAGCCATAGCTGACGGTTGATGGCCTCGGCGAGGGCGTCAGCGCGGTCGGAGTAGAGGCGTGCATCGGCAGTGTCGCCAAGTATCGAGGCAATCAGCGAGAGGGTGCGCCATGCCTGGGCATGCACTACAGAGGTGCCGAGCGCCTCGCTGCGGTAGATGTCGGCAGTCTGCATCCATGTGGGATAGCTCTGCTCGCGCCAGTCGATGAAGGAGGTTTCGCCGCGCACCAGTCCGGTCTCGCGGTCGTAGATGGTCTTGTAGTCGTCCTCGAGGGAATTTTTTATGACAGGATAGATCTTGCGGAGCCACTGCTCGTCGCCGGTGGTCTTGTAGACCTCGAAAGCGGCGATGCCCCAGATCTGGCGGTCGGAGCTGACGGGCCATGCGCCTCCCGAACCGGTGTCCTGGATGATGCGGCCGTTGGAATTGATCTTGCGTTCGAGCGAGATGCGCGACACCTCGGGCTGCAGGGCGGCCATGGCGAGGATGATGGAGTAGGAGACATCGCGGGTCCACACTCCGGGCCACTCGCGGCCTGTGCGGAGAGTGCTGTCGGGCTCCACGGCGTTGACCATCTCGTCGAGGCCCATATTGAAGATGGCATTGTGGAGCACATTGGAGGTGGCGAGCTGGGGATAGGGCGAGATATCGTTTTTGAGCGACCACTCCTTCTCGATGGGCATGAAATAGCCCGGCACAGCGGAGTAGTCGGAGATAATATGGTTGGCATCAGGCGCATACGCCTTGAACGGACCTTGAATAATGGAGTCGCCGACCCAACTGTAGGCCGAAGTAGACATCACCACCTCTGCGGGCTGCGACGCAGCGGCAGGCAGTGATACGGAGAGCGCTGCCATCACGACAGATGCATTAAGTATTATAAATCGAAGACTTCGCATGAAGTGCAAAATGCTGTTTTGAACATTGGTATCAGTTGGCGCCGGAGCGCCGGCCCCGTAGAGGGCGCCCGGGAGGGCGCAAACCATTTTTTGGGGCTTTAAAGTTACTACATTTCCCAGAAATTGGCAATAAGCAGGGCGAAAAAGGGCACAGGCGGGTGGAGATAGGGAAATTTATGGTTCATCCGACATTTCGAGTGATGCGACAGTCATGCAGGGTGCAGAGTCCAAG
>CAJLLX010000040.1 GCA_905207535.1 uncultured Muribaculaceae bacterium | reverse complement strand
CGGCCTGAGCGGCGAGGCGGAGCGACGACTGAGCGTCGACGGCGCTGACGCTGCCGGCATCGGCCTTGGCGCCGACCTCGTCGATGCAGACGTAGGCGGGAGCCATGGCCTGCTGCGAGCTTTCACGGCCCAGGCGCAGACGGCACACTTTGCCCAGCGGGGTGAGGTCGACATAGCGCCAGTCGGAGACAATCATCGGGGTCTCGGCGGAGTAGTCGACGAGCATCACCTCCACCTTGCCGGTGACTTCATTTTCCTCGTTGAGGCCTTCGATGATGAGTTTGTAATAGTCGTTGTTGGCGTGGGTGAAAGCGGGGCAGTAGCTGTCGCCGTTGACGGCCGAATTGAGCAGATACGCGGAGTTGGTGACGTACATGCCGGGCACCTCAAGGCCCTCGGGATTGTGGGTGACGTAGATGCGGGTGTCGGCATAGTCCATGAAGGAGACACCGTAGTTGGCGGTGTTGACAGCGCCTCCGCCTACAGCGTTGCGATACTGGTCAGCGAAACCCTTGGAGGTGTCGAAAGTGGTCTCCGTCTCGTTGGCCACGGAGTATCCGCACCAGTAGCTGTACTCGGGCATGTAGCTGTTGGTAAATTGCATCGAACCGCTGAAGATGGCGTCGAAAGCGGTGGTCTCGGCGAGGTCGTCGCCGGCATAGTGGCTCTCGGGAGCGAGGGTCAGGTCATCGAATCCGGCCACTTTCACCTCGGGCACATTGACGAAGAGATTGGCCTTGTCGGTGGCCGTCTGACCGTCGGCCGAAGTGACGAAAAGGCGGTAGCTCTCGGGGAGCGAAGCGGTGATCTCAAGAGTAGCGGCGGTGCCAACTTCGTGCCCCTTGCCGTCGACCCAGCGATAGGTGTAGGGGGCTTCGCCACCCTCTGCGTGCGACACGATGGTGACCGTCTGCCCGACCTCGTAGACGGGGATATTGCGGTTGTCGTCATTATCCCAGTCGAGCGTCAGCGTGAGCTCATCGGCTGCCATGGCCGGCACTGCGGCGGCACATGCAGCGACTGCAAAAAGAGTAAAGAATTTCTTCATATATTCCGTGTTTAAGATTAAAAATCGGCGCAAAAAGCAAAGGAGGGAAACCGCACGTGAGTGTTGATTTCCCTCCATGAAAGTAAGTTCGGGTTTATGATTTTCAAACGGGCCGTGACGCATCGCCGGAGAAGGCTGCGCCATTGCTGGGGTCCGTAGTCTCAATCCTCGAAGACCAACTGACATGAGAGGGGACACGCACGCGGTGGCGGCATCGCCTCAGCGGCCTCAGGCAGGTATTCTGACTTATCTCCCGGATTCATCGCTTCTCCTTGCCTTCCCGGAGGCCTTTGGCGGCCTCCAGTGACCGGGACATCGGCGCCCCGACAGGAGTGTGACATGTGCGCGGCAGGGTGCCGGCGCACAAAGGAGACTTACAGCAGCGGGACTGTCGGGGATTCTCACCCCGTTCCCTTTTATGAGCATCGTCGCTCACCTGAAGTCGGCTGCAAAGTTAATGATAATTTCAATGCGATAAGACGCGGCGGCGCATGTTAACACTCATTAACGCGGAGAATCCGCTAAAACGATGCCGCGCCGGGGAAAGGAAGGAAAATGCCCCTGAAAAATGGGCAAAAAGGGGCGAAAAAGGATGGAAAACAGTGTGGATTAGAGAAATAAGCAACGCAGCGCCGGGGCGTGATACTTCGGCGCTGCGATATGGGGGAAATCAAAAAATTGATGCAGTTAATCTCTGAAGAGATACGATGCAAGGCGAGATGCGATGCAATCAGATAATCTCTGAGGGGAGATACGATGCAAGGAGAGAAGATGATGCGATCAGTATTTGAGGAGGGAGGTCACCTCTACATCGGCGGGGAGGTTGGCGCGACCGTTGAGGGCGGTGAGCTCGATGATGAAGTTGACGTAGATCTTTTTGGGATGCATGCGCTTCACCAGTTCGTAGGCTGCAGCCATGGTGCCGCCGGTAGCGAGCACATCGTCGTGGAGCACCACGATATCGTCCTCGGTGATGGCATCGCGGTGGATTTCGATGGTGTCGGTGCCATACTCCTTCTCGTAGGATGCCTGGAGGGTGTCGGCGGGCAGTTTGCCGGGCTTGCGCACGGGCACGAAACCGGCTCCGAGTTCAAAGGCAAGGATAGAGCCGCCGATAAATCCGCGGCTCTCGATGCCTACCACCTTGGTGACCCCTTTGTCGCGATAGAGCTGCGACAGATCCCATCCGATGATGTGGAGTGCGCGGGGATCCTTGAAGGCTGTGGTGAGATCCTTGAAGAGGATACCCTTCTGGGGGAAATCCTGCACATCGCGCACCTTTGATTTGATGTATTCCATGATTTGTGATTTGTATTGTTTGTTTTTGATTTTTATTTTTTGATCTGAGTCTCTAAAAAGTTGAAGGAGGGGAAATTGTCATTGTTCCACGTGAAACACTTTCCACATTTCCGTCATCTGCCGCAAAGGAGCAGCAGGATGTTGATATCGGCGGGCGATACCCCGGGGATGCGCGATGCCTGCGCCACCGTGGCAGGCCGGATGCGCTGCAGTTTCTGCCGCGCCTCGGTGGAGATTGACTGGATGGTGGTGTAGTCGAACCGGTCGCCAAGTTTGATCTGCTCCAGGCGTCGGATCTTGTCGGCGATAAGGTCCTCGCGCTTGATGTATCCCTCGTATTTCAGGAGGATCTCCGCAGCCTCGGCTATCTCCATGCGGCGGTCGTCGGGGAGGCGCTCCAGCCGCTCGGCCACAACCGGAAACATCCGTGCCAGCAGCGAGAGCGACAACTGCGGACGCAGCAGCAACGCCTTCAGGCGGCATCCCTCGCGCACCGGTAGCAGTTCGAACGGCGTACCGGTCCATCCCAGTTCGGCGTTGACCTCGGCAAAGGCGCGGTTGATGTCGACAGCCTTCACGGCGTACCCCTCGATGAAGGCGATGAGATCGTCGCGCAGCGTGCGTTTCTCCTCCATGAGGCGGTAGCGCTCGTCGTCGCACAGTCCCAGAGCGTGGGCGCGGGGCGTGAGGCGCATGTCGGCATCGTCCTGGCGGAGCAGGATGCGGTATTCGGCACGCGAGGTGAACATGCGGTAGGGTTCGTCGACACCCTTGGTGACAAGGTCGTCGATGAGCACTCCGATGTAGGCTTCGTCGCGCCCCAACACCAGCGAGCGGTCCGACCCGAGGGATGCAAATGCCGCATTGGCACCCGCCACCAACCCCTGCCCGGCTGCCTCCTCGTAGCCCGTGGTGCCATTGATCTGGCCGGCGAAAAAGAGACCGCTGACACGCTTGGTTTCAAGCGTGTGGCGCAGCTGCGTGGGGTCGAAAAAGTCGTATTCTATGGCGTAGCCGGGGCGGTAGATCTGCACGTCGGCAAGCGCCGGGATGGTGCGGAGCGCCTCAAGCTGGATGTGCATCGGCAGCGACGACGAGAAGCCGTTGAGGTAGTATTCCTGAGTGGTCTCCCCCTCCGGCTCGAGGAAAAGCTGATGCTCGGTCTTGTCGGCGAAGGTGACTATTTTGGTTTCGATCGAGGGGCAATAGCGCGGACCGATGCTGCGGATCTGGCCGTTGTAGAGGGGCGAGTCGGGCAGGCCCTCGCGCAGTATGTCGTGGGTGCGGGTATTGGTGTAGACCGTGAAGCAGCGGCGCTGCCGCAGCTCGCGGTGCACCGAGGGGAGATAGGAGAAATGATGGAAATCCTCCTCGAGATCCTGCGGCACGGTGAGGTCCCAGTGCACCGAACGTCCGTCGATGCGCACGGGTGTGCCGGTCTTCATGCGGTCGGCGCGAAATCCGAGAGCGCGGAGCTGCTCGGTGAGCCCGTGGGAAGCGGGTTCGGAGATACGCCCCCCCTCAAACATGGTGCGCCCCACGTGCATCAGGCCGTTGAGGAAGGTGCCATTGGTGAGCACCACCGTGCGCGCATGAAACTCGGCTCCTAACAGCGTTTTTACACCCGTCACACGCAAAGATCCATCGGGGAGGGGTTTGCTCCACTCCCCTACCCTTTCGAGCTCTGAGGGACATTTCTCGCAGTCGTTCGTTTCGATGAGCAGAGAGGTCACACTGTCCTGCCACATCGACAGCCCGGGGATATTCTCCAGAATGGAGCGCCACAGGGCCGAAAACCGCATGCGGTCGCTCTGCGCGCGGGGGCTCCACATGGCCGGACCCTTCGAGCGGTTGAGCATGCGAAATTGTATGGCGGTGCGGTCGGTGACGATACCCATGTATCCCCCGAGCGCATCTATCTCTCTGACAATCTGCCCTTTAGCTATACCGCCAACGGCCGGATTGCAGCTCATCTGAGCTATCTTGTTGAGATCCATAGTGATAAGCAACGTGCTCGCCCCTGCCCTGGCGGCAGCGGCGGCAGCCTCGCAGCCGGCATGACCGGCGCCTACCACTATCACATCGTAGTCGAATTTCATAATGTGCTATCCAACAGTTTCAAAGCCTTGTTTTCGGCAGCTTCCATGATCTCGCGCTCCCCCGGACCCTTGTCGTTGATGCCGCAGAGATGCAGCACCCCGTGCACGATGACACGCAGCAGTTCGGCGTTGTATGTGGTGCCCTGCAGCTCGGCATTGGAGCGCACGGTATCGAGCGAGATCACCATATCGCCCCGCAGCAGGCGTCCCCGGCAGTCGTCGAAAGTGATGATGTCGGTGTAATAGTCGTGAGAGAGAAACTCGCGGTTGACGCGCAGTATCTCCTCATCGTCGCAGAACATATATGACAGCGTGCCCACCATGCGCCCGTAGCTACGGGCCACAGCCTCGAGCCAGCGCTCCAGCCGCGAAAAATCGAGCTGAGGCAGCTCCACATTGCGGCACAGCCATTGAAATCTGTCTTCCATAATCCTCAAAAATAGCAACATCGGCCGCACCGCGACAAGCCGCACTGCAAGCCATACAAAGGTAAGCATTTTTTCACAAGCCAACAAAAGAGAATCGCACCACATCACCCCGCCCCGCGCAGCAAAGCTAAAAAGGCTTTTTGGGGCGGACGGCTGTTGGGTGATCACGCGAGCTCGCGTGATAACTGAACAGGCGGGAAAGAGGGGAAAAGGGGCCCCGGAGGGCCCGGGATCAGGCGAAGAAGATGTAGGCGGCGAGGATGCCGGCGATGGAGCCGGAGATGTCGGCTAAGAGGGCGTAGCCGACGGCGTAGCGGGTCTTGCGGATCCCTACCGATCCGAAGTACACGGCCAGGACGTAGAACATGGTGTCGGTGCTCCCCTGGATGGCGGCACTCACACGGCTCACAAAGGCGTCGGCGCCGTGGGCCGTCATCAGGTCGATCATCATGCCGCGCGAGCCGCTGCCGCTGAGCGGTTTCATGAGCGCAGTGGGGAGAGCCTCCACCCACTCGGTGTCAAGGCCTAAGAAACCGACAAACGAGCTGGTGGCCTGCGTCACGTAGTCCATCGCCCCGGAGGCGCGAAACATGGCTATCGCCACCAGGATGGCCACAAGATAGGGGATGATGGTCACCGCGGTGTGAAATCCCTCACGGGCACCCTCGATGAAACTCTCGTACATGTTGACCCGCTTGCGCAGCCCGGCGAGGATAAACATGATGATGACCCCGAAGAGCAGGAAGTTGGCAATGAATCCCGAATAGCGCTCCACGCGGTCGCCATCCATCCCCGAGAATACCCACACTATCAGCGCTATAACAGCGCCCATGCCGCCGAGCCATGCCAACAATACGGGGTCGTTGAGGCGTATGCGCTGCTTGATGCAGAGCGCCACGATCCCCACGAGGGTCGACACGAAGGTGGCGAGCAGGATGGGGAGGAAGATGTCGGTGGGATTGGCGGCGCCGGCCTGTGCGCGATACATCATGATGCTGATGGGGATGAAGCAGAGCCCCGAGGCATTGAGGATGAGAAACATGATCATGGCGTCGGTGGCCGTATCTTTCTGCTTGTTGAGGGTCTGCAGCTCCTGCATGGCTTTCAGGCCCAGCGGCGTGGCGGCGTTGTCGAGCCCGAGCATATTGGCCGAGACATTCATGAAGATCGACCCCATGGCCGGATGTCCCTTGGGCACTCCGGGGAAAAGGCGCGTGAACAGCGGCGACACCAGCCGCCCGAAAAAGTTGATCACCCCTGCGCGTTCGCCGATCTTCATCAGTCCGAGCCACAGCGAGAGGATGCCGGTCAGTCCGAGCGCAATCTCGAAGGCGGTGGCCGCCGAGGTGAACGATGCGCTCATGATCTCCGACCACACCTGAAGGTCGCCCCACACAAAGGTGCGCACCAGCGCCATGACGAAGGCCACAATGAAGAAAGCAATCCAGATATAATTAAGTACCACGGCAGAAAACAGGGGGATGGTTCGACAGTCACAAAATTAATGATTTTTTTGGCTTTTTAGGGCACCAAAATCAAAAAGAAGCATACAATGCTTATTACCAGCGCCTTGCGCCGACGCAGCGGCCGGTTTAAGCCTCCGAGAATTGAAAATTTGAAAATTCTTCGGGCAGCTGCCCGCGATTTCGCACCCTCCGGGCGTCAGTCGGCGCGGAAATGCGGGTCGGCATCGACGGTGAGCGTAGATAGCAGCAGACGCGTGTCCTTCGGGGTGAGGCGATAGTCGGGCGAGCAGAGATTGAGGTCGGCGGGGAGATGGGAGGAAGTGACAACCCACAGTCCGCCGAGCAGATTGAAGAGAAGATCGTTGGAGAAGGGGCGCCGGCGGTTGGCCTCGAGCGAAGCGAGCACCCCGGAAGCCTCCGCGCGGTAGGCCGGCGTGGTGACCAGCGCCAACGGGATGCGCAGTTTGCCGAAATCGTCGAACACCGGAGTGCGCCGGCGGTCGGGGATGTCGGCATGGTCAGAGCAGTAGACCATGAACTGCAGATTGAGATGCCGCTCGGCGTAGTCGTAGATCTCCGACAGCACGCGGTCGGTGTAGCGGATGGAGTTGCGGTAGGCGGCCACATATCCGTCGGCCCCCTCCTCGGCCTTGAAGTAGGCGGCATCGGCGGGATAGCGGTTGGAATAGGTGAAATGCGACCCGATGAGATGAAACACTATCAGTTTGTCGGCCTCGGGGTCCACCTCCTCGAGAAATTTCACCAGTTCGCCGTCGAAATTGCGACTGGTGATCGACTGCGAGGTCCAGGCGGCGCGGTCGGCGGTCTCGGCGATGAGCGTCACCGCCGTGTCGTTGGCCCCGATGTGGCCCTGGTTGGAAAACCAGTAGACCTTCATGCCGAGCTTGCGGGCGAGGTCTACCACCGACACCGCGTCGCGGAAATTGCCGGGAGCATACTGCGAAAACTCCGTGAGGGCGCGGGTGAGGGTGGGCACCGTCTGGAAGTGGCACGAGTAGGCATTCGGGAAGATCAGAGCACTCCCCTCCCCTACCATGGCCGAGAGCCGTGGAGTGGTGCCGGCATTGGCCTCGGTGGGGGTGAAAACCTCCATGTATTCGCGCGAGGCCGACTCCCCTATCACCAGTATGTAGGTGCGCCCTGCGGGCTTGCGGTCGGCGGCGAACATGGGTGATGTGGCGTCGAGCGCCTCCAGGCGTGTGCGGCATGCCGAGGTGTAGCCGGCACATTCGCGGTCGTAGGCGCGGTCTTCGTAGTAGAGCCTCGGCAGCCCCGAGCGGCGGAAAGCCGAGCGCTCGCCGCGGAAGAGCAGCATCCCTACACCCACGGTGTAGACCACCAGACCCAGTTTGCGGCCCCACACGAGGCCGTCGCCCACCGGAAGGGTGTCGGTGAGATTCCACCAGAACCATGCCATGATGAAAAGGATTATCCCCACGAGCCCGGGAATCATGATCCAGGGCGAGAAGCTGCGGAGAAACTCCAGCACCTCGTTGGCATCGGTGTCGAGCACCAGTTTGAGCCCGTCGTGATCGACCGACGAGTGGTAGACGGCGAAATAGGCCATCTGAAAAATCACCATGATGATTACAGGCATCTCCACCGCCGCCAGCGTAGTAGACACTATCACATGCCACGACGGGAAAAGGCTGATGAGCGACAGATAGGCACCGGTGAGGAAGCCGAAAAGATAGAGCCCCGAGGCGAAGTCCATGCGGTTGTCGATCTCCGAGAGCCGATGCCGGTTGACCACAAAATCAAACACCGGATAGGTGAGCATCCACAACGCCGACACCGCCGCTATGAGCGTCAGATTGAGATTCCACACCACCTCGCCCGCTATGGCAAGCGGGAGCACCGCTATGAGGGCTCCGATGGCGTAGCGCGAGAGCTGCTGGCCGCGCGCACTGGCCGAAAGGCCCTTCGACAGGAGGCGGTAGAGGAGGGGGACAATCAGAAAAACGGCAACTGCCGCAAGAAAATATCGCAGGTAAAGCATGGCGTGTGGGGATTTTAATATGCAAAATTACTTAAAACGTAAGTTAACCGGAAATAAATGAGTAAATTTGCGCATACTAATAAGACAAAAAGAACATTAAGATTAGCAAAATTGCATGAACAACCGGTCGACACCATCGGCCGCCCCATAGAAAAATGCGCCAGATTATAACCCTCATAATAGTACTTCTGCGGTACATGGTGATGCAGGCCGTGATGCCCGGCGCCCCCGCAGCGTCGGTGGCCGAGCAGCCCGATACCATAGTGATCATACAGGGGGAGACCGTACCCGCTCCCAACGACATCTACGGCGATGAAAGCGTGGTGATAGAGCGCCTTGCCGGCGACAGCACCACAGTGCTCACCACGTCCGACTATGCCGCCATCGCCTCGTGCGGCAGCGTGGGAGATCAGCTCAAGCGCCTGGGCGACACCAGCCACAACGTTAAGCCCGGCGAGTTTATCATCCCGGCGGGTATAATCACCGTGGCGGCGCTATTCGCCAAAGTGCCTATGCTGCGCACATGGAGGGAGGTGATGCAAAACACCATCTCCCACCACGGCAAGGACAAGACGCCGGTGGACAACTGGCTGCAGTACTCCCCCATGGTGGCCTCGTATGTCATGCAGTTTGCCGGATACAAAGGCCAGCACGACCTGCTCGACCGCACCATACTGCTGGCCATGAGCTATGCCACCTTCGGAGTGGCCAACATAGCGCTCAAAAGCACCGTGCGCGAGAAGCGCCCCGACTCCAACGCCCGCAACTCCTTCCCCTCGGGCCACACAGGCACCACCTTCATGGGCGCCGAGTATCTGCGCCGCGAATACTGGGACAAGAACAAGTGGGTGGCGATGTCGGGCTACCTCGTGGGCCTCGGAGTGGCGTATATGCGCATCCACAACGACCGCCACTGGGTGAACGATGTCGTCGGCGGCGCTGCCCTGGGATATCTCAGCACCACCTTCGCCTACTGGCTCTATCCCAAGATCTTCCGCAAGCGCACCCGCATGCACCGCGACGTGCTGCTGCAGCGCATAGCCCCGGAGACGGCGCAGACGTCGCATCAGATACGATGGATGGCCTCCCCCTTCGCCTCGGCCGGGGGATACGGCGTGTCGGCGCACATAACATTCTGATACCCAACCTCATCTAAGCCATGGCACAGAGACAACGAATAATGATTGCCCCCACGCACCCCGATGCCGGGCCGATGGTGCGCGCCGTCACCGAGGGGGGGATGCCTCCCGGCGCCACTACCGTCTACAAAGGGCGCCGCAACACCCTCTTCTACATCCTCCCAGGCGACCCCGCCGAGGAGCAGCGCAGCAGTGGCGCCGAGCCGAGGCGCAACGACCTGACGGTGCCGGTCAATGTCAAGGCCTTCCGCGTGCCGCCCTTCCCCAACGGATATGTCTATCGCAGTTTCCGCAAGAGCAAGGCCGAGCGGTCGTATCTCAACGCCCGGCGGCTGATAGAGGAGGGATTCTTTACCCCCGAACCGATAGCCTACAGCGAGGTGCACACCGGCCCCTGGGCGGGTGCCTGGATCAAAATGACCCGCAGCTACTACTTCTGCCGCCAGCTCCCCTACCCCAATATCCGCGGATGCGAGGGGTGGGACGACTTCGAAGCCCTCACCGAGGCCCTCGGAGCCGAGATGGTGCGCCTCCACCGAGCCGGAGTGTGGTTTCACGACTTCTCCCCGGGCAACATCCTCGTGGAGCGCCTTCCTCAGGGGGGATACCGGTTCTACTACGTCGATCTCAACCGCATGGACTTCGGCGTGACCGACCGCCACAAACTGATGCAGATGTTCAAATCCATCTCCTGGGACATGGGGTGGATCGAACGCCTCGCCCGGGCCTACGCCCGCGCTGCCGGCGAGGATGAGCAGACCGTAGTGGCCGAAGCCCTCGAGGCGACCACCCGATGGCGCGAAGGACACATGAAAAAAGAGCGCTTCAAGCAGCTTATCGGCAAATAATCGCTCTATAAACCAAAATTTCACTTAAAAAGATATACAGCCATGAGCTCCACCATGAAAATCTACTGCAAGAATTTGCACGAATATATCTCTATAGCCGGAGGTGAGACCCTCCTCGAGCTTGCCGCGCGGCTCAAAGACCGCCTGGGCGACCTACGGCCCATCTGCGCCTATGTCAACAACAAGAACGAGCCGCTCCACTTTCAGGTTTTCGCCCCGAAACAGGTGGAATTTCTCCCCGCCACCTCGGCGCCGGGCCACCGGGTGTACGTGCGCTCGCTCTGCATGATGCTCTATGTGGCTGTGGCTCACCGCTATCCCGGCATGCGCCTGCGCATAGAGCACTCGATAGGGGGAGGATATTACTGCCGCCTTTTCCGCGCGAGCACCCCTCTGCCCCCCTCCGAGATGCCGGCAGTCACCGCTGCGCTCCACGAGGCGATGCGCGAGCTTGTGGACCGCAATCTCCCCTTCGAGCGCAAGGAGCGCCTCACATCCGACATCATTGAGCGCTTCCGCGAGGAGGGGCTCAACGACAAGGTGCAGCTCCTGGAGAGCATCCACGAGCTATATACCACCTACTACCGCCTCGACGGCGTGGTAGACAGCTTCTACGGCGCGCTGGCGCCCACCACAGGCCACACCTCGGTGTTTGACCTCGTGCCCTACAAGGAGGGATTCCTGCTCATGGCCTTCGACCGCAACGATCCGCAGCGCCCGGCCGTGCCATTCCCCCAGGAGAAGATGTACGAGGCTTATCTCGACTATCTGCACTTCAACGATGTGCTGGGCCTGCGCAATGTGGGGCAGCTCAACCATGCCGTGGACCTCAACCGCTCGGCCGAACTGATAAATGTGGCCGAGGCGCTGCACGACAAGAAGATAGCGGCCATCGCCGACGAGATCACCGAGCGCTACCGCCAAGGAGGCGCACGCATAGTGCTCATCGCCGGACCCTCGTCGTCGGGCAAAACCACCACCACCAAGCGCCTGGGCATCTACCTGATGACCAACCTGCTGTCGCCCAAGATTATATCGCTCGACAACTACTTTGTCGACCGCGAGAAGACACCCCGCGACGCCGACGGCGACTACGACTACGAGTCGCTCTACGCCCTTGACCTCAAGCAGTTTAACGCCGACCTCGCGGCCCTGCTGCGCGGCGAGGAGATCGAATTGCCCACCTACAGTTTCGAGCTTGGCAAGCGGGTGTACCGAGGCGAAAAGATGCGCCTCGACGACAACTCCATCCTGCTCATGGAGGGGATCCACGGCCTCAACCCCGAGCTTACCGCCGCCATCGACGAGCGCATGAAATATCGCGTGTATGTCTCGGCTCTAACCACCCTCTCCATCGACGACCACAACTGGATACCCACCACCGACAACCGTCTGCTGCGCCGCATCATCCGCGACCACAAATATCGAGGCACATCGGCCGTGGAGACTATCCGTCGCTGGCCCAGTGTGCGCCGCGGCGAGGAAAAGTGGATCTTCCCCTTCCAGGACAATGCCGACAGCACCTTCAATTCGTCGCTCCTCTTCGAGCTTGGCGTGATGAAAGATTACGGCGAGGCCATCCTGCGCGATGTGCCCAACGACGTGCCCGAATATGCCGAAGCCTACCGCCTGCGCCGCTTCCTCTCCTATTTCCGCCAGATCGGCGACAGCGGAGTGCCCCCCACCAGCCTCCTCCGCGAGTTTCTCGGCGGCTCCAGCTTCAAATACTGACCGCCATATTCGCCAATATAATATCGTTGTACTGAATAAAATCGCCTATAAACCGCCGGCCTGTGGAATGGGTGGGGTAAAATGCCGGCTTGTAGCGTCGCACCTTGATTTGCAGCTTATTACCTTAGGCGAGGTGGCGGCGGAGCACCGAGCGGACGCGAGCGGTGAGCTCGCGGAGGGAGAAGGGCTTGATGAGGTAGTCGTCGGCGCCGGCATTGAGGGCATTGATGATAAGGTCGGGCGACATATTCACCGAGCATGTAATGACACCCACATCGGCTGTGTCGCGGCGCTGTTTCACCTGCTCCACGATGCCCAGACCCGAATTGCCGTCGATGTTGAGGTCTATCACCATCAGAGCATAGTCGGCAATATTGATGTTGTAGAGATCGTCGACAGAACTGCACGTGTCTACCGCAAAACACTTCCATATGGAAGTGTACGCAGATAAGGTCGCAGATATCCTTGTCGCTGTCTACGACAAGGATACGCCCGCGCTGCGGTGTAGAAACATTATGTTCTGAACTGACTGCCATTACTATATATCTGGTTTAGCCCGGGGTGACTAAAAAGATGGCAATCCGCATAAAAACATATGCTTTATTCGGTAACATGATTTTATTCATCCCCTTGTTGTGACCCAAAATTAATACAAAAGGTTACCCGCTGCAAGAGGGTAACCTTTTTGTATTGTATTTGTGTTAATATTTTTTTAGTTAAAACTGCATTGTTACAGCCGTAACACGAGTGTTGCATAAATGCGTAATTCGTAATTTTTTATGCATTTATACTATCCGGGCTAATCTGAGGGCGTTATAATGACATTCAGAGATTCAGAGACTTACATCGGCTTGTTAAGCGGAGGCGTACGGCGCACATACACACGGTATTCGCCCGGCTTGAGCGACTTGGGCAGCTTCCCATCCTCGCGGGTAAACCAGTTGACCATCCACTGGGGCGAGGGAGCGGAGCCGGTGTATTTGATCTTGCGGGTTTTGGAGCCGAGATTCACCATCACCAGCACGCGTGAGTCGCCCATCTGACGCTCGAAGATGTAAAGGTCGGGGCTCGTGGCCGGGTAGCGGAGCATGTGTCCACCCTTGCCGGGAGCGCCGGCGCGGAGGGCCGGTTCGCGGTGTTTGAGCTCGTTGAGCGAGCGGTAGAAGTCGAAATAACTGTTCCGGGGCTCGAAATCGGGGGCTGTATCCTTTTTGAAGAACTCGAAGGCACGGTTGAGGCCGGTCTCCTGGCCGGTGTAGATCAGCGGCATGCCGGGCAGGGTGTAGCTGAGCACCGCCATGGCGTCAGCGAGATTGCCGAAGCGCTCAAACTCAGTACCTTCCCACGAATTGAAGTCGTGATTGGTGATCATGTTCATCATATACCCGTCGGCGGGATATGTGGCGGCCTGATGCGCCAGGAGGGTGTCGATGGCCACAGCCGGGCGGCGCGCCATGCGGTCGGCTCCGGGGCGCGAATACTGGCCGGCATTGTTGGCTATCTCCTTGAAGAGATTGGCCATGGGCCAATTGTAGTCCATGTCGAAGGCATGCTCGAGCAGCGGGGCATTGTCGGCCTCGGCGAGCATGAAGAGACCCGGCTTGATGGCCTCGAGCTGCGGACGAGCCTCGTTCCAGAAGTCCACCGGCACCATGCCGGCCACATCGCAGCGAAATCCGTCGATGTCGGCGTCGTAGATCCAGTGGGCCATAGCGTCGATCATGTAGCGGCGCATCTCGGGGTTGGAATAATCGAGCTGGCTCACATCGGTCCAGTCGGCGGGATGTATCACCTCTCCCTTGTCGTCATAGCGGTAGAAATCAGGATGATAGGTGCGCCACCAGTTGTCGTTGCCGGTGTGGTTGGGCACCCAGTCGATGATCACTTTCATACCGGCGTCATGAGCGGCCTTGACAAAATGGCGGAAATCGGCCATAGTGCCCATTTCGGGGTTGAGGGCCTTGTAGTCGGCCGAGGCATAGTAGCTGCCGAGCTCCCCCTTGCGGCCTTCCTGAGAGATAGGATTGACGGGCATCACCCACAGGATGTCCACACCAAGATCCTTGAGGCGCGGGATCTGCTGCTCCACGGCGGCGATAGTGCCCTCAGGGGTCATCTGACGCCAGTTCACCTCATATATCACGGCATTGCGGGTCCAGTCGGGGTGTTGCACTGTGGTAGGTGCGGGCTGCGGAGCGCGGGGATTGTCCTGCGGGATGGCCAGAGCGTGGCCCGAAGCTGCTGCCGGCACAGCCAACGCTGCGGCAATCAGCCCATTAGCAAGAAGATTCTTCATGAAAACGATTAAATAAACATAAGTAAGATTTTACAGTTTTCTATTTTCTGAGCACCGGCCAGCGGTAGGAGTGGAGCCTGGCCACAAGCTCGGCCTCACGTCCGCCCAGATAGCTGTCGAGCAGAGCGTGAAACCGCGGGGAGTGGTTCATCTCCGAGAGGTGGGCCAGCTCGTGGCAGATCACATAGTCGCAGAGGTCGGCGGGGAGAAACAGGAGCACGTAGCTCAGCGAGATGACCCCCTTGTAGGAACACTGGCCGAGGACGCGGTGCCCCCGGGAGACGGTCCATCCGGCGGGATGGCGCCCTATGCTGTCGGCAATCTCGCGGGCACGCGGCAGAAGTGTCTGAGGGGCAATGCGGTAGGCCACCTTGCAGAGCATGTCGCTGACAGCGCGCGAGGTGGAGGGGTCGTCGAAATTCCAGTCGCTCCCCACCTCCACGGCGCTCAGCTGGAGCGAGGCGGTGCCGAGGATGCGCGAGGGGGCGAACGTCTGGCGCCGTATCACAAAGCCGGCATGGGGAAATTGCATCCGCTGCCCGTCGCGGTAGAACACGTCGGGACGGGCGGCTAAAAGCTTGGGGGCCAGGTCATCGAGTATGCGGTTGAGGTCGGGGAGACGCACATCGTGGGGCACGTTGAGGCTGACGAGCCCGTCTTTCCACCGTGCGGTGATATGGCGCGAATTGCGGCGGAGAGTCACCACCACACGTCCGAGCTCTTTATGATGCATCTCTCCGGTCATACGAGGGTATTTCCAAGTCCTAATTTATCACGCAGGGTATCGGTGAAGGTGTGCTCGGGCTGCACTATGAGGCGCACCATGTAGGGAGCCTTGCGCACCGAGAGCATTGCGCCCAAGGGGAGCGTCCACGACTTGCCGTCGGCAGCGAGGCGATAGCCCTCGCCGCGCGACTCCACCGTGATGCGGATCACCGACGTATCCTTCACCACCAGGGGGCGCATGGAGAGGCTGTGGGCAGCCACGGGGGATAGCACCCACCCCTGCAGCTCGGGGTCGAGGATAGGGCCTCCGACGGATAGATTGTAGGCGGTAGAGCCTGTGGGAGTGGAGATTATGAGTCCGTCGCCCATATAGTTGAGCGAGCGTGAGCCGTCGATGACAGCGGCGATGCGGAGCATCGAGGCGATGTCGCCGCGGGTGATGGCTATCTCGTTGAGTGCCGTGAGGGTGCGGGGTATGGAGCGCGAACGGGCGGCTGAGGCGTCGCTCTGCGCGAGCTCTATGTCGACCTGAAGCAGCGAGCGCTCCTCCACGCGGTAGCGCCCATTGATCAGCATGTCGCGGAGGTCATCGGGATTTTCGAAGGAAAAAGCCGAGAGGTAGCCGAGGTGTCCGGTGTTGATGCCGGCGATGGGAGCGCACGACGGCCCTATCCAGCGGGCGGTCTTGAGAAAAGCGCCGTCGCCGCCGATGCTGAAGGCGATATCGGCCGCGGGATGCTGAGTCAGCGGCATTGAGTCGAGCCCCATGGCGAAGCGGTCGCCGAGGTTGTCGACAAGATAGTGGAGAAACGGCTCCGCAAGGATCACTCTGTGGCCCTGAGCCACAAAGTAAGAGACAAGCTTGTCGATGGCCTCGAGGTGGCCCTCCTGGTGGCGGTTGCCGTTGATCGCTACAATCATCGTGCTGATGTATGAGATAGTTGGTAAGGATTATTTACTAAGTGTGGCGCAGTTGGCTACATCTCAAGATAGTGTATAAGCTCGTTGACGCGGGCTATGTCGCGGCTCAGCAGCGGCGAGGGGGCGGCGGAGACGCTGTGGATCCCCTCGTAGCCGTAGCGGCCCAGCGAACGGGCCACGCCGTCGGCTGTGGCGGCGCTGACGGTG
>CAJLLX010000039.1 GCA_905207535.1 uncultured Muribaculaceae bacterium | reverse complement strand
CGGCCCCTCGGGTCGGACGGCGCAGCGCAAAGTGGCCGTGAACTAAAAAAACGGATTATTGGGAATTATGCTAAGAAAACTTCTGATCACTGCTATCTGTTTTATTTTTAGCGCGTTGGGGCTCGCAGCCGCCGGCGCTTCCGATTCGTATCACTTCACCCACTTCAAGTCGGCCGACGGGCTGCCCCACCAGCAGATACAGTCGCTCGCCTTCGACAGCAGCGGGCGCTGTGGATCGGCACCCGCAACGGTCTGGCCTGCTACGACGGCTACAATTTCAAAACCTATTTCCACCGGCCCGGCGACCCTGCGTCGCTGGTTCACAATTTTGTGCTCGGCGTCTTTGTCGATAGCCGCGACCGTGTGTGGATCGGCACCGAGAAGGGGCTCTGCCGCTACCGCCGCGAGACCGACGACTTCGAGCGGATCCCGCTCGACGACCGCCGCATCTACTGCATCGCCGAGACCCGCGACGGCGCCATAGTGTGCGCCGGATTCAAAATCCACCGCCTCGACAGCGACGCCAACACCTTCCGTCATATCCTGCGCCAGCGCGAGGATTATGTGACCGGTATGGCCGTGTCGCCCGACAACCGCGTGTTTTTCACCACCGAGAGCGGCCTCTACTACTACGATACCGCCATGACCTCCTGCACCGAGGCCGACCATTCGCTCTATCCCTCCGGGAGCCCCGAAGCCGACACCGACGGCATGTCGCCCATCCTTTTCGACTCGCGCGGCATGCTCTGGCTCGACCTCAACGGCGGGGGAGTGGAGAGTGTCGACCTCCGCACCGGCGCCAAAAAGGTCTATGTGCCCGCAGTGCTCACCAACACCACGGTGCGTGTGCTCGCCGAGGACCGTCAGGGGCGCATCTGGGCCGGCACAGAGAAGGGTATCTATATCATCGACCCCGCCACAGGTGCTGTAGCGGGCGTCACACAGGATCTGGTCAATCCCTCCAAGCTCAACGACAACGCCATCTACTCCATCGTGGCCGATGACGACAACAACATATGGATCGGCACCTATTTCGGCGGCCTCAACCTCCTGAGCGGCTCCAACAACCAGTTCGCCTGGATCGCTCCCGGCTACGACAACCGCTCGCTCACCGGCAAGGCCATCCGCCGCATCGTGGAGCCTCAGCGGGGCAAGCTGTGGCTCGCCTCGGAGGATGGCGCCATCAACATCCTCTCCACCGCCTCGGGCGAGGTGACCCATTTCAACGCCATCCCCGACATCGGCCCCAACGTGCACGAGCTCTGCTACGACAGCATCGCGGGGGAGATGTGGATCGGCACCTTCCTCAACGGCCTTTTCCGCTACAATCTCCGCACCGGCGCCACGCGCCACTACCTCATGGGCAATTCGGGCCTCCGGAGCACCTCTATCTTCACCATTGTCCGTCAGCCGGGAGCGCACCCCGGCGAATGGCGCACGTGGGTAGGCACCACCTCGGGCCTCCGCTACTACGACCCCGCCACCGACACCTTCCGCAGCCTCGACCACACCGTGCTCGATACCGACTTCATCTACAGCACCATGGTGGACCGCGCCGGCAATCTCTGGGTGGGCACCACCAATCACGGCCTCTACCGCCTCGACCGCCGCACGGGCGAGATAAAGGGGTGGGGCGAGGTGGACCCCTCCTCCTCCACCGGCCTCCACGACCACTACATCACCTCCATCCTCGAGGACCGCAAGGGGCGAGTGTTCGTGGGCACCAACAATGGCGGTCTCTACTACTTCGACCGCGGTTCGCTCGAGCCTAAGAGCATCGGCGCAGGGAGCTTGCTGGGCACCGTCTGCGCCCTGCTGCAGGACAGCAACGGCGCTGTGTGGATGTCCACCTCCAACGGCCTTTACCAGATAGATCCCGAGACTCTCCACGCTCATCATTACACCGTGGCCGACGGGCTGCCCGAAAATCAGTTCAATTTCAACTCGGCGCTCGAGAGCAGCGACGGCCGCATGTATTTCGGCACCGTCAACGGCCTGGTGTCGTTCGGCACCGGCCTGACCAAGGTGGTCGGCAAGCAGCGCAAGGTGCATTTCGCCTCGCTGTCGATCAATGGCAAGGAGATGCGCGCCGGCGCTGATAACTCGCCCCTGAGCGTGTCGCTCGACATGCTCGACAAGCTGGTGCTCGACTACGGCGACAGCCGCCAGTTTAGCATCGACTACGGTGTCATCGACCCCGAAGGGGCCGCTTCGGCCAACTATCAGGTGAAGGTCGATGGCATCGACCGCGACTGGCACGATGTGGGGAAGCTGCGCACATTCAATGCCATGGAGCTGAGCCCCGGCACGTATACCCTCAATGTGCGCTCCACCAGCGACCCCGACCACTGGGACGACGCCCCCGTGCGCTCGCTGCGCCTCACCATCAAGCCCCCTCTCTACCGCTCGGCCATCGCCTATCTCATCTATATGCTCCTGCTGGCCATCATCGCCGGCTTCGCCTACAAGCTATTCACCGTGCGCATGCGCGAGAAGCAGGGGATGCGCCTGGCGCAGATCGACAAGGAGAAGTCGGAGGAGCTCAACCGCGAGAAGATGGAGTTTTTCACCAACATCTCCCATGAGCTCAAAACCCCTCTGAGCCTCATCCTGGCGCCTCTGAAGTATCTCAACGAGAGTCGTAACCTCACCGGCGACGACCGCAAGCGCCTCGGAGTGGCCATCGCCAACACCGATAAGATGGTGGGCCTCATCGACGAGCTTGTGACCTTCAACCGCGTGGAGAGCGGCAATTTCCAGCTCTACTTGCAGAAGGGCAACCCTCTGACCTATATCGAGAAGGTGGCGCAATACTTCTACTCCGCCGCCGACGAGCGCGGCCAGAGCCTCCACATCTATATCGAGAACAACGGCGAGGAGGTGTGGTACTCCACCACCTACGTGGAGCGCATCCTCAACAATCTCCTCTCCAATGCCGTGAAATACACCCCCCGAGAGGGTGAGATTGACGTCAGGGCTTCCATCGTAGAGGAGGCTTCAGCCAAGCCCGGCGAGCCTTCGCAGATCTACCTCTACTTCGAGGTGCGCGACACCGGCATCGGTATCGCCCCCGAGGAGCGCACGAACATCTTCACCAAATATTACCAGACCCGGCGCGGCTACAACGCCAACCACACCGGATGGGGCATCGGCCTGGCCACGGTGAAAAAACTGGTGGAGATGCACCGCGGCTCCATCGAGGTGGAGAGCGAGATGGGGCAGGGGAGCACCTTCCGCGTGCGGCTCCTTGTGACCCCCGGCGCCTTCGACGCCCATTGCTACATCACGGCGGCCTCCACCCCCGAGCCTATCCCCGACTACCGCATCGCCATCGCCGGCACTCAGGCGCCCCCCGAGCTGCCCGACTATGCCAAGGATGCCGACAAGGTGAGCATCCTCATCGTGGAGGACAACACCGAGCTGCTCAGCTTCCTCCGCGAGACCTTCTCGAAGAGCTACTGCGTCTACACCGCCACCAACGGCGTGGAGGCGCTCAAGATCACCTCCGCACACCCCGTCGACATTGTGGTGAGCGATGTGATGATGCCCGAAATGGACGGCATTGAGCTCTGCAACCGCCTCAAAAACGACCTCTCCACCTCGCATATACCGGTAATACTCCTCACCGCCAAAAACGACGAGAGCAGCATTGTGCGAGGCTTCCAGAGCGGTGCCGAGGCGTATGTCACCAAGCCGTTTGACCCCAATCTGCTCGAACTGCGCGTGAAAAACATACTGCGCGCACGCCGCCGGTTCATCAAGTCGATCATCGAGGGTGAATCCGAGGCCTCAGGAACCCCGGAGCCCGCCACCGAGGAGGCCGAACCCACTTTCAACCGCTTCGACAAGGATTTCCTCGCCCGCATCAACGATCTGATCAACGCCAACATGGACAATTCGCAATTTTCCATCGCCGATATCACCCGCGAGTTCGGCATCAGCCGTTCGCTGCTGCATATCAAGATGAAATCCTTTGCCAACACCTCCATGACCGACTATATCCGCCGGCGCCGCATGGCCCGCGCCTGCGAGCTGCTCCGCGAGGGCTTCAACGTCAGCGAGACCGCCTACCGCACCGGCTACTCCGACCCCAACTACTTCACCAAAGTCTTCAAAAAGGAGTTCGGATGCACCCCCACGGAGTATATCGCCGACCCCTCGGCATACACCCAAGCCAACGGATGACAACAACGGGATAATCCGGGATTTTCCACAAATGCCATCACAGGCAGTTGGTGGAGGATGCCGCGAGCCTTCTGTGAAGCGTTATCCCTTGTTGCCGGGATTCCACAAATGCTGTCTCGCACGCATTTTTTGAAAAAATTGAAAAAAAATTTGGGGGGCTTAAACTTTTTGTGGCGGGCTGTGTTCTAATAGTACATAGCAAAATTACTTTTTCCATTGCAAGAAATGTGATAATGATTGGTTTATTATTTAGCGAGAAGTTTCCGTGACGGCAATTTCTCGTTTTTTTATGCCTTTTCGCCCCGCTGAATCATATTTTTGCGTTTATTTGCGCATGGGGCTTTGACCTTAATCGGAAATTTTCTTACATTTGTATGTGACATCGCAAAATGTTGCGCCTTTTTAACCGAGGTGTGCATCTTTGTTGCCCGGTGTCTGTCTACCTTTGCATCAGAAAACAATATAAAACAGGAATATACATATGGAAGCTAAAGCACCCAAAGGGAAGAAACCCGCGATAAAAAAAGTCGATAAAGCCGTCGATCCCGCCACTGCCAAGGCCAACGCGCTGGCCCAGGCGCTTGGAAATATCGAGAAAAACTATGGCCGCGGAGCCATCATGAAGCTCGGCGACGAGAACGTGGAGAAGGTGGAGGTGATCCCCTCCGGCTCTATCGGCCTCAACTACGCCCTCGGCGTAGGCGGATACCCCAAGGGACGTATCATAGAGATCTACGGCCCGGAGTCGTCGGGTAAGACCACTCTGGCCCTCCACGCCATTGCCGAGTCGCAGAAGCGCGGAGGCACCGCCGCCATCATCGACGCCGAGCACGCCTTCGACCGCTTCTATGCCGAGGCCCTCGGAGTGGATGTCAACAATCTGCTCATCTCGCAGCCCGACAACGGCGAGCAGGCCCTGGAGATCGCCGACCAGCTCATCCGCTCGGCCGCAATCGACATCCTCGTGGTCGACTCCGTAGCCGCTCTCACCCCCAAGAGCGAGATAGAAGGCGACATGGGCGACCGCAACGTGGGCCTTCAGGCACGCCTCATGTCGCAGGCCATGCGCAAGCTCACCGGCACCATCTCGCGCACCAACACCGTGTGCATCTTCATCAACCAGCTCCGCGAGAAGATCGGAGTGATGTTCGGTCCCTCCGAAACCACCACCGGCGGCAACGCCCTCAAGTTTTACGCCTCCGTGCGCATCGACATCCGTCCCGGACAGTCGATCAAGGATGGCGAGGATGTCTTCGGCAAGCGCGCCAAGGTGAAAGTGGTGAAAAACAAGGTGGCGCCCCCCTTCAAGCGCTGCGAGTTCGACCTCATGTTTGGCGAAGGTATCTCGCGTTCGGGCGAGATCCTCGACCTCGGCGTAGACAACGGCATCATCAAGAAGAGCGGCTCGTGGTTCAGCTACAACGACCAGAAACTCGCCCAGGGCCGCGACGCCGCCAAGGCCGTCATCGCCGACAATCCCGAGCTCGCCGACGAGCTCGAGGCACGCATCATGGAAGCCCTCCGCGGCTCCGACCACCCCGTGACCACCTCCTCCGACTCCGACGAAGAGTCCACCGCCGCCGAGGCCGCACAGCCCGCTCCCGAGAAAGCCGCCAAATCGCGCGCCTCCAAGGGCGACGGCCAGGAGACCCTCGACTTCGATGCCGACTTCGACGACGACCTCGACGACGACTTCACCCTCGACGAAAACATCTGATCGGCCCCCCGCAAGGACGCACCATGGTGCGTCCCTACATCGTGGCGGGATCATTCGCATTGTCCGGGTATCATTTGCGGGATCACACAGTAGGGGCGCGCCTTGGTGCGACCGGGTAACAAAATCATTTATTTTTCAATAAAGCTACATCATGGATCTGCCAAAAAAAATTGAAAACGACCACCTGGTGGAAACCATAGCGGCGGTGCGATTCGTGCCCTCCGACGATTCTAATTCGGCGCTGTGGCCCGGTCTGCTCATGCCTCCTCTAAAAGAGGAGGGGTACACCTACATTCCCATTCGTCGCGACAAACCGGCCGACGCCGCTACCGATGCGGAGCCTGTCGTTGATGCCGAGCTGCCCGAGGTGAGCATGTTTGCCAATCTCGATCTCTCGATCCGTGTGCTTATTGAAGGTAATACGGTGTCTTTCAATTACATGGCGGGGCACTATGGAGGCTGGGATCAATATGCCGCTCAGATAGAGCGGGTGCTTGCCATACTCTCCAATGCCGGCGTGGCCGGGGCTTTCGACCGCGCCATGGTGCGCTACATCAGCGAATATCCCGAGGTGGATGTGCTGCAGCATATCAAGCCTCAGCTCAGTGTGGCCGATGCTTCCGGCTTTGTGCCGCAGGAGGTGACTTTCACCCGCAATGACGATGGCGCCAGGGCTTTTGTAGCCGTCTCGTCGATGCTCCCACGGCGCAACAGCGACGGCAGCGACGAGCATCTTGCCTCACTTTTCGACGTCACGGTCTACAGGAACGTCGAAGGCGACCGCAATGCCCCGGCTGCCCTCCGGGCTCTTGCCACGGCACACCGTCTCGAAAAAAAGTGCTTTTTCGAGCTCCTGCAACCCGATTTCCTCCAATCGCTTAAACCTGTTTACTGACCATGGCACTCGCAGCTGCATGTCCGGTTGATGTCGACGATTATATCTCGGCTAATGACTTTTGCTTCGCTTCTTCTGCAGCCTCGTCGCGGCTTTTCAATTATAAGCCGCGCAGCTACAGGACCACCGTTGAGGTGCTTCGCGAAAGCCGCTCCGAAAATAGGCTTATTAAAGATTTTACCTCTTTTTTGAGCCTGTTTCAGGAAAATCAGAGCATTATCAAGGTCTCTTATGCCGAGTTCCGGAAGGCGCTCAAGGAGATTGAAGATGCTATGAAGGGGTTCGCAGCCGAGCACACTGCGCTGAAGGCTGTCGTCGACGACGAGTGCATCCTCAGCTACTTCGAGCGCGGAGGCATCAAAGTGTTTTATAATCTGTTTTTCGACGGTGAGGGAGATGTCGCGCAGGTCAACGTGTCGCTCCATGACCGCTATTATTCCTTTGACGGAGATGTGGAGCAAGCTGTCCGCTTTTTTTACCAAGTTCTTCAGGAGGAGAATGCAGGGGTATCCCGATAGACTTCTGCCCCGTGCAGGCTATGCCGAGATTGAGCCTGAGGTCCTTGCCGAGGAGCGGGGCCTCTGCCTCGTGCGCCATTACGAAGGCGATGAGCCCAAATTCATCGCCGAGGGGAGCACTACGCTCGATCCCTCTTGCATAAAAATCCCCTCGGGCCGATTGGACGACCTCTCCAACAATCTCCTGGGCGTTTTCAAGCCCTCTGATGTGGATTATGGCATAGTAAAAGGGGTGGAGAATCCCGACTGGCACACCGCCGATGGCGCCGTGAGCCATCCGGCCGAGGGAGAATATTTCAAAATGCACCGCTTTGCCTATTATATCCCTGTCGACAGTGTGCTCAAAGAGTTTCCCGATAATCTCACCGACAATTCCGGCGCCAAATATCATTTCGTGGTGCTCCATACACCGGTGAAATACAATTTCTGGCACATCTCCATCCGCGTATTCACTGCCGACGGCATCCATGTGCAGAGTCTATCCAGAAGCGCTGCCAAGCGCATCAATAGCAAGGTCCGCGACTATCTTATCGCCAACATCATAAGCAACACTCTCCCTCCCTACAACACCCTTCCCTCCGCCTTCTACACCCGCGCCGTGAGGTCGTAAATTGTAGCGTTGGTGTAGCCCTGCCTATCAGGCCTATTATACTATCTAAAAAATACGAGGCTCCCGGCAGCGGGAGGATGGCGCCCATTTCAGGTCCTACACGCATCCTCCTCCCGCTGCCGGGAGCATTGCGCACGCACCTGCGGGGTAAACTACTCAGGTAAAACCCGCTGCGGCGCGCCGCTCGTATGTGTATCTCCCGAGGGGGTGCAAGCTGTCAGTGCCGACGCTTGCGCCCTCCCGGACGATGTTGTTTCAGAATCTTACTTTCGATACCTCCGAACCCTGACGGCGGATATAGAGGCCACCCTCGGCGGGCTGCTGTACGCGCACACCTGTGATGGTGAACCATTCTACCTCGGCATCGTTCTCGGCGCTCTCCACGCCCTCGATGCCGGTGGTGCTGCCGTTGTGCAGCGTGATGCTTACAGGAGCGCTCTCCTTGCCATTTTTCACGCCCTTGGCGGTGATGGTGATATGCTTGGTGGCGAAGTCGGCCGGCACGGTATACTCATAGATATTGCTGTCGTGCTTGGTCCATCCATCGGTGTTGGCCACGGGAGCGCGGTTGGCGGTAGTGGTGTAGGTGTGGATATAGTAGAGCTCGTTGGCCTCATGTCCGATGATGTGGATCAGCGATCCGGCCTTTACATCCACGCTGCCTACAGTGCTGATTTTCTTACCATCCACCTCAATTGTCGGAGCCACCACCGTCTCGCGATACAGCTGCACCTCAGTCTGCGGTTTCAGATATGCGGAGAAGCGGGGGCTGGAGGGATTCCAGTAGATATAGCGGGTATTTGTGAAGTCAGGTGTAGAGATGGTGGCATTGTGGCTCTCATCTTCGCCAATCTCAATCGCCCATTTTGCTCCGGTCTCGACGTCTATGAGAAGGTTCTTTTTCTTTTCGCTTTCATCTACGGCATTAAAGTATCCGTTGGGATCGGTGTAGTTCTGTGTCTTAATCTTCCAGCCATTGCCATCCTGTTCAAGTGTCAGCGCGAGCATGTCGGGTGTGATTTCAAACGAGCCCTTTCCCAATTCTGCCGATACATAATCGCGGTAATTAGTTTGCGCAGCAGTGCTCATCACAGTACCTTTGCTTGCGCATCCGATGGTGTAAGTCTCACCGGCCACAAGGTCGCTCGCGCTCGTTACAAGCGAGTAAACAATGCCGCTGCCTTTTGCGGTAAAGTCAATAATCACGTGAGCCGATTCTCCTTCGTCGTTCATGCCGTAGAACTCATACATGTCGCTCTCGTTGACAGTGATTGTGGTGCTCTCGCCTTCAAGTATCTGTTCGCCGTCCAGTGTGCTTGTTACGATGATATATGTAGCGCCTGTTGAGGACACAGATACCTTTGTGCCGGGCACTACGGTATATTCGCCATCCTCGCTTGTGGTGACATCGTCAAATTTGATTACCGGGGTTGCAGGTACTTTCTTGTCGCCGGACTCAGAGCCGCCACCGGTGGTATATTCAAAGCTGGAGATATAGTAGGAGTTATCTGCAGCAGAAAGTTTGAACATTACGCCGTTGGAGGTGTCACCTGTAGTCGCTACGTCAAATTCCTTCCATCCTTCGGGGTCGCAATCTAACTTCGCTATAGTTTTGATTGTAGACCATGTAGACCATGTATCACCTTTATTGGTACTTTGGGCAATGGTGAGCGTTGTTGCTTTTGTAGTTCTATTTAGCGATACTTTTATGCTGCTGACATTCTTATATTCCGGAGATTGAATGTAACCGCCTCCGAGTATCTGAAGCGGAGTTTTTACAGGATCAGGACGCGAACTCGTCGCTTGTTGGACCTTCTCGCCGGACCATCCGGTTGGGAGTGCCCCTGAGGCAAATGATACTGTCTCGGCGTAGGAGCTTAGGCCGAGGCAGAGCACACTGATGAAGAGGAGTAAAAGTTTTTTCATACCGTGTTGTGGTTAAAAGAAATAGATTGGGTTAATCGATTGATAAAATTGATGCTTTATAGTGTATAAAGTTGATTTTCAGTGGGGATTACATTATTTTCCAGTGCGAATCACATAAATTTTCACAGTGCGAATCACATTGATATGCCGTATATATGCAGTCGGCGTTTTTGACCGGTATATACAAGAACAAAAGTACGGAAAAACCCTCATTTTACCCCCCCCATTAGCTAAAATTTGTTAAATATTCATAATCCCTCAAAGTTCCCTCTCTTTTCCTGTCTTGTCTATTCCTAAAATGGTTGACAGATTAAGGTCGGTGGGTTGACAGTTCCATGATTAGGTTTACAAAGCCGCTTATGGGGGCTTCGGAAGGGATTCCGAAGCCCCCATGATTTGCTCCAAAACTTTTCGCCGCTCCCCGGCGTTTAATTAATACTACGCGTGCCCCGGGCGGCGGCGCTTCTAACACATTATCATTATGAAAAATATATATATCCCTATTATTATGAAAAAAATATATATCTCTATCCTCATCGCCATGATGCTGGCCCCGTGTCTTTCTTTCGCAGCCGAGACCTTCCAAAAGCCCTCTACGCGCAACTGGTATCGCCTCGTGACGCGCTACAACGGCGACGGCGTGCGCACCGGCCGCTGCATCCAATATTTCCCGGCAGGAAGCGAGCACTCCGGCATGCTCTGGTCGGCTGCGCCGGTGAGCGCCGACAGTCCCGACTACGATTATCAGCTCTGGACCTTCGTGCCGTCGCGCACAAATCCCGACCGCTACAAGATGGTGTGCAAGGCCGATTACGAGGGATTTGTCAATCCTACCCCTACCGAATTCTCGGCCTCGGGCCGCTGGCTCTATGTGGCTTCCGGCGATAAGGAGGCCACCGACGGCTCCATCGATCCCTATGAATTTATTTTCGTGACGCACGACACTATGAGCGGAGTCGACAGCGACGGCATCTCCTACTGTGCCTTCGCCACCGAAGCCACTGTCAGTAAATACTATAATGTGATGAATTGCGGCGGCCAAAAGCAGGATTTTGCCATCAATCTCTGGAGCGACGACTACTCGGAGGATGCCAACGAGTGGCTCTTCCGCTTCGCCGAGAAGGTGGATAGCTCCACCGGCGTCGCGCAGCTGACGTCCGACGCTCCCGCGGCCGAGCCGGTCTACTACGACCTCTGCGGCCGCCGTGTGCTCCATCCCGGCCCCGGCATCTACATCTGCAATGGTCGCAAGGTGGCCATCCGCCGCTGACCGGCTATTTTCCCTCCTTACCTCCTCTCTTAAGTAAAATCTTTTTAGTTATCAAAGCTTTAGCTTTGATCATGCAGCGGATGTAAAAAAACACGCGGGGAGATGCCCATCAGGCATCTCCCCGCGCTCTTTATCGCGGAGCCTCCGGCCCCCTCAGGGGAGTCGGGCTTATCCCGGCAGGGCGCCGGGGCTATGCGGGTTTATTCCTCCTTCTTGGCGGCCTTCTTGGCGCGGGGAGCTTTCGGCTTCTCAGCCTTCTCCTCCTTCTTCTCGGCCTTCTTTGCGGGCTTCTTTTCGGCCTTTTTCTCGGCCTCTTTCGGCTCGCGCAGGGCGTGCTCCTCGTTGAGGTGCTCCTCGTTGAGGCGATAGGTGGTGATCTCCTTGTTGAGGGTCTCGATCTCGCGGGCCTGATTGCGGATGGTGGTCAGCAGCGAGTTAAGCTCCTCATTCTCGATGCTCATGGGGTACTGCTCCTCAACGCGCACTATGAAGTCGGCCAGCACATTCATATAGTTGGTGAATGCCTGATAGGGAGTCTCGTAGGGGGAGAACATCGAGTGCACTGCGCCGTCGGCCATGTGCTTGGTGCTCATGTAGAAGAGGTGGTCGCTGGCCTGCAGACGTCCCCAGTCGAGCTTGAGCGGGCGGTCGTTGCTCAGGCGCACGCGCTCGGCCACGGAGTAGAGCTTGCGGAACGCCTCGTTCTGCAGCTGGTTGCCCAGCCATGCCGAGGTGTCGCGGGCTTCGTCGGCCCAGCTGATGGGGTGAACCACTGAGAGCACGTCTACCGGCTTGAAGGTCTTCACGGCCTCCGACGGGGTCATGAACTCCACGCCTCTCTCGCGGGCGAAGCGGGGCAGAGCCTCGAGGAACTGGAAGATGCCGGTGTCGGCGGTCTGGAACTCACCGAAGGTCTCGAGGTTCATGAACAGGTTGAACACCTGCTCCTCCTGCGGGGTGTCGGCGATCCAGCCGATATATTTGTCGGCGGTCAGGGGGTATTCGTTCCACTGGGTATTGTTGAAGCGCACGGCGATGTCGTCGCTCAGCTTGTCGTTCTTGAGCAGCAGTTTGAGCTTGGGAGCCGAAGCGGCGGCATACACATAGTTGGGCGACTTCCAGCCGAGGATGTGCTTGGCGCCTTCGGTGATGCACCCCTTGAAGCCCATGGCGGCGATCTGCGGTGCCAGCTCGTCGGAGTAAATGAGCTCGGTGTTGCGGAACACCTTCGGCTTCACGCCGAAGAGTTCCTCGATCTTCGAGGTGTGGAGCTTCACCTGGATCTCAAACTCCTCGGGATCGGTGAGCGATGCCAGCGAGTGGTCGTAGGTCTCGGCTAAGAATTCCACCTTGCCGGTGGCGGCAAGTTTCTTGAGCAGGTCGATGAACTCGGGCACATACTGCTCGCACTGCTCCAGGGCCGAGCCGGTGATGGAGATGGCGCAGCGGAAGGCGCCCTTGGTCTCCTCGATCATGCGCAGCAGCGACTGTGCCGCGGGGATGTAGCTGCGGTGGGCTATGCGGGTGATGATGTCGTCGTTGGCGAAGTCATCGTAGTAGTAATGGTCGTTGCCTATGTCGAAAAAGCGGTAGCGTTTCAGGCGGAACGGCTGATGTATCTGAAAGTAAAAGCAGATGGCTTTCATTGTGTCTTGTCAGTTGAGTATGTGGTTGTGTGGTATGGTTAGTTGAGTGGTTGCCGATGCCGCAAGGGCCGGCGGTGGTGTGGGGGTGTGGCGCCCGCCCCCGGGGCGGGGGAGCGCCGCTCGGGTCAGTTCCAGCCTAATACGCGTTTGTATATGTCTATCACCTTCTTGCCGGCCTTGTCCCAGGTGATCTGGTTCACCTCCTTCAGCCCATCTTCGCGGAGCTGATTGTACATGGCGGGATAAGTGATGATGGAATATATGGCGTCGGCCATGGCGTCGATGTCCCAGTAGTCGGTCTTGATGACGTTGGTGAGGATCTCGGCGCAGCCGCTCTGCTTGGAGATGATCGAAGGCACGCCCATCTGCATCGCCTCGAGGGGCGAGATGCCGAAGGGCTCGCTCACCGAGGGCATCATGTACACGTCGCTCGCCTTGAGCATCTCGTAGACCTGTTTCCCCTTCAGAAATCCGGGGAAATGGAAGCGGTCGGCGATGCCGCGGTCGGCGGCGAGGTTGATCATCTTGTTCATCATGTCGCCGCTGCCGGCCATCACGAAGCGCACATTGTGGTCGAGCTTCAGCACCTTGGCTGCGGCCTCCACAAAGTATTCCGGACCTTTCTGCATGGTGATGCGCCCTAAGAAGGTCACCACCTTCTCTTTCGGCTTGGTCACCTGCACGTCGAGCAGCTCCTGGCTCAGGGGCACCACGGCGTTGTGCACCGTGGTCACCTTGGCGGGGTCGATGCCGTATTTCTCGATCACCGTCTGGCGGGTGAGGTTGCTCACGGTGATGATGTGGTCGGCGTGCATCATGCCGTCGCGCTCTATGTTGAACACCGTGGGGTTCACGTTACCGCGCGAGCGGTCGTAGTCGGTGGCGTGCACATGAATCACCAGGGGCTTGCCTGTCACCTGCTTGGCGTGTATGCCGGCGGGATAGGTGAGCCAGTCGTGGCTGTGGATGATGTCGAAGTCTACGGCGCGCGCTATCACGCCAGCCACGATGGAGTAGTTGTTGATCTCCTCGAGCAGGTTGTCGGGATAGCGGCCGGAGAACTCAATGCACCCCAGGTCGTTGGTGCGCATATAGTTGAAGTCGGCGTAGATCTTGTCGCGCAGGCGGAAGTAGAGGTCGGGATCCATCACGTTGCCGATGCGGCTCTCCACATAGTCGCGGCTCACGTCGCGCCATGCCACGGGCACCTGCGATGCGCCGATGATGTGGGCGAACTCCTTGTCCTCGTCGCCGAAGGGCTTTGGGATCACGAAGGTGATGTCCATGTCGCCGCACTGCCACATGCCTCTGGTGAGGCCGTAGCTGGCGGTGCCGAGGCCACCTAAGATATGGGGGGGAAACTCCCACCCGAACATTAATGCTTTCATCGTCAGTGTATGTGTATATATGTAGACGGGTGGTTATTACTGTTGTTTGTCGCTCTCGAAGCGGTGCAGGGTGCGGATGGTGCGGAGCACCTCGGCGATGTTGGTGGCATGGCTTATGGCGCCGCGGCCGTTGAAGGGCGGGTTGCCGTCGTAGAGCTGCGACAGAGAGCCGATGCAGCCCTGGCTCATCTCGTCCTCGAAGCCGATGAGCATGCGGTCGATGTAGCTCACGCCGCTGCGGCCGAACACTTTCAGATAGGCGTCGGCGTAGAAGCCCATGAGCCACGGACGGGACGGGCCGTTGTGCATGGCCATCTCGCGGTCGTAGGGCGATCCGAGGTAGAAGGGGCGGTAGCCGTAGCTCTTAGGCGACAGCGTGCGCAGCCCCTTGGGGGTGAGCAGCTCGCGGGTCACCACGTCGAGCACGCCCTTGCGCTGGCGGCGGTCAAGCGGCGAGTAGTCCAGACCTATGGCTATGGCCATGTTAGGGCGCACCGAGGGGTCGGCATAGTTGCCCGTCACATAGTCGTAGAGGTAGCCGTAGTCGTTGAGGAAGGTGTTGCGGAAGGGCTCTTCCATCCGTTTGGCGGTCTCGAGCCACTGCTCGCGGCGTGCGGCGAGATCTTCGTTGCCCTCGGCCAGAGCGGCGGCGAACATCAGCGCGTTGTACCACAGGGCGTTGATCTCCACCAGGTAGCCGGTGCGAGGTATCACGGGACGTCCCTCCCACACCGAGTTCATCCACGAAGCGGGGGTGGCGGTGCCGTCGGTGGTGAGCATGCCGTTGTCGTCCATGTGGAGGCGTGGATGGCGGTTGGCCATCACGAAGTCGATGAGGTCGGTGACAATCTGCATATAGCGTTTGGCGGCCTCGGCGTTGCCGTAGGAGCGGGCATACTGCTGTATGGCCCAGATGGCCCATCCGGGGATGTCGGGCAGGTCTATGCCGTGGATGGTGCGCGAGATGTGTCCGTCGGCCATGAAGCGGTTGAGGGTGCCGATGGCGGTCTCCATGATCTCCTCGAAGTCGCCGCGGTGGTCGATGCAGATGGTGTTGCCGGGCAGCGACATGAAGGTGTTGCGCGCCAGGATGGTGCCCCAGGGATAGCCTGAGAGCATGTATTCGTGGTCGCCCTTCTTGTAGTAGAGCTGTTTGGCGGAGTTTTTCAGACAGTTGAAGAAGCTGGTGCGGCAGGTGCGCGAGGCTATCTCTTTCTCGTACATCTTATGCAGCGAGCGGGTGTTCACTTCGCTCAGGCCGGCGGAGAAGATGATGCTCTCACCCTTCTTGATGTTCACCTGGAAGTAGCCGGGCACCCAGAGGTCCTCGGTGTAAGGCACACCGCGCTCCAGATCCTTGACATATTCGATATTGCGGTACCAGTCGGGCTGATATACAAATTCGGGTTTCTTGGTCAGCTGCATGTAGAGGGTGGGATATCCCTCGTAGAGGCAGCAGGCCACGCCGTTGGGCACGGGCACACACTCGGTGTTGATCTTGTCGTTGGCCATGCACAGGGCGTTGCTCTCGCGGAATGCGAGCATGGGGCGAAATTGGAGAGTTGTGGGCGAGTGTGCCTCCACCAGAGTGTAGCGTATCAGCAGGCGGTTCTCCTCCGAGATAAAGATTTTCTCCTTGGTGAGGATCACGCCGCCCACGCGGTAGGTGGTGCGGGGCACACTGTTGCAGTCGAACTCGCGGATGTACTTGTGCCCGTTGGGGCTATACACTCCCCCCTGATAGCGGTGAAGACCCAGATTGAACGGTGCTCCGTGCTGAATCACCGTCTCGTCGAGAGTCGACAGCAGCACATGAGGCTTGTACTCCTCATCGCCGATCGGCACCACAAGCAGTCCGTGCTGTTTGCGGGTGTTGCAGTCCACTATCGAGGTGCAATGATAAGCCCCCGCCTGATTCGTCCGGAGCATTTCCTTTGGCAACGACTGCTCCAGATTGATCATGAGGTTCTTATCAAACTTTAGATAACTCATTACTGGCTAATAATATATGTGGTTAGTATTTGTTGTATTTACAAGCTCATTACTAAACCCATTGCGTCGGACCGAATCGCAGGTGTTCGGCCGTCGAGTTTCATGGTTTTGATTTCAATCAACGAAAATAAGCTATTTTATCTGATTTCACAAATCTTTATTAGTTTTTTTGCTTTTTTTTCGGAATGTTGCCTATCTCTCTCCGGCTCATCCCGTAAAAAATCTCCCGAAAGGCAAAATATGCCTTCCGGGAGGCAGGGCAACCGCATCAAAATTTAGCAGACAGAAGCATTTCCATCAGGTAGTCCTGTGAGAGGGCGGCGCGGAAGCGCCGTTTCCGGAGGCTGCGTTTGTCGTTGTGGCCTTTTACGACCTGAAGGG
>CAJLLX010000038.1 GCA_905207535.1 uncultured Muribaculaceae bacterium | reverse complement strand
TGGCCGTGAGCGAGGCTCATGCCCGAGGCATGGAACTGCACGCCTGGGTCAATCCTTTCCGTCTGGCCGGCGGTACGGCGCCCGAGGCCGCTCCTGTGGCCCGTGGGAAGGGTACCTTCGACCCCGTGGCCCGCGGATGGGTGCTGACATGGCGCAAACCGGGCAACGCCTCGGCCGTGAGTGTGCTCGATCCCGGCAATCCGGAGGCGAGAAAACATATCGTGGAGGTATGCCGCGAGATTGTCAGCCGCTACGATGTGGACGGGCTGGTGTTCGACGACTATTTCTATCCCGATGCGCTGCCCCTCGGCAAGGGGTACGACTTTGCCGAGTATCAGCGCTATGTGAAGCATCATAAAGGGAGCGAACCCCTCTCGCAGGCCGACTGGCGCCGCGACAATGTGGCCCGCACCGTGGCAGATGTGCATGCCATGCTTGAAAAGGGAGCGCCCTGGGTGCGCTTTGGCATCTCGCCGGCCGGTGTGGCCGGCGGCAACGGCGCTTCGGCCGTGAAATACGGGCTGAGAGTGCCTCAGGGGAGCGACTGGATGTACGACCGCATCTTCTGCGACCCGCTGCAGTGGCTCGCCGAGGGAACCGTAGACTATGTGTCGCCGCAGCTCTACTGGACGTCGCTCCATGCCACCAATCCTTATGAGCCGCTGGCCTCGTGGTGGGGCGATGTGGCGGTGCGCTTCGGGCGCCATGTGTGGCCCAGCCAGAGCGTCGGCACCATCCCCGAGGGAGAGGCCGCCTGGGCCGAGCAGGGCTTTGAGGTGGGGATCAACCGCCGGTGTGCCGATGCGGCCGACGCCGGGAGCATCTTCTACTCCACAGCCCACCTCACCGGTAAGAAGATGAAAGGACTCGGCGACTACCTCGCCACGCACTGCTACCGCGCTCCGGCGCTGATGCCCCCGATGCGCTGGAAAGAGGCTCCGAATCCCGGCAGCCTGTCGCACCTCGAGCTTAGCGATGGGGTGCTCTGCTGGGAGTCGCTCGGCGAGCGGATGCGCTATGTGGTGTATGCCGTGCCCGAGACGGTGGAGATGCTCGATGCCCTGTCGGGCACCGACCGCAACTTTTCGCCCGAATATATCGCCGGAATAAGTTACACCAACTCGTTTGTGCTCCCCGCGCCGCTTCGCAAGGGGTATCGCTACGCCGTGGCCCCTTACGACCGCTACGGCAACGAGTGGGATGCCTCGATTTTAACTGAAAACTGACCCGAAATGCCTGAAATATCCGCTATGCCCGCCTCTGAAATCTATATGCGCCGCGCCCTACAGCTTGCTGCCCTCGGCAAAGGGGGCGCATCGCCCAACCCCATGGTGGGAGCCGTGATAGTGGCTCCCGACGGCCGTGTGATAGGGGAGGGGTGGCACCGTGTGCGCGGCCTTGGGCATGCCGAGGTCAATGCTGTGGCATCGGTGAGCGAGGCCGACAAGCCGCTGCTCAGCCGGAGCACCATGTATGTCACCCTCGAGCCCTGCTCGCACTATGGCAAGACGCCGCCCTGCGCCGAGCTGATACTGCGCACAGGCATATCGCATGTGGTGATCGCCACCACCGACCCCAATCCCAAGGTGGCAGGTCGCGGCATCGCCATGCTGCGCGAAGGTGGCGTGGAGGTGGAGGTGGGGATGCTCTGCCGCGAGGCGCGCGAGCTCAACCGCCGGTTTTTCACCTCGCAGCTGCTCCGCCGCCCCTGGATCACACTGAAATGGGCCTGTTCGGCCGACGGCTTCATGGATCGCCGACGTACCGCCGAGGCGCCCGGGCCGCAGCGCTTCTCCATGCCGCTCACCACGCTGTCAACCATGCGTCTGCGTTCGCTCCACGACGTTATACTCACCACATCATCCACCGCTCTGGCCGACCACTGCTCGCTGACCGTGCGCGGCTGGTATGGCCGGCAGCCCCTCCGCTTCGTCATAGACCGCCACGGGCGCTTGCCTCAGGTTGTACCACTCTTAGCTCCTGTCGAATGCCGGGCCGCCGACTCCCTCTCCTGCGAGAGCGAGTATGAAGCCGACCGCCGCGGGTTGGCTCCTGCAGTAGTGCTGACGCCGGAGGAACACGACGACCCCGCGCAGCTGTTCGCCTCGCTTTACAAGGATTATGGCATTTCGTCGGTGCTTGTGGAGGCCGGTCCAACCTTCCTTCGGCAACTTATAGATCGCGATCTCTGGGATGCCGCGCGGGTGGAGATTGCCCCCTTCAGTCTTTGGAGCGAAGGCACCTGTCCCGCGCCCACCCTTCCGGCGCGCTACCTCGCATCCTCCACCTCAGTGAAAGGTCCGGAGGCGGGCACTACGCACCTTATGTGGTTCCACCGTCCTACTCCGCTGGACTTCTAAGCCGGCGGTATGCATGGGTCAGAGTGCAAATTTGCGGGCTGTGTGGAGGCCTGAGGGGGAGACGATGTCGATGATGTAAAGGCCCGAGGAGAGGCGCGAGACATCGGCTTTGGCGCAGCTGCCTTCGATATGAGTCTGCACTGCTACAGGAGCACCTGAAGGGGTGTAAAGGCGCAGGGAGGCGATGTCGGAGCCGCTTTCGACGGTGAGAAGACCGTCGCGCGCAGATATTTTGACCGTGAGCTCGGTGGAGTCATCGCCCGTGGCGTCGATGGAGGCTCCTTCGCCAAAGTAGATGCGGCCGGCAGAGGAGAGGCCGTTGACATCGCGGTCGTAAAGTGCTATGTAATATTTCTTATCAGAAGAGGGCGCAGAGGTAGTGGCGCAACGAAGTTGCACCTCGGCTGTGGTGCCGGAGGCGATGCTGACGGCGGGATTGTCTACGCGGAGATACTCCACAAAGGTGTAGTCGTCGCTGCCGGCGGTCTGCTCAAAGAGCGCCGGATAGAGGTCGCCGGTGTACCCTTTGGTAAGGCCGTGGAGTATAGCGGTGAGGGTGAACGACGAGGGGTTGACCGTGGCGTCGGCGCCCTTCGCGGGATCGAGCAGGAGGCAAAGCAGATTGTTGGCCGAGGGGAGCTGCCGATTGATGTAGACCGGCTGCCAGTTAAGATCAATGCCTTTAGCGGCATCGGTGAGCACCAGTTTGTGCCACGCGGGGAGGGAAACACCCGCGATGGTGGAGGGGGTGAAGGTGAAATGCTGCTGCACGGTGGTGCGCGGAGCTACGGTGATCGCGGGGAGAGCGACAGCTGAGGAGGAATGGCCGTCGTAGTCGTCGTATCGGCATGCGAAAGACACACCGGCCGGAGTGTCGCCGGCATTGCGCAGAGTCACCGAGCAAGCCGCCGGATAGCCGGCATAATGGTAGGAAGTCGACGAGAGGTCGCAGAGATCGACGCCGTTGCCGAGCGAGATGCCCATCACACCGTCTACCACATGGAGATCCACATAGTCGCGGTGGAGCGAGGCGCGCTGGAAGGGGATCCACCCCTCAGCGTTCCTCTCGCGGCTGGCAAGGCGTGCGCGGTAGTTGCCGTCGGGCACTCCGATGGCGAAATTGGGGACGGTCACCCGCGAGTAGGCCTCCTCAGAGGTCGAGGTGATGTCGGATGCCACCGGCACGTAGATGGCCGGGAGGCTTTCGCCGTAGAGAGGCTCCATCTCCAGGGCTATCTCCACGTGGTTGCCCCGGAGGTCGCCCGAGTAGGCCCACTGCCCGGAGATGGTGAGAGCATCTTCGGCAAGATATGCCGTGACGGGATCGCGATGCTTAAATTTGGCCTCGGGGAACGGCAACTCCTTGTATTCGCCCGGGCGACACATGCCGAAGATAGCCATCTGGCCATTGTTGAAGCCACCGGCGTTGCCTCCGGTGCCCTGTCCGTCGGGTTTGAGGGCATCGAGGCGGAAATATCCGTCGTAGGAGCCGCCCCAACCCCAGTTGAAATGAAACATCCCTCGGGAATATCCGTCGCACACGAAGGCGTGGCCGGCCGAGCCGTCGTTGCCGCTGTAGTAGAGCGGGCCGATGTTGGCGAGATTGGCATAGACCAGTTCGGTCCATTCGCTGCGGGTGAATCCGTCGCGCATTAGTAGCACCAGATTTTCATCGTAGCCGAAATTTTCGAGCAGCGCCGTCTCCACATGCGAGTCGTAGGCTCCCGACTGGTCGAGGCCGTACATCATGTGGACGGCATATCCGCATGTGGCCATGAGGGTGGCCACGGCCTGAGCCTGCTGCTTGGAGTAGTTGCTGTGGTAGGAGTCGGCCATCAGATTCCACTGGAGCGTCTGGCTGAGCGACATGCTCACCGGCGAGCCCTGGAAAGTGGCATCTCCCGTGCCGGTGCCGCGTTCGGGATACTCAAAATAGTTCATGAGCTGCGCCATGGCCGTGGCCACGCACCCGGTGACGGCATGCTGGCCGCCTTTCGACGGGCATGAATTGTTGAATGGCTCCCCCTGGTCCCAGCGGGTGGTGACGAGCGGAGCTATCGGCTCGGTGTCAGCATCGATGCGCGACGAAGCGCGGGCCGGCTGCGAGGCCTCCTCCTGCGGCATATCGGCAATCGCGGCGATCTGCTCGGCATACTGGCTCATCCACCACTGCAGCTGCGGCGGGAGAGTGCCCGTGGCGTTGTGGTCGTCGCAATATCCTAAGAGCGCCTCGGCGGCATCGTCGGCAGAGACGAAAAGGCAGTTGTCGGAGTCGGCGAAGATGTAGACCGCCGGGCGGCCGTCGGTGGTGCTTACCGTTTGCATCAGTTCAGGGGCCGCGATGCTGAGGCCCGGCGCTTTATGCGCCATGTCGCCCTCCGTGAGGCGTGCGAGAGCCTCGGAGGGGGTGAGAGTGCGGGCATTGAGACCCGAAACGGCAGCCGTGAGGGCTGCTGCGAGGGCCATATGCCGAAGTATATCGTATTTTCCGATTAAGAATTTCATATCTAAAGGTGTCTTTTTTGTTGCTGAGAGTGCAAAATTAGCAAATTTCTGCTGCTTACCCAAAAAAATTACTAAGCGCGAGGGTGGCGATAACTTTCGGGCGATTTCTGCAATTTCGGGGCGTAGAGCTACGTTATATTCTTATATCGAAATACAATGATTATGAAACCGCTTTACGCTATATTGTTTGCAATGATGGCATTGCTTTGCTCCTGCCAGAAGTCGGGCGACGAGGGAGTGTCGGTGCCGATCCATGTCACACAGTCAATCGATGCGAAGTCGGAAGTGATAGATACGGATGACCTTTCGTCGGAGCAGATCAAGGAATATCCTGTCAAAGGGGTGTTTCTCAACTCTATAGACGACTTTTATTACTATCCCGAGCTCGATATCGCCGATCTGAAGACAAAGGGGATAGATTTTGTCAACAATACGCTGGTAGTAAACTTTATACTCGTGCCCGGCGAGGTAAGGAGCCGCAATTGCACATGGGCTCTCAACTCGTCGGAGAGGTGCTACGATTTCAACACCACCATAGATTATGCTCCCTGGCCTGATGGCAGCAAGACCCGCTTTACCTACTACCGCGTGGCTATAGTAGTGAAAAAAATCTCGGCAGAGACATCGGTGCACTATTGGCAGTCGCTGCATCAGCTCGACTGAACTGCCCGCGAGATAGAATGTTTAGATAAGAGGAACCGGGACAAACTATTGCCCGACGACGGATATGGAAAACGAAGAGGCAGAGGTGCTCAAGCACATGGATGCGCGGGGGAAGCTGAATGCAGCTTTCATCGCAGGAATAGCGCTCAATGCGATATATGTGGCCGTGGAGGCCGTGTACGGTTTTTTATACGACTCGATGGGACTGCTGTCGGACGCCGGTCACAATTTGTCGGACGTGGCGTCGCTGGTCATCGCCATGGTGGCCTTCAGGCTGATGACCCATAAACCCGACATCCGGCATACCTACGGGTATAAGAAATTTACGGTTCAGGCATCGTTTATCAATGCACTGCTGCTCTATGCGGCCGTGGGCGCCATCCTTGTGGGAGCGATAAGCAAACTCATGCATCCGACGGCTGTGAACGGCGACACGATAGCCTGGGTAGCGACTACGGGCGTGGTGGTCAACGGAGTGACCGCCTGGCTCTTCATGAAGGATAAGAACCGCGACATGAATGTCAAAGCCGCTTACCTGCATATGGCGGCCGACACGCTGGTGTCGCTGGGCGTAGTGGTGTCGGGCATCGTGATACATTTCACCGGATGGTATGTGCTCGACCCGATAGTGGGCATCGTCATAGCGCTGGTCATAGCGTGGTCTACTCGCGGGCTGCTGGCCGAGAGCACACGCCTTTCGATCGACACCGTGCCCAAATCGGTGGATATGAACGCGCTGGAGCGCGCGATACTCTCGGTAGACGGAGTGAAATCTATCCATCACCTGCATGTGTGGCCGCTGTCGACCACCGAGGTGGCCATGACAGTGCATGTGATAATCACCGATGTAAACCGGCTCAACTATATCATCGCGTCAGTGCGTAGCAAATCGCGTCAGCATGGCGTGAGCCATCCCACCGTGGAGGCCGAGACCGAGACCCCTCACATCGACGACCACCTCATGTTCGACAACGACTGACAGCATCCCATATATCAATCACAAACATATTTGCATCAAATGCCGGCGCAGAAGCAATCCCGGGCTGAAGAGCTTAAGACCGCGCTGAATATGGGAGAAAGTGACGGATAATGGGAAAGAGATTGTGTCGGAGGCTACCTGAGGGTCCAGTAGGATTCATATTGGTCGACAAGGCCTCTGGTGGATAAAGAGCCATGTAGAATACGGTTGACATCTTTTGTGGTGCAGGAAAGTGCTTTGGCGATCTCTTTGGCTTTCATATATCCATTGGTGCGGAGGCAAGAGATGATTTGAAGTTCGACAGAGGGGGATGTGGATGATGCGGATTTTTTTGAGGATTTAGTGGAGGATGGCGAAGGCACTGCCGGGGAGAGAGGGCGTGGTTTGCGGGTCTTCGGCACTTCTTTATAGGTTGCGCGGATGTTGGCGTGGTCTCTATTTTTTTGAAACCATTTGTCGGCTATAATTCGTGCTTCGTCGGTGACGGCACGTCCGTTGAGATCGTACTGCAGGATGGTGTATGTGCCGTCGTCCACGGCCACGTCGTAATAGCTGTCGTTGCGCAGGATCTTGTAGCACTCGCAACATAGGAGGAGTTTGCCAAGATCGGAATATGTGTCAATCTCGGAGGGATTGGAGTTGCTCAGGGGGGAGTGTTTGTGAATGGTGATTTTTTCGTCGTTACGGCTGTAGCTATAGGTGCGGAGCAGCGGTTCCCGGTCCCATATATCGGGTTTTACGGCATCACGCTCGATATTCACCGGCTTTTCTTTGCCATAGAAGTTGAAATGACGGACTTGTCCGTTGTCATTGATATCAATGCGGCATGCTTCTCCACCTATGAAGTCGACTGAAAGTATGCTTTGGTAATTTCTGCGGCTCAGCACCTCAAAGGGAAGTGACTCCTCAGGGAACGCGCAGACACACAGGCGGTTGGTCTCGCCGTCTTCTTCGATAAGTCTATCGAGATAGAAAAAATGGTCGGCAGATTCCCATGCGTCATAATACATTTCGTCCCAAGGGGCTTCGAAGAGATGACCGATGGTAGTGTAACCGGTCTTTTTGATGAAATCGTAAGAAGATGATGGCAATGCAGCTTCATCCGGCCTGTCATCATCCGGCCATATGCGTTCCACCAGCTGTATGTATTCTTCGACGAGTGGGTCGGACATTACAATCTCTTTAGTAATGGGTGTGGAGAGGACGATGCCGCGTAGTGTGCGGCAACGGCTCAGTGCGACATATACCTGACCATATGCAAATGCGCGTCCGGCATCAATGACCACGCGGTCGAATGTCTGTCCCTGGCTTTTATGTATCGTGATGGCCCAAGCCAACTGGAGAGGAAACTGATGGAATGTACCCAAAACGGTACGCTCAATCTCTTTCTTTTGCTTGTTAATTACATACTTATAGAAATCCCACGATGCTTTCCCGACTTCAATCTGCCGGCCATCATCGGTGCGTACAACTATTTTGTCGTCGGATAGCTGTGTGACATATCCCAGTGTGCCGTTGACATATTGCCGGTATTCGCCGGTGTCATTGGCGACGAACATGACTCGTGCCCCCACTTTGAGACGCAACTTTTCTTCGGTGGGATATTCGTGCCAAGGGAATATGCCGTCTTTCCAGGCAATATAAGTCCTTTCCGAGCTGCGGATTGACTCGAGTTTTTCAAGATTGTGATTTCGTGCTGCAATGCGGTGAGTGGTGAGTCGAATGTATTCAGAATGAGCGCTCGGAAAGAAAGTCTTATCATATTTAGCCCTTAGGCGCCGCTCGTCGCTATCCGTGAGTATTCCGTCGCGGACATTGTTGAGCAACGATACGAAATCGCCGTCGTGCTGGCGATGTATTGTCATCAGCTCGAGCATGGGCAAATGCATCTTGGAAATGACTTCGCTGCTAAAGAAATAGAGCGAGCGGTAATGTTTCAGGAGTTTCTCTTCATCCACCGTTTCGGCCACCGGCATCAACTGCTTCAAGTCGCCGAACATCACCACCTGCACTCCTCCGAACGGCTCTGTGGAATTGCGATGCCTGCGTAAAACCTCATCGAGCATGTCCATAAGGTCGCACCTGACCATGCTCACCTCATCAATGATAAGAAGCCTCAGTTGGCGGATCACAGCTATCTCTTTTTCTGTCTGTTTGAAAAGGTCGGATAATTTATGGCCGGGAATATATATGCTGATAGGGAGCCTGAAGGTGGAATGGAGTGTGGCACCTCCGGCATTTTTCGCGGCAATGCCGGTCGGGGCGCATATGAGCAAGTCTTTTTTGAGGGATGCATGCTCCTTTACAATCTCTCGCAGGAGCATGGTCTTACCTGTGCCCGCTTTACCGGTGATAAACAGGCTTTTGCCCTCGCGGACAAGCTGCATAGCCTTTCGTGTGTATTTATCGTGAATGAAGGTGCTCATGGAATGATGATGGGGATAACGCGGCAGTGTAAGAAAAATAGCCGTGGAATATTTTTTGATAAATATATCGTTAAATATGGGCAATAATCAGGCATCTCAATGTTAAAAAAGATAATGCAATTGATTTTTTTTCGATATATCAGCGGGGAGGGAAAGGAAGCAAGGGAACGGGGACGGGGCAGCGGAAGAATTTGACGGTGTTGTCGGAGGGAATCGGGGCGTAGCTGAAGGAGAGAGAAGATGAGGAAGAGGGGGAGGAGGAAACGGCGCGGGTGGGGAGGGGGTAGAGGATGACACAAGGGAGGATGGGGACGGTGTCTTCGTTGGTGGTGTCGATATGGAGGAGACGTAGGAGGGTTTTGTCGCGGGCGTAGCCGGCGAGCTGCCCGATGTAGCGGGGCTCGACCTCGAGGCGCTTGTTGTAGCCGGGAATGTATTTGGCATCAAGGATGGCTTTGAGGGGAGTGGCGCCCGTGGAGGAGGTGTCGCCGGTGGTGTTCAGGAGGAAATCGGGTACGAATCGGCAGCAGTAGCCTTTGGCCTGATAGAGGATGGCCCGGGAGCCGAATCGGCGGCGGAGAAGGGCGAGGGTGTAGTGCTCGAAGAGCAATGCCATGTCGATGCGGAATACGGGCACGAAGCGGGAAGCGGCGTGGCTGAGGGACGAGACGGAGAGGTCGCGTCGGCGCACGAGCATGGATGCGAGGCGCAGGGCCTCGGTGTAGTCGCGGTAGAGTTTGTTGTGCTTCACGGCCGGGAGGCGCGTGGGGCGCACGTCGGCTACAGAGGCGAAGGCGCTGAGGCAGCTCCGCCACTTGGCGGCGAGGAAGGGGTAGGCACGGTGGTCGGCCATCATGGCTATCATGTCGCCGGCAATGCGGAGGGCAGATTTGATGTAGCGGTTTTCGGGTGTGTCAGCTGAAAATTCGTCGAAGCGGCAGAGCACGCGCTCGCGGTGGCCTGTGAGGATGTTATGGCGCTCATTGCCGATGATGTCGATGCGGCCTTTGACCTTGCTGATATTTTCGTGGCAGCCGACGTAGCCTTTGCGGAGCGAGCGGGCCGCGATACGCTCTACGACGCTGAGAAACTGCACCACCAGCAGCGGCGAGAGGATGGCGCTGAGGGCGGGCGCCTGGATGGGGCGTGCGTCGAAGTCGATGTCGTAGATTGCGGAGAAGTCGTCTTCGGGCCGGGCGTCGGCAAGGCAGGTCATGAACATCTCCAGGAAGTCGATTTCGGGTATTTTTGGTGTGACAACAAGTGCGGTAGTCTGCTGCGGGTCGAGCCACTCGGCCCCGATGCGGTAGTAGGCGGAAAACTCGAAGTCCTGTGTCCGGGGAGAGAACTCAAAGCGCATGAGATTGATCAGCCCGGGCACAAAGGTGCGCGTGTCGTAGTTGATGCGACGGCGCAGTGCATCTTCCGTGCCGAGGTGCTGCAGTTCGGCCGGGGTGATGAGGTCGTGTTCGGTCTTGCAGATCATGCGTCGGGGGTGCTACCGGAGGTGTCGGAGTCGTGGAAAGGCTTGAGCTGGAGCCAACTGTCGAAGTATTTGCGGGCCTGGCCCGGGCGGATGACGAGGATGCCGTCTTTGATGTACTCGCGGATGAGCGGGATGACCTCGTATTCGATTTTCATGGCCAGCTCGGCATCGTCGTCGGCCATGAAGTAGCTGTGTCCCACCATGAGGTCGTCGATGTCGATATCGGGGTCGCGATACTGCAGGATGAAGGCTTTGACATCGTCGAAGAGGGCACGTGCAGTGTCGCTGCGGACTATGGAGCGGTCGGCGGGGATGGTGAGGAAGGCGAATCGGCGGCGCAGGGCGTAGTCGATGGTGCCCGTGGAGCGGTCGGTGGTGTTCATCGTGCCGATGATATAGAGATTTTGCGGCACGCCGAATCGCTCATTGTCTCTGGAATAAGGAAGGGGGAGGGTGAGGTAATTGTTGTCGCTGTCGTTGACGGCGAGTCGCTTGTCTTTCTCGATGAGGGTGATGAGCTCTCCGAAGATTTTGGAGACGTTTCCACGGTTGATTTCGTCGATGATGAGCACGAAGGGACGCTCGGTGGCGACGGGAGCCGGTGCGGGAGCCGGTGCGTATTGCCGGATGATGGAGAGGATATCTTTGAGGTCGATCTGAAGGCGGTAGACAGTGGGCAGTACCATGCGCTTGCCATGGTTGATATCGGCGATATTGTGCACGAACCCTTTGACGATCCACTTCACATCGCGGTAGCGGGGATAGTCGCCCCCTTCGGGGTTGTATTCGTAGTCGCCGGTGATGACTCCGATGGCGTCGGTCTCGAACTGCGACCAGCAACTGACCACGATGTCGCCTACTTTCATGTCGTGCTGGAAATTGCGGAGGATGAACCTGCCGTCGGTGACATCGGGGTAATTGTCGGCGAAGTCGCGGTCGCCGTAGGATGGCCATCCGATGCGTATATGGCCGTTGGCCATACATTCGCGGCGTGTGGCATTGTCGCCGGTGCCTTCGAGCGACACTTTCCACACGGTGGGATTGTCGCTGATGAGATCGAGCCCGTCGATATTGTCGGTGCCGGTCTCGGATATATCGGCAGCCTTGCGGGCGGCATTGCACATGCGCTTGAAAATGCCCGGGAAGACTTTGTATCGGACATTGTCGCCCTCTGTATCGGGCTTGATACCTTCGACGAAATCCTCATAGTCCATCGACTGATGGAAGGTGGTGAAGTCGATGCGTCCGGCGCGTCGCAGCTCCTGATAGCGGGCCATGACATCGTCGTGGTTTTCGGGGAGCTTGCCGTCGATGACGGCTACTGCCAGGGCGGCGGTATTGTAGGTTTTGCCGGTGCCGGGCGCGCCCTGGAGTATGAGATTTTTCTTGGCGCGGAGGAGATCGCAGGCCTTGGATATGAGGGGTGTCATGTTGGTGTTATATTTTACTATGAGGGAGTCTTTGAGGAAGGTGTCATTGTACCGGCCAAGCCAGTAGCCGAAGTCGGTGAGGATGGTGGCGCGCTGGGGTATAGGGAGGATGCCGGCTGCATCGGCAAGTTGCTTTATTTCAGAGATTAAGAGAGTGTTTTGCTCCATGCGGGGCCAAAAGGAGCCGTACAGTGCGTAGCCCTTGGCCACCTCCTCCGTTTTGCCGGTTGGGGCTATGGAGACATCTGGGTCGATGGCTTCGGCGACATTGCGGAAGATGCGATATTTGTAGATGGGGTAGCGGTCGGGGTATCTGAGCCAGAGATAGGTAGTGATGGCGTTGGTGCTCTGGAAATTGCTGCGGCCTTTTGTGGGGAAATGGTCGGCGAAAAAACGGTCGGAAGCGTCGATAAACCCGCTGATGCGCTCCTCTGCAGGGCGGTTTTCGTCGAAAAGATTGCGGAACATCTCTCGCACGAACTCCGTGTCGACTTTGCAGAAATTGAGGATCATGTCGCGAGGATAGGAGTTCTGCGAGCTGAGCAGATTGTCGGCCTTGGCTGTGGCGCGGGCAAACATGCCGGCAAAGTCGGGGGCGTCGATGTCCCAGTTGTCGGCGAAGCAGACAGCCGCCTCCCATTTGTATCGCTCATCGGGCCACAAGGAGGGGAACGCCGCAGCGTAACGGGCGACATACCAGTCGACTACCCAATCGCGGAGTGCCTCCGAGAGCTCGGGGCGCAGCTGCCACACGAAGTGACCGTCCTCCTCGCGGCCGCGGGCCATGGCTACGGGCCAGTAGACCTGGGCGGCATCGGCGCCGTGGCCCGAGATGGTGAAGGTGCCGACACTCTGTTGCACTTTGCGGCAGAACATATTGATGGCACCGAGATAGTAGGCGGCTTTTCGGCCAAATGCGGCCTCGAGGTCGGAGCAGGATGCCTGATGGGCGGGCATGTAGTAGAAGGAGAGCAGCGAGATGATGGCCGCGTCGGTGGTCAGCGCCTTGTCGGTGAGGATCGAGGCCCATCGGGCCTTGGATATGGGCACATGGCACGAATACCATCCCTGAGAATCTTTTTGTAGCTCAATTACTTCCATTCTTTTATTGTAAAATGGTGGTTTGACAGCAAAAGTAAGGAAAATCGGCGAGAATAGAGGGATGATGGGGCATGTTTTTATTGCGGAGAAGCGGTGTGGCAGTCCAGGCGGGAGATGAAGGGGAAGAGGCCGTCGACGACTTCGCGGGAATATCATCCTTTGTCAATATTCAACCAACAGGTTCAGATTAGTAAATTTATAATGATAGCGCATCGGAGTCGGTGCCCCGATGCGCTATCAGGTAAGAGGCAATAATTATTTTACGACCTTTTTTGCTGAGTTATCTGCAACGGGGTTGCCTTTGAGCAGCTCGTAGCCCTCGCGGACCCAGAGGACAAGCGATGATGCGGCTACGATGATCACAAAATCGAGAGCGCCCGAAGGGTTGAAACTCCAGTCAAGGGTGTGGAGCATTGGCTCGACATTGAAGAACTCATAGGCAATTTCGGTGATGAAGAACTGTCCGAGGACGATGATGCCGACGATGGTCCAGAAGCCCTGGCTCATCCTGACTTTGAAGACGCTTTCGCCGGTCTCGAAGCAACGGGCGTTGAACATATACCAGAAGTGGGTCCAGACGAAGATGGAGAAGAGCAGCGTTGCCTCATAGGGGGTCATCACCGAAGCTGCGCCGACGGAAGTATGGAACATCTGTGGAATCGAAGTAACTTCAGCGTGGTTGAAGATCCAATAGAAGCCGAGAGTGATGGCGAAGAACAGAAAGCCGACGCCAAGCAGTTCCGACATCATGGGGCGTGTCAGGATTGATGCCTCGCGACGGCGAGGCTTCTCTTCCATCACATTGCGCGACGGTGGCAGCGAGGCAAGAGCCATTGCTCCGAAAGTGTCCATGATGAGGTTCACCCACAGCATCTGAGTGACGGTCAGAGGCGACTCGGAGCCCATGAACGAGCCGAAGAGTACAAGGAAGCAGGCAGCCACATTGACTGTGAGCTGGAACAGCAGGAATTGCTGTATGTTCTTGTAGAGCGAACGTCCCCACATCACGGCGCGTCCGATCGACGAGAAAGAGTTGTCGATGATAGTGATGTCGGATGCCTCCTTGGCCACCGAGGTGCCGTCGCCCATCGAGAGGCCCACGTGAGCTGTCTTGAGCGCCGGAGCATCGTTGGTGCCATCGCCGGTCACGGCTACCACCTCATTGTTGGCCTGAAGAGCCTCGACAAGGCGCTTCTTGTCCAGCGGGCGGGCACGGGCTATGATTTTCAGTTCACCGACACGCTCTTTAAGTTCTTTGTCTGAGAGCTCGGCAAACTCCGGACCGGTGATGATGTTGCGATCAGTATCAATTGAATCATTCCAAAGGCCGATCTGACGGCCAATTTCCTTGGCCGTACCGGGAGTGTCGCCTGTGACAATCTTTACCTTGATTCCGGCATTGATCACCTCACCTACGGCTTCGGGCACATCGGTGCGCACAGGGTCGGAGATAGCCACGATGCCGAGGAATGTCAGATTCTCAGCCACCACCTTACCGTCGGCTATGGTTGCATCCTTGTCGCCGAGTTCCTGATAAGCGAAACCCAGAGTACGCATCGCCTGATTCTGATAGTCGGTCAACTGCGCGTCGATCTCTTTCTTTGTCACGCCGCAGGTGTCCTTGCACATGCCGAACACTATCTCGGGAGCACCCTTCACATAGAGTATCTTCTTGCCGGTGGCGGATTTTACGACAGTCGCCATATACTTGCGTTCGGTGGTAAAGGGCAACTCTTCCAGGCGTGTAGCTCCGCTGCGCAGATCCTGATAATCGACACCGCGAGATTTGAGCCAAAGCAGCAGCGCACCCTCGGTGGGATTGCCCAGCACTTGAGGTTTCTCGCCCGAGAGATCGAGCTGGGCAGTGGAGTTGACAGCTATCCCTTCGTAGAGCACCGTACCCGACGGCTCGCCGAAGAAATTGGTCTTATACACCTGCATCTGGTTCTGAGTCAGCGTTCCGGTCTTGTCGGTGCAAATGACGGTGGTGGCGCCCATTGTCTCGCAGGCGTGCATCTTGCGCACCAGGTTGTTGGTCTTGAGCATGGCGCGCATTGAGTAGGCCAGCGACAGAGTCACAGCCATCGGGAGACCTTCAGGCACAGCCACCACGATAAGCGTCACGGCCACCATCAGCGTCTTCAGCGTGTGAGCCAGCAACGCCGACCATGTCTCGCTATCGGCGCCGGGATTGAGCATCGAGAATGCCCCGATAACCATAGCAAAGAAGATGACAAAGAAGGCGATGATGGTAATGATACACTTAGCCTTGGACCAGTCTTCGAACTTCTTGATTACCAGCCAGAAGAAAAGCGCAACAGGAATAGCAAGCATCCATGCCTGCCATGCACCCCAACCGAGGAAATGAATCAGCTGACCCACAATGATCAGACCGGCAAACACATAGCTGCCATCCGTTATCAAGTGGCCCAACCCATCGAGTTGCTCATTGAGCGGCGTCTTTACAGAGTCGTCGATCTGCGCTTCCTCAAACACCTTGCCCATCTCGGTAGCGTCGCCGACTTTCAGCACGCGCATCACACCATGACCCTCCATGATTTTCGTGCCTCGCATCACGTGGTTTGACGGATAGGTGGCCTCCTTGTCAAAATGGGCCGGATCCATCGTCTTCACGCAGAGCGGTTCGCCGGTAAGCGACGATTCATCTACACTAAGCGTAACGGAATCAAGGAGCTCGCCGTCAGCAGGAATCTCATCACCTGTATTGAGGATTACGATGTCGCCCACCACCACATCCTTGCGAGGAATAGTAGTCATGGCGCCATTGCGCATCACCTCCACAGGCTCGTCGTCGTTCACCTGATTGAGAATTTTGAAAGCCTTATTGGCCTTCTGCTCGAAGACAAAAGCCAGCGTCGTAGCCAGTCCTATGGCTATGAAGATGCCTATCGGCTCAAAAAACACCTTCCAGTTCTCTCCGAGTCCGAAATACTCATAAAATGAGATGCCTATTGATAGCACCCCTGCCACAAGCAGGATGATGATCAGCGGATCGGAGAACTTGCCCAGAAACTCCTTCCACCAGGGCTCCTGCTCCGGCGGAGTGAGCACATTCGCTCCATGTTTTTTGCGGCTTTCCAACACTTCCGCGTCGGTCAAGCCCTTATAATGTGTCTCTTCCAACATATCTATTTTATTCCCTCTAAATTGTGACCCGAAAATTCGGAAAAAGGTCATTAATTATAAGTATAACAAAAAAAGAGGCTTTGAGCCTTTCTAAGGCTGCAAAAATACGTCTTTTTCCCCGTATGCTAAAGCTTTTTCCCAATATTTCCGACATCACCGTCTGCCGAGCATAGCGAGGCGCAAAAGGAATGACGACTGGGGTCAAGAGGAAAATGAGAGGGCGAGGATACTATTTTGAGGCATTTCTGCATACGCCTTTTTGTGGTTTGGGAAGGGGGGCTGCGGAACTGGATCGCCTATAGGCTCGAGATATTTGGTGGAGATGTAGTCGGACTCGACGTTGTAAGTGATATGAGTGAAAGCTCCGGTGATATCCGGAGGAAAGGGCAAAGGTGAGGTTATCACCAAGTAATATTTCTTCCAAAGAATAGGGTGAAATCTGTTTACCTTTTCGTAATTTTGGAGATATGATGGTGTAACAACCTAAAATCTATACCTGTTGGTTGAATTAATTTCTTAAAATATTTATAATGAGAAAGTTGCGCATATC
>CAJLLX010000037.1 GCA_905207535.1 uncultured Muribaculaceae bacterium | reverse complement strand
CCGCCACAAGAAGCAGAGCGGCGGCGCCGGCCAGTTTGGCGAGGTGCACCTGATCATCGAGCCGTATGTGGAAGGCGCTCCGCTGCCCGACACCTACCGCTTCGGCAACCAGGAGTATAAGATGAGCGTGCGCGACACTCAGGAGATACCCCTGCAGTGGGGCGGCAAGCTCGTGGTGCACAACTGTATCGTGGGCGGCGCTATCGATGTGCGCTTCATCCCCGCTATCGTGAAGGGTCTGATGGACCGCATGGAGCAGGGCCCGCTGACAGGCTCGTACGCCCGCGACGTGCGCGTCTGCATCTACGACGGCAAGATGCACCCGGTAGACTCCAACGAAATCTCCTTCCGTCTGGCAGCCCGCAACGCCTTCTCGGAGGCCTTCCGCAACGCTAACCCGAAGGTACTGGAGCCCGTCTACGATGTGGAAGTGATGGTGCCCTCCGATGTGATGGGCGACGTGATGAGCGACCTTCAGGGGCGCCGTGCCATCATCATGGGCATGTCGTCGGAGAACGGCTTCGAGAAGATCTCGGCCAAGGTGCCTCTGAAAGAGATGGCTTCCTACTCCACGGCTCTGAGCTCCATCACCGGCGGCCGCTCGTCGTTTACCCTCAAATTCGCGTCGTACGAGCTCGTGCCGAGCGATGTGCAGGATAAGCTGCTGAAGGCTTATGCCGAGAGCAACGCCGACAAGGACTGATACCGCGCCCGGTAAAGGCTCTTAGAGATAGGCCGGGCCGATGGCCCGACTAACAAGGCCTAAAATGCCTGCAAAGACAGACCGGGTTCTTATTGCCTGCAAAGGCAGATTGGGCCCTTAATGCGCTTGAAGACAGATAGATATAACCTTCATTCCATATACCTTGATTTTCCCCTGTGGTGAGAGTGCCGCAGGGGAAAGTCCTTTTTTAGTGCTTAGATTGAAGATTGTAGATAGTAGTTTTGAGACCGTCCTTGTGAATTAGCAGGGGCAGTAGGAGCGCAATATTTTTTTTGGGGGGGAAGGGCCGGAGGGTTGCGAGGCGGTTGGGCAGATTTTAACCACCGACTTTTTACATTGGTCCCATATCTTATGATATGTATACAAAAAGAAACCTCTGAAAACCGGGGTTAAATCACAGATTTTCAGAGGTTTGTACTGGGAGCGGTAGACGAGGCTCGAACTCGCGACCCTCAGCTTGGGAAGCTGATGCTCTACCAACTGAGCTACTACCGCAAATGTTGGTAAAAATGATGCAATGACCGTAGGCAGGGGCGCCAGAAGGCGGCTGACGGCCCGGAAGTCGGGGCGGGGGAGAGGGGCGCTAAGGCGGTCATGCGAGTGCAAAGGTAGGAGGTTTTTTCGGAATGTGCAAGCAGGGAGATGAAATTTTCGGAAATTTTTTGCGGCCTACTCTCAAAATTTTTTGCGGGATGAAAAAAAATTGCTAACTTTGCAGCCGGTTTGGGCATGTTGTGTCCGCGTCTGCAAAGCTACAGGCTTACAGAAGGATGCAGTGGCCCGGCCGGCAAATCAAATTCATTTCAAAAAAAGTTTCAAATGAACCATTACGAAACCGTTTTCATTTTAACTCCCGTTTTGTCTGATGCTCAGATGAAGGAAGCGGTAGAAAAGTTCACAAAGGTGGTTACCGACAACGGTGGCTCGATCGTGAACGAAGAGATCTGGGGCCTGCGCAAGCTGGCATATCCCATCCAGAAGAAGTCGACCGGTTTTTACGCCTTCGTAGAGTTTGACGGCGATCCGACCCTGGTAAACAAGGTAGAGACCGCATTCCGTCGCGACGAGCGTGTGATTCGCTTCCTGGTGTTCCGCAACGACAAGTATGCAGCAGAGTATGCTGCAAAGCGTCGCAACCTGAAGGCAGCGAAGGCCAATGCACCCAAAGAAGAAACCGTAGAAAACAAGGAGGACTAAACAATGGCACAGACTCAATCCGAAATCCGTTACCTCACTCCGCTGTCAGTGGATGTCAAGAAGAAAAAATACTGCCGTTTCAAACGCAGCGGTATCAAATACATCGATTACAAAGACCCCGAATTCCTCAAGAAGTTCCTCAACGAGCAGGGTAAACTGCTTCCCCGCCGCATCACCGGTACTTCGCTGAAATTCCAGCGTCGCGTAGCTCAGGCTGTAAAGCGTGCCCGTCACCTGGCCCTTCTGCCCTACGTAACCGACCTGATGAAGTAAGTAGGCGACAAGGATCGCACACTTCAGGGTTAAAAACCGATAACTCATCAATCACCGACATCCCCGATTATGAAAATTATACTTAAAGAAGATATCTCGAACCTTGGCTACAAGGACGATATCGTAACAGTAAAGGATGGTTACGGCCGTAACTATCTTATACCTCAGGGCAAGGCTGTGATCGCCAATCCTTCGAATCTGAAGCAGCTTGAGGAGAATCAGCGTCAGCGCGCCCACAAGCTGGCTCAAATCAAAGCCGAAGCAGAGGCAATGGCCGCATCGCTGGCCGACGTGTCTCTGACCATCGGTGCCAAGGCTTCGGCCAACGGCACTATCTTTGGTTCGGTCAACAATATCCAGATCGCCGAGGCACTGGAGAAGCTGGGTCACAACGTAGACCGTCGCATCATCGTGCTGAAGGAGTCCGTGAAGGAGCTTGGCAAGTACACCGCAAAGGTGAACCTCCACAAGGAAGTATCTGTGGAGATCCCCTTCGAGGTTGTAGCCGAATAATCCACGAGACTATAGTCCGGCAGCGTGCCTGAGCGGCATGCATCCGGCGTCAATACTACACAACACAGCACCTTCCGGCATATGCAAATATGGCGGAAGGTGCTCCGCTTTTTATAATGCGTAATTCGTAATGAGTAATGCGTAATTGGACAAATAGGGATCAAGCCGAAATTCCCATGCTTTTGCCAACTATCCGAATTTTATACACTTGAATTTTTGCGTGACACGATAGGAGCCAATTTAGGATAAACAATCATCTACAATGGAAAAAGAGGAGATACAGAGGCGAGTGGAGGAGGGGATGGCCAGAAAAAAGAGCGGCAAATACAACTGCGCTCAGGCGGTGACTTCGGTATACTGCGATGTGGCGGGGCTCGACGAGGAGCTGGCGATGCGACTTGCAGGGGCTTACGGCACCGGGATGGGGTGCCTGGAGGGTACATGCGGGGCGCTTGTGGGAGCGGGGATGATCCTCGGTATGGCGAGCGCCAACCGTGTGGAGGCCATGAAGCGGATGCGCATGGTGATGGAGGCTTTCCGGCAGCGCAACGGCGCCACCATTTGCCGCGAACTCAAAGGGGTGGGCACCGGTGTGGAGCTGCGCCCGTGCACGCTGTGCGTGGCTGATGCCTGCGAGATGCTGGGGAAGGCGTTAGGCTTTAGGCGTTAGGTTTTCGGCTTTAGGGCCTTCCGGGAGGAGGACTTCGGCGAGCGAGGTGCTGCGTATGGTGTATCAATATTGCGAAGGATTGTAGGGACGCACGGCTCGTGCGTCCGAGGATACGACCTTGGGAATGAGATGTTTATAGGAGGACGCACGAGCCGTGCGTCCCTACATTTCGAATGAAAAGTGGAAAAAAGGCGTAGGGTATTGATAGAAAGAGATTTTTTTTCTACTTTTGTAGATATTTTAGCCGGGAGAAGGCCCGGAAAGATATATTATTTATCCGGGAGAAGGCCGGGAGATGGGGGAGTCTTGTATGGCGAAAGGTGTGGAAGGGATGGATTGAGGGGAAGGAATGGAAAGAGTAAAAGACTGAAAGAATGAGCGTTATAGACCGACATATAGAATATTTGCTGCAACGGCACGACTGCGTGGTGGTGCCGGGGCTGGGTGCGTTTCTGTGTCGGTATGATGCTGCGCGATTCGACGAAAACGGGGTGCGGATCATGCCTCCGGGTCGCCGGTTGGCTTTCAACCGCTGGCTCTCGGATGGGGACGGGATGCTGGTGGCTTCGGTGGCCCGAGGAGAGCGAATTTCGGTGGAGCGCGCTACGCAGCTGGTAGAGAGCGAAGTAGAGCAACTCATTGGGGCTGCGCGCCGCGATGGCGAGGCCCCGGTGGGAGGGCTCGGGATGCTCTATGTGGCTGAAAATGACGAAATAGCGTTTGAGCCGTCTGCTGTGGCCGGAATCAACGGTGCATTCTACGGGCTGCTGCCGATAGCGCCTATGACATTGGCCGAACGGCAGGCCGCAACGGAGGCTGCCCGGCAGAGGGTGGCGCCCGTTGCCGATGTTACAGCTGATGAAGAGGAGGGGAAGGCGCGCCGACTGTGGACCGGTATCCGGGCATGGCGCTCATATGCTTCGGGTGCGGTGGCCACGTTGGCGGTGATAGTGACCCTGGCGCTCTTTGTGGCATCGCCCATAAGGATAGAAAAGAATACACAGACAGCTTCGATAGCGCCTGTGGCTCAAAAATATACGGCATCGTGTGCGACAGACGCCGGCACCTCTTCCGAGGGGTGGCGCTCGCTGCTGTGCGGCAATGTGGAGGGTGTGAGCCGGGCTGTGCCGGATGCGCTCTCGTATGTGCAGGAATATACGGCACCTGTGGAGACGCCCGCTGTGACTGAGGAAGCCGCAAAGGCTCCGGCAGAGGTGGCTGCCGCCAAAATAGCTCCGGCGCCGGCAATGGGCGCCGATGCACGGGCAGCAGTTAAGGCTGCTGAGGCGGTAGCAGCGCCCAAGAGTGAACCATCGGGAGAAGGAGTGCGTTTTAACGCTGAGGATCCCTACTGTGTGGTAGTGGCGTCGTTCCCGACGGAGAGTCAGGCCAAGGTCTTTATTGCCCAACATGCTTCGAGTCAGCTCGGCGTGGTGGAGATGGACGGGAGGTATCGCGTGTATGCGGCCACCGGACGCGACTATGCCTCGGCCACGGCCATGGCCAAGCGCGTAGGGCAGAAAGATGCCTGGGTTTGCCGCCGCTGAGATGATCGGAGCCGCCGCTGAGAGGCTCGGAGCCTATGAAGGGACGCACGTGAGGCCACTGAATCGCACAGAAGCCCGGATTGCCAAAAGAGAGGCATCGCCGGGGGCGATGAGGATCCGTAACAATTCAGTTTTAAAGACGTCTATGGAAAATTTTCATGAATTATTGCTGAACCGCAGGAGCATACGTCGCTACACCGACGAACCTGTCGATGCCGATGCTGTGCGTCTTATCTTAGAGGCAGCGCTGACCTCGCCTTCGTCGAAGAGCGTAAGGCCCTGGCAGTTTGTAGTGGTGGAAGACAAGGAGATGCTTGCGCGGCTTGGCAAGTGCAAGCCCAACTATGCCACATCGATAGCCAATGCCCCTCTGGCAGTGGTGGTTACGGCCGATATCACAAAATCTGACGCCTGGATAGAGGATGCATCGATAGCCGCCGTGCTGATGCAGCTTCAGGCCGCCGACCTCGGGCTCGGCTCGTGCTGGGTGGAGGTGCGCGACCGCTATGGCGCCGACGGCGAACCCGCCGAGGAGTATGTGCGCGAGGCGCTGGGGATCCCCGAGGAGTTTGGCGTGCTTTGCATCGTCTCCATCGGGCATAAAGCCGAGGAACGGCGCCCCATCGACCCGGCCAAACTGCTGTGGGAGAAGGTGCATATAGGAAGCTGGCGCAAAGATGCGGCAGAATGACCACATAGATCATGCAGAGCGAAAACAGAGAAGAAACCCGAAGGTCGGCCGGAGACAGCCGGCCTTTGAAAATATGTGTGATAGGTGCGGGCAATGTGGCTACGCACCTCGCACAGGCCCTCGGGCGGGTGGCGCATGTGGCGCAGATAGTGAGCCGGCATGAGGTCTCGGCCCGACGGTTGGCCGAAAAGATCGAGGGATGTGAACCGGTGTGGGATCTGAAGGAGTTGGCGCCCGACGCCGACCTCTATCTGATCTCCGTAGGCGATGACCATGTGGCCGAAGTGGCCGGCGAGACCCCCGATTACCCCGGCATATGGGCTCACACCTCCGGGAGCGTGCCAGCCGACGTGTTTGAGGGTAAAAAGAGCCGCTACGGAGTGTTTTATCCCCTGCAGACCTTCACTCGCGACCTCGATGTGGATGTGAGCGAAGTGCCGTTTTTCATCGAAGGGAGCGACACAGCCACCGCCGAAGCGCTTGCTGCCCTGGCGCGGGAGATCTCGCACAGCGTGGAGTATGCCGACAGCCGCCGGCGCGGGCTGCTGCATGTGGCGGCGGTGTTCGCATGCAATTTTGCCAACCTGATGTGGCATGAGGCCGATGAAATCTTGCGCCGCGACGGCCTGGATGTAAAATATATGATGCCGCTGCTGAGGATGACACTCTCGAAACTCGAGAAGATCTCGCCCCGCGAGGCGATGACCGGCCCGGCCCGCCGGGGCGACAGCGAAGTGATAGCCGGACACCTCGAGAAGCTCTCGGGACGGCCGAAAGAGATATATGAACTGCTCTCCGACACAATATTAGACATGTACAGAGATGAGTAAAATCAATTACGATCTGACGAAGATAAAAGGGGTGGTATTTGACGTGGACGGCGTGCTGTCGCCCTGCCTTGTGCCGCTTGGCGACGACGGTATGCCGGCAAGAATGGTGAATATCCGCGACGGATATGCCCTGCAATTAGCTGTGCGCAAGGGACTTAAGATAGCCATAGTGAGCGGCGCCACCGGCGAGGCTCTCGAGAAGCGTTTCCGCATGTTGGGCATAAAGGATGTGCACCTCCAGGTGGGCTCGAAGATAGATGTGTTGAAGCGCTGGATGGCCGACAACGGGCTTACGGCCGAGGAGGTGGCCTATGCCGGCGACGATGTGCCCGACCGCGAGTGCATTGACCTTGTCGGGCTGTCGGTGGCTCCCGCCGATGCCGCGCCTGATATTCAGGAGATTGCGGTGTATGTGTCTCCCGTAAGTGGCGGCCATGGCGTAGGGCGCGACCTGCTGGAAGAGATACTCCGCGCTCAGGGTCAGTGGCCCAAATGCGATAAGGCCTGGGGTTGGACTAAATGAACTGATGCAGAGCTATCGGATGAAAGCAGAAGATATATTCGGGAAAAAGCGGCTGCTGCTGGCGAGCGGATCGCCCCGGCGCCGTGAACTGACTGAGCAATTGGGCATGGAGGTGGTGAGGGCCCACCTGAAAGATGTGGAGGAGACGTATCCCGACACTCTGAGTGCCGCCGAAGTGGCACCGTATCTCTCCCGACTGAAGGCGGAGGCGTATATGGGCGAAATAGCGCCCGACGAGGTGCTTCTGACCGCCGACACCGTGGTGGTGGATGGCGACAGGATACTCGGAAAACCACGCGACGAGGGCGATGCGCATGCCATGCTTCGCGAACTCTCGGGGCATACACATCAGGTTATCACCGGAGTGACGCTGGCGAGCGATAAAGGGATGCAGACCTTCTCGGAGGTCACCGAGGTGGAGTTTGCCGAGCTTACCGATGACGAAATCAGCTATTATGTAGAGAAATATCGCCCGCTTGACAAGGCCGGCGCCTACGGCATCCAGGAATGGATAGGGTATATCGGCATCAAGGGGATAAAGGGCGACTACTACAATGTGATGGGTCTGCCGCTGAGGCGGGTGTATGAGCATCTGCTGAAGATGTGACAGCCGGGATCAGAGCTGGAGGCGGCGGGCGATTTCGGAGGAATCGAGGAGGAAGAAGTTGGGTTTGCCGTCGGGCGACCAAGCCGGATCGGGGAGTGACAGGAAGCGGCTCAGGAGAGCGTCGGCCTCATCGTCGGTGAGGCGGCGTGTCTGCGAGATGGCCGCCGAACGGGCCATGGAGAGCGCTACGCGGCGGCTGAGGGCCTCGCCCGGGAGGGCGGTTTCGTCAGACATCCCTTCGATCATCTGAATGAGAGTGTCGGAGGCGTCGAGGTCGGCGGCCACGGCCGGGACAGCATTGACTGCCCACACATTGTCGCCGAGAAACGAGAGATCGAAGCCGAGGATGCGCACATCGTCGAGCATGGAGGTCAGCACCACATTTTGTGCGGCCGTGAGCGTCACCGTCTGCGGGAAGAGTAGCGACTGTGAGTCGCCCAGCCGTTGCGGCGAGAGTTTGCTGAATTTGTCGAAGAGCACCGTGAGGTGGGCGCGATAGCGGTCGATGACCATCAGTCCGCGCGCCGAGGGGACGATGAGAAAACGGTTGCGATACTGCAGCAGGCGTCCCGATTCGGCAGTCTCCGTGCCCGGCAGCGCCATGGTTTGAGGGCTATCAGGAGTGAGAGGGAAATCCGAAGGAATCTGATTGAGAGCGCTTTGCGCACCCGAGCCGGTGAGATCGTCCATATCCGGGCCCCCTGCGGCACTGCCGGCATTGTGGAAATTGCAGTAAAGACGGTCCCAGTCGTCGAGCGGGGATGATTGCGGCGCAGAACTGCCCGCATAGGCGCCGCCGCCATTGAGCGCCGAATCTTCAGTGACTTTGGGGCGCCCGCCCGCCGGCGGGAGCGAGCCGGGAAAATCGGTCTGACCCATAGCCTCCGGCGAGAAGGGATTGTAGTCGGTGGAGTGGTCGATGACATCGAATTGCGGCGTGTCCACCGGATTGAACACCGGGATATCGATGGTGTCGGTAGAGTCGAAGTCTATGGCCGGCACGGCATTGTACTTGCCGAGCGCCTCCTTGATGGCCGCCACGAGGATCTGCCATATCGGCGCCTCGTTTTCAAATTTTATCTCGCTCTTGGTGGGGTGGATGTTGACATCGATAGTGGCCGGATCCACCTCGAAATTGATGAAGAAATTGGGCTGATGGTCGGCGGGGATCAGATTCTCATAGCACTGAAGCACAGCCTTCTGGAAGTAGGGATGGCGCATGTTGCGGCCATTGACAAAGAAATATTGCAGCTGATTGCGTTTGCGGGTGCAGTCGGGGAGCGACACCAGTCCATTAATTTTTACCAGCGATGTCTCTGTGGCGATGGGGATCAGCTGCTTGTCGAGCGCCTTGCCGAAGAGATCCACCACACGCTTCTTGAGCGAGCCGGGCAGGAGCTGATGGAGGGCCACATCGTTGTGTACCAGGAGAAACTCCTTGTCGGGGTTGACCAGTGCAAGGCGCTCAAACTCGTGGATGATGTGGGTCAGCTCCACCGAATCTTTTTTGAGAAACTTGCGGCGCGCGGGAAAATTGAAAAACAGATTTTTCACCGCGAGGTTGGTGCCCGCGGGGCATCCGTCGGGCTCCTGCGACTCAAACTTCGAGGCCGAGAGGAGGAGCTTGGTGCCGATGGAGTCGCCGCGGCGCATGGTGTGCATCTCTATCTGGGCTACAGCCGCTATGGACGGGAGCGCCTCGCCGCGAAAGCCCATGGTGTGTAGGTCGAAGAGGTCGGCGGCCTGCTTGATTTTTGATGTGGCATGGCGCTCGAAGGCCAGACGGGCATCGGTGTCGCTCATGCCGCAGCCGTCGTCGATGACCTGAATGAGATTTTTGCCGCCGTCGCGCAGAATAATCTTGATGGAATGAGCCCCGGCGTCGACCGAGTTTTCCACCAATTCTTTAATCACGGAGGCCGGTCGCTGGATCACCTCGCCGGCGGCTATCTGGTTTGCCACCGAGTCGGGCAGCAATCTAATGACATCGCTCATCGTAGTTGTGGATTTGGAGCGTAAAGTTAGCAAAGATTTGCTAATTTTGCAACGCTGTCGCGGCCGTGGGCCGTGGGAGTTATGAAGCAGTTATGAACACCCTCTATCTGTATAATCCCGAGAACGATATAGCGCTGGGTCACGACCCGAAGGCGCGGTTCACTGCTCCGCGCGCCGCCGAGCGGCTCGCGCGCTACGGTGCGCCCGTGCTGTGGTGGGTGGCGGAGGCCGGCGATGCCGTGTATGTGCCTGAACCTGAGAGTGAAATCTATGCTGAAGAGCTTGCGCTATGGCGCATGGAGATGGAACGCCGCTTCGGGCCGGGAGCGGAGATAGTGCACACGATGAATGTGGATAAAATGGCCGAACCGTGGGGCTGGAGCGCTCACACCGCGAGGATATTAGCGGAAGGGGGGGGCGAAGTGCCCGAACCGATTGCCGACAACCTCGGGCGCATCCGCGATATCAGCCACCGGCACACATCGGTGGAGATCAACCGGCAGATCCGGGAAGAATTAGGGGAAAAATGGGGCTCACGGCTTCAGGCCGCCGGTGGGCGCGAAGTGCGCGATGCCCGGGAGCTGGAGCGGGTGCTCGGCACGATGGGTTGCGGCGTGTTTGTCAAATCGCCATGGTCGTCGAGCGGGCGCGGAGTGGCTGACTGCCGCCGCCTGAGCGATGACAAGACCCGCGAGCGGTGCCTGGCCATCATCGCCCGGCAGGGGAGTGTGCTTGTGGAGCCCGCATATGAAAAAATTCAGGATTTTGCTATGCTTTTCCGGAGCGACGGCGCCGGAAGGGTGGAGAGCGTGGGGCTTTCGGTGTTTATGACCGAGCGCAGAGCCTCCTACAGCGGCAATCTCGTGGCCTCGGACGAGACATTGCGGGCGCGGTTGGTGACTCTGCTCCCCGAGGAGCTGCTCCGGGATGTCAACAGGGCGCTGGAGCGGATACTTACAGAGATCACCGATAGCTGTTACCGCGGATATATGGGGGTGGATATGATGGCAGTGGCCACAGAAAGGGGCGAGGCGGCCATTGTGCCGTGCGTGGAGCTGAATCTGCGCATGACCATGGGTGTGGTGGCACACTCGCTCTACCGCCGGCTCGCCGGGAGCGGAAAAGCGCCCTCCGGGCCAGGATTGATGAAAATGATCCCCGGAAAACGACCGGCGGCAACCCCGGAAGGGCTGCCGCTGGTGCCGTATAATGATTTTTTCAATATTGTGCTGGAGGAGGGGGCGCTTTAGCGGATAGACTTCGGACTACGTCCTCAGCACAGTGTTGTAGATCAATCGGGGACGGGGATGGAGTCGGGGAGCGTGGCGGGGGTCTGCGCCAGGCGGGTGTAAGTGCGCTCCATGGCCTTCTGGATGTCGAGGCCGAGCTGCTGCAGTTCGTCGGCCTGTGTCTCGTTGAGCTTGACCCCGATTTCCTCAAAACTTTGAGTCATATTCTGAAGGCGCTCGATGTAGGCGGCATAGGAAGCCGGCGACGAGATGGTGTCGATTACCGCCGGCTGCTCCTTAAGTTGCTGCACATAAGCGTCGTAGTCGTCGGTGCCGTGGCAGGCTGTGAGGCCGATGCCGAGGATGGCAATATATAGAAGTTTCTTCATTGTGTCGGTGTGAAATAAAAACGGTTTTTTATTCTACGGTAATGGTACGGTTGTCGTTCTCCTTGATGAGAGCTACGGCAAACGAGCCGATAATCAGCGAGATACCGGCGATGACCATCATCATGTCCTGCGGAGCGAGGGCATTGGGCTTGCCGATAAGCGAGAGAATCCAGCCGCCGGCCAGTGCGCCCACGATCTGCGGGATGCAGATAGAGCAGTTGAAGAGGCCGAGGTAGGCTCCGATGTTGCCGCTCTTGAGCGAATTGGTGAGGATGGTGAAGGGCCATGCCAGCATTGCAGCCCAGGCACAACCGATCAGAGCGAAGGAGATGAAGAGCAGATACTGGTTGGTGAAGAATCCTGCGGTGATGAATCCTATGGCACCAAGCACGAGACTAAGCGAGTAGGAGAACTTGCGGCTGCGGAATATCGGCAGCAGAACAGCCCACAGCACAGAACCGATGGCCTGCACGGCGAAAAGGATGCCCACCCAGTTGCCGGCGTCGTTGTATTGCGGCGACTCGGTGTTGAGCACCACCGAAGTGTGGAGGGTAGCTGCGGGAGCATTGCGCAGGCGCACCCTCTCCACGCCGTCGAGGAAGAGATTGCCCGTGGCGGGATCGTGGGTGTAGATGTCGCAGAGGAGCAGCGGAGCGTCGCCTCCGAGTCGCGACAGACGGTCGACGATAGTGACCGAATGAGCCTGAATGCGCTGCGCGTCGTTGATGAGGAGCGTAGTGCCGTAGGTGTCGATGGCCGTGTTGAAGTCGTAGACCGGCACACCCTCCACCTCGCAGAGCAGATCGTTGGCTACCACCGGAGTCTTCACTTCGATACCCGAGGTGGGCACCATGATGTCGATGCCGCCGTTGGCGATATGCACAGCGGGCACATCAGTGTGGATGAGGTCGATGGATGAGGCGGGGATGAAGTCGCCCGAAGTGGTGGTGATGCCTCCTACGGCAGCTTTACCCTCGAGGATCACCGGCAGCGAGTCAGCCGTGAGGATATATTTTGCAGAATATTGGGCGGTGACCATGCCGTTTTCACGCTGCTCGATGCTGCGGATGGTAGTGGTCTCCGGGCAGTCGAAAGCATTTTTAGCCACAGTGCCGTTGGTGTAAGTCCACATGAATAGGAAGGCGAACCAGCAGAAAAATTGCACTAGTCCGACAGTCCAGAAAGTGGAAGGCGCATGGACGAGCAGTTGGAGAAGGTTGGGCTTTTTGGCCTTTTCGGCACCATTGGCGGTGTCAGGGCCGCCGTTGTATTCGGCATACTGCTCCGGCGGCCACTCCTTGATTTTGGCCAGGGAGTAGCCCACGCATCCCAGCAGGATGGCGGCCCCGAAATAGAATGAGAAGACCACAGTCTCGGGGATTACTCCGGCAGCGGCGGTGTTGCGAAATCCGATCCAGGTGAGCAGGAAGGGAAACACGTATCCTACGATAGAGCCGGCATTGCAGAGGAAGCTCTGGATGGAGTAGGCGAGTCCCTTCTGCTTCTCGTTGACCATATCTCCGACAAGCATCTTGAAAGGCTGCATGGCCATGTTGATGGATGTGTCGAGGAGCATGAGGGCGAAAAGCCCTACCATGATGGCCGAGGAGACGGCAAGGCCGAAGCTGCCCGCATTGGGGAGCAGACACATCACCAGAACAGCCACGAGGGCGCCTCCGATGAGGTATGGGAGACGGCGTCCGAAGCGATTCCAGGTGCGGTCGGAAGCGGTGCCCACGATGGGCTGCACGATGAGGCCCATGAGGGGAGGAAGAATCCAGAAATAGCTGAGGTCGTGAGGGTCGGCTCCGAGGGTGGCGAAGATTCGGCTCACGTTGGCGCTCTGCAGGGCGTAGGCGATCTGCACTCCGAAGAAGCCGAAACTCAGATTCCAGAGTTTCCAGAAACTAAGGTCAGGTTTGGTTTTCATGTCGAATAGATGAAGTAAGCAATATCTCTAAAAAATAAAAAAGCGAAAGGTGATGAAGGGAGAGGGAGGAAGGGAGGAGGGGCAGCGGAGGGCAGAGGGGCAGCGGAGGGGACTTCGGACTGTGTCCTCAGCACAGTGCTGATGGCGAAAAAGGGCGCAGTGGGCGCCTGAGGCGCTGAGGACGGATCAGAGGGCGCCGGCGAGGGAGTAGAGGTAGGCTACCTCCTGACCCCAGATGGTGTCGTCGGGGGTCTCGAGGATGAGGGGGATATCGTTCATGCGCGGGTCGGCCATGAGCATGGCGAAAAACGGGTTGCCGAGGGTGCCGGTGCCGATGGAGGCATGGCGGTCGACGCGCGAGCCGAGCCCTTTCTTAGAGTCGTTGATGTGCATGCCTTTGAGGTACTGAAAGCCGATGATGTCGGCAAACTCGCGCCAGGTGCGGTCGTAGCCCTCGGGGGTGGCGAGGTCGTAGCCGGCGGCGTAGGTGTGGCAGGTGTCGACGCACACGCCTATGCGGCTCTTGTCGTGCACCTTGTCGATGATGTCTGCGAGATGCTCGAAGCGAAATCCGAGATTGGAGCCCTGTCCGGCGGTGGATTCAATCACGGCCGTGACCCCCTCGGTGGCATCGAGCGTCATGTTGATGGAGTCGGCGATGGTGCGCAGACACTCCTCCTCGCTGACAGCGTTGAGATGCGAGCCGGGGTGGAAATTGAGCATCGTGAGGCCCAGCTGCATGCAGCGCTGCATCTCGTCGAGAAATGCCTCGCGCGAGAGCGCCAGTTTGGCCGGGTCGGGAGCGCCGAGATTGATGAGGAAGCTGTCGTGGGGAAGGATCACATCGGGTGTGAATCCGCCGGCGAGGCAATTGTCCTTAAACTTCTGCGCCTCCTTGGCAGAAATCGGGGCAGCTTTCCATCGCGAAGGGTTGCGGGTGAAGAGTGCAAATGCCTTCATACCAAGCTCGGTAGCCTGAAGGGGGGCATTAGACACACCTCCGTCCACCGATACATGAGCGCCTATATATTTCATATTGTATTCGATTCGATTAGTGTAAGTAAGAAGCCGCAGGCGCGGCGGCATCGGGTGCGCCGGCCTGCATTTAGATGCAAAAGTAAGTAAAAAATTGGGGACAGTCAAAAATCCGCACTCTTTTTTTCGGGATTGCATCCCGAATACCTGAAGGGCTGACGCATGGAAACATGAGAAGGAAAGGGGAAAGGGCGGAAAGGGGGAGGGGACGAAAAAAAGGACGGAAAAAGGGTGGGAGAGAGGGAAATGTTGTGTATCTTTGCACTTTAGAGAGTATTTTAGGCGCTTGTGGAGTACGAAAAGAGTACTTTTGAGCGTTGTTAAGGGGGAATACACTCAAAAGATTTGTTGTTTTTAAACCTTCGGATAAATCTGTATGGGCAGTTTCTTTGGTAAAAAAGTAAGACGCGAAGATGAGAAAATCTACGGTCTTATCGGTTTTCCGCTGAGCCATTCTTTCTCGCAAACTTTTTTCAATCAGAAGTTTGAGACGGAGCACATCAATGCACGGTATATCAATTTCGAGATACCCGACATCAGCGACTTTATGGAGATATTTTCAGAGTACCCCTCGATAGCGGGCCTGAATGTGACCATCCCTTACAAGCAGCTGGTGATCCCCTATCTGCAGGGACTCGACCCGCTGGCCGAGCGGGTGGGAGCCGTGAATGTGATAAAACTGGAGAGGGGCAACAAGGCCAACGATTTCAAGCTGATAGGTTTTAACAGCGATGTGGCGGGATTCGCCAACTCCATCAGGCCGCTGCTGAAGCCGTGCCACAAGGGGGCGCTGGTGCTCGGGTCGGGAGGCGCAAGCCGTGCCGTGTGCGTGGCGCTCGAAGACCTGGGGCTGAAGACGCTGGTGGTGTCGCGCACACCACGCGAGGGGATGATCTCCTACAGCGATATCACCCCCGCCATCATGGATGAGTATAAGGTGATTGTCAACACCACTCCGCTGGGTATGTATCCCCACACCGACCGCTGTCCCGATATACCTTATGACCTGATCAACAGCGACTTCCTGTGCTACGATCTGCTCTACAACCCCGATGTGACACTCTTCATGAAGAAGAGCGCCGAGCATGGGGCCGAGACCAAAAACGGGCTGGAGATGCTGCTGCTGCAAGCCTTCGAGTCGTGGGAGATATGGACGGGACGGCGGTAAAATGAACTGAATAAAGGGATTATGTAGTATTATACTTACTTAAAAGCTTATGGAGAAGGAACAAAACATAGTGAAAGGGAATAGCGGGCCCTCGATGGCCTCAAAGATAGTGTATCTGCTGTGCATCCTTGTGGCGGCAGTGCCGATGAAGGAACTTTTCGGGATAGATGAGATTGTCACACCGGCTCTGGCGCTGTTCGCCGGCCTGGTGTTCGCGATGATTTTCCCGATGCCTTTCCCGAAATTCAACAAGAAAGGTTCGAAATACCTGCTTCAGGCCTCTGTGGTGGGTCTGGGCTTCGGCATGAATGTGACCACAGCGCTCAAAAGCGGCGCCGAGGGTATGCTTTTCACCGTGGTGTCGGTGATAGGCGTGATGGCCTTCGGAGTGCTTTTAGGCTACTGGATGCACCTCAACCGCAAGACCTCCTACCTGATTGCCTCGGGTACGGCCATCTGCGGCGGCAGCGCCATAGCCGCTGTGGGTCCGGTGCTGAAGGCCGACGACCACGAGATGGCAGTGTCGCTCGGTGTGATCTTCATCCTCAACGCCATAGCGCTGTTCATCTTCCCGCCGATCGGCGACTACTTCAATATGGGTCAGGCTCAATTCGGCACCTGGGCGGCCATCGCCATCCATGACACCTCGTCGGTGGTCGGCGCCGGCGACGCCTACGGCCCGGAGGCATGCCAGATAGCCACGCTGATCAAGTGCACACGAGCACTGTGGATCATACCGCTGGCGTTCGTGACCATGTTTATCTTCCGCGACAAGAGCTCCGGCAGCAAGATTGCCATCCCCTGGTTTATCTTCCTCTTTGTGCTCGCTATGATCGCCAATACCTACTGCGGTATCCCCGAGGGAGTCAGCAACGTGCTCGTCACGATAGCCAAGCGCGCGCTTGTGGTGACCCTCTTCCTCATCGGCGCCGGACTGTCGATAGGGATGATCAAGAAAGTGGGCGTGCGTCCGCTGCTGCTGGCCGTGCTGCTTTGGATCATCATCGGCGTGAGCAGCTTCTTTGTGGTGATGGAGACCATCCCCGCGTGATGAAAGCCTGACACACATACGCATATGAAAGGGCGCCAACCCATATTGCCCGCCATACCGCTGCTGCTTCCGGCAGCGATGCTGATAGCGGGGATTGTGGCGGCCTGTGTCCTCGGACAATATACACTCTACGGAGCCGCCGCAATGGCGGCTCTTGTCGTTGCCGGGCTATTGATGCGGCGGCCGATGACGTCGCTGCTCGCCGGATTTGCGTGCTTAGGGATGCTGTCGATAGCGCTCAGGAGCTATCCTTCGGCTCAAATCAGCGGCCGGGAGCAGGCTTATGCCGGAGTGGTGGAGGAGGTGTGGCGCACCGAGCGGTCGCAGCGGGCCGTGGTGAGGCTGCTGTCGCCGGCCGCCGACCGTGGCTCGCGGG
>CAJLLX010000036.1 GCA_905207535.1 uncultured Muribaculaceae bacterium | reverse complement strand
TGTTCCTGCGGGTCGTTTCCGGATTCGGGCGAGTCCTGTTCCTGATTGTGCTGATGCTCGAAGGGGACACTGCGCGATTCCGGGTCGTGCTCCGTGGCGTGGAGGGAGCGCCGAGCCCCGTGCCGCACGACTATTCGCCGCGCAGGCAGATGTGGCGCTACGGAGTGTCGGCGACAGCCGACATATTTCCCGAATTTTTTGCCGGCAGAAAGGGACAGCTACAGGTGAGCGAACCCGCCAAGGAGCCGATAGGGAGGCGGATGTACGGCATGCGGCAGCGCCTGATCGACGCCATCTACGACAGCGGGGTCAACGGGCCCACGGCTGCCTTCCTCTCGGCCGTGCTCACCGGCGACAGCACCTGGCTCGACGACGATACACGCGAAAGCTTCTCCGCCGCCGGAGTGGCTCACACCCTGGCCCTCAGCGGCACGCACGTGGCCGTGGTGGCGATGCTGCTGTCGCTGCTGTTTTTCCCGCTGAGCATCGCCGGAAAGAGAAGCTGGAGCACACTGCTGATCGTCGTAGCTCTATGGGGCTATGCGCTACTCACCGGACTGTCGCCGTCGGTGACGCGAGCCGTGATAATGGCCACAGTGCTTTCGGCCGCAAGATTGCTCAGGCGCGACAGCTCGGCGCTCAATTCGCTTTGCCTCGCCGCGATACTGATATTGCTCGTGAAGCCCCGCGAACTGTTTTTCCCCGGCTTTCAGCTGTCGTTTGTGGCCGTTGCCGCCATAGTGATGTTTTCCTACTTTCTCGTGCCCGGGTGGAAGATGCTGTCGGTGATAAGATGGGCGTGGATATGGTGTGCCGTGTGCCTTTCGGCCGTATTCGGCACCTCGGCACTTGTGGCATGGCATTTTCATCAGTTACCGCTCTACTTTCTGATGTCGAATGTGCCCGCGGCACTGCTTTTGCCGGTGATGATGACAGGCGAAGCGATGCTTTTGGTCGCCGGGCTCTTCGGGGCGCATATGGCATGGCTCGCCGAAGCGCTCAACGGGTGCTACGGAGCGCTGACATGGTGTGTAGAGCGTGTGGCGGGCGCCGAGGGGGCGAATATCGGAGGATTTTACTTCCCGTGGTGGCTGCTGATAGCGTTTTACGGAGGGTTGGCAGCGCTTTGGATCGCCATACGGCGCCGGAGCGCGGCATGGGCAATATCGGGCGCTATGCTGACGGTGTTTTTCTACCTGGCGGTGATTGTAGCCGAGCCTCCGGTGCCCGAGGCGGAGGCTTTTGCCCTTGACAACGAATACGCCACGGTGGCCGTGGCGCGCGAAGGTAGCCGGGCGCGCATACTCACCGATGCGCCACCCACGCAGTATGAACATGTGAAGATGACTGTCGAGGCACGTCTGGCCCGCTATGCCGGGAGCCGCCGCGCGACATTCGGAGCGGTAAATGAGCCACTGCATGGCCGCTACATCGACGTAGACAGCGCTCGGTGGCGCATAGGGCCGATGACGATAGCGCCTGTGGGGCTCTCGAAGGAATTGAGGCCGATAAGTGAGAAGCCGCGCTATGCGCTGATTAGCGTGCGCTATTTCGGCACGATGGAGAAGGTGAAAACGGTGCTCGATCCCGACACCATAGTGCTGTCGCCGGCGCTTTCGGAGAAGATGCACCGGCGGTTTGCCGAGCAGCTCGACACTATGAATATCCCTTATCGCACGGGGTTGCCGCCGGTATTGCTGCCGATGCAGAGCCGGTAGCCGTGCATGAAATAGGAGGATGCAAACTCGGCCACGCGGCACACCTCCCCGTCGTAGACAACCACATCGAGGTCTATGACCACCCGGCCCGACTGCTTGTGCTCGCTGCGGCGGCCGAGCGCAGCCTCCAGATCTTTGAGCAACTGCTGCAACTCTCTGAGCGACAACGGCGAAGATACACGCATCACAGCATTGACATACTCCGGGCCGTCGGGATCGGCCGGAGGCGCAGGGCGGGTGGCATATGCTCCCGAAAATGCCTCCTCCTCCACCAGCGCCGAGAGCCGCGAGGCCGCAGCGCCGACTCTTGCGGCGGCATCGGGCTCGTTCGAGCCCAGGCAGATATAAGCCTCGTGGAGTTTATCGTTCCCCTTCATGGTCAGTGATTTAAACGCGTTAATCCTGCGGCACATCGCGGAGCGAGAGGGCGATGCGGTCGCGCTTGAGATCCACTTCGAGCACCTTCACGCGCACGCGCTGATTGAGGCGCACCACTTCCGACGGATTTTTCACCCTCCGCTCGGCCATCTGCGATACATGTATCAGGCCGCTTTTGTGGATGCCGAGATCCACGAAGGCTCCGAAATCGGTGATATTGTTGACGATACCCGGCAGGATCATCCCCGGGCGGAGGTCGGTGATGTCGCTGATCGAGTCGTCAAACTCTATGGCCACCGCCTCGCTGCGGGGGTCGCGGCCGGGTTTTTCGAGTTCGCGGATGATGTCGGTGAGGGTCTCCATGCCGGTGTTTTCGTCGATGTAGCGGCTCAGATCCAGCTCTTTAAGTTTTTGCGGGGTCTTGACAATCTCGTCGAGCTCCATGCGCAGGTCGCGCGCCATGCGGGTCACCAGCGGGTAGCGCTCGGGGTGTACGGCAGTGTGGTCGAGGATGTTGGCGCCGGTGGGAATGCGGAGAAATCCCGCAGCCTGCTCGAAAGTCTTCGGGCCGAGGCGCGGCACCTTTTTAATCGCCTCGCGCGAGGGGAAATCGCCGTTGGCGGCACGGTAGTCCACAATATTGGCGGCGAGAGTGTCGCCGATGCCCGAGACGTAGGCCAGGAGCTGTCGCGAAGCCGTGTTGATGTCTACACCCACGGCATTGACACACGATTCCACCGTCATGTCGAGAGCCGCTTTGAGGCGCGTCTGGTCGACATCGTGCTGATACTGGCCGACGCCGATAGATTTCGGGTCGATTTTCACCAGTTCGGCCAGCGGATCCATGAGCCGGCGGCCGATGGAGACGGCACCGCGCACCGTGACATCCTTGTCTGGAAACTCGTCGCGCGCCACCTTCGAGGCCGAGTAGACCGAGGCGCCGTTCTCGCTGACCACATAGATCTCCACATCGGGGATGGACATGGCGCGGAGGAAGCACTCCGTCTCGCGGCTTGCCGTGCCGTTGCCGAGGGCTATGGCCTCGATGTCGTGCTCCATGACGAGGCTGAAGATAGTGTGGGCGGCCCCTCGCGTGTCGCTATGGGGCGGGGTGGGGTAGATGACATCGTGGCAGAGGAGATTGCCGTTGCTGTCGAGGCACACCACTTTGCACCCTGTGCGGTAGCCAGGATCCACGGCCAGCACCCTCTTGGTGCCGAGGGGCGAAGCGAGCAGCAACTGGCGCAGATTGGTTGTGAAAGTGTCGATAGCAGCTGTGTCGGCCTTCTGCTTGGCTTCGGCTGCCACCTCGTTTTCGATGGCCGGACGTGTCAGGCGCTTGTATGCGTCATCGATGGCGTCGCGTATGATTTCGGCGCAGGCCTCCGAGGCATTGCGCCTGATGAAAATCGGGTAAAGCCGGGCGAGAGTGCGTTCGTCGTCCACTCCGATGCTCACGCGGAGCATCCCTTCGGCCTCGCCGCGACGCATGGCCAGATAGTTGTGCGAACTGCAGCGCGCGAGGGGTGCGGAATAGTTGAAATATGTGGCATAGTTGGCGGCATCCTCCTCCTTCCCCTTTACCACCTTGGAGGTGATGACGGCATAGCGGCGAAACTGGTCGCGCACACGGCTGCGGGCGGTCTCGTTCTCGTTGACCCACTCGGCGATGATGTCGGAGGCCCCGGCGATGGCGGCATCGATGTCGGCTACATTGTCGGAGAGGAATCTCGCGGCCGACTTGGCCGGGAAATCGGAGCTCTGGGCCATGATGATGCGCGCGAGGGGCTCGAGGCCGTTCTCGCGGGCTATCTGAGCGCGGGTGCGGCGGCGCGGTTTGAAGGGAAGGTAGATATCCTCGAGCAGATTGGGGTCAAAACACTCCACTATACGCTTCTCGAGCTCGGGAGTGAGATTGCCCTGGGCCTCGATGGTGTTGAGGATATACTTTTTGCGGTCGGAGAGCTCGGCGAGCTCCTGTGCGCGGGTATCGATGGCGAAGATGGCCGTCTCGTCGAGCGAGCCGGTGGCCTCCTTGCGGTATCGGCTGATGAAGGGAATGGTGGCGCCCTCCTGCAGCAGGCGGATGGTAGCGGCTACGCTTTTTTCGGGGATGCCGGTCTCGCCGGCGATGATGGAAGTGATTGTCGGAGTGGTATCAGACATTATTTGGCCGTGATGAATGAAAGGTTATTGTTGAGGAGAGGGCACCGCAGCACGCCTGAGGGTGATGACAGTGATCTCAGGGGTGGCTCCGAGGCGCATGGGGATCCCCACGGTGCCGCAGCCGATGTTGACGTAGAGCGAACGCTCGCTGCGGCTGTCGGTGTAGAGGCCGCCCCAGGTGGGATAGCGCCACATGGCGGGAGAGATGCCCGCCAGCTCTATCTGCATGGCGTGGGTGTGGCCCGAGAGGGTGAGCGGTATGTTGATGTCGCTGCGGTCGGCGATAGAGTCGACCCAATGCTGCGGATTGTGCGTGAGAAGGATCTTGGTGTTGGAGTCGGAGAGGTCAGGGTAGGAGCGGGGCAGCGAGCCGTAGATGGTGAAGGGCGGGTCGCCGATATTCTCCACTCCGATGACGGCAATGGAGTCGGTGCCTCGGCGCAGCCATACAGTTTCGTTGAGCAGCAGGCGCATCCCGGTGCGGGAGTAGGCGTCGTAGAGGCGCTGCATGTTGAGCTGCTTGTGGGCCGTGGAGGACCATATCATGTAGTCGCCGTAGTCGTGGTTGCCGAGGATGGCATACACTCCCATAGGAGCGCGGAGGCGCGAGAGCACCCCGACGAAGGGGAGCATCTCCTCGCTGCGGCGGTTGACGATGTCTCCGGTGAACATTGTGGCGTCGGGGTGGAGCGCGTTGATGCGGTCGACGAGACGGGATACAAAGGTGGTGTCGTTGCCGAACGTGCCCGTGTGCAGATCGGAAAACTGCACAAGCCGGGTGCCCTCGAAGGAGGCCGGGAGCGATGGAATCTCAACGGTGACTTCGCGCACCTGCATGTGGTAGCGGTTGATCAGCGCTCCCCACCACATGGCCGGAAACAGAGCTATGGAGAGCACGATGCCGCTGACAGTGAGCCACTTCATGCGCCGGTGATGCCATAGGCGGGGAAGGGAGGCCAGAAGGTCGCAGATGATGGCGAGATATTTGGGGAGGTAGACGCTGACATAGCCGAAAAGCACCCACATCTTGGTGCGGAGCGCATTGTCGGACCCCTCTTTGGCCGGAAGGAGCATCTCCACTACCATCAGAGTCATGAGAAGGATGGCTGTGACGGCCTGCAGACGACACCACACGCGGCTCCGGCACCTGCGTCGGCACTGAATGTAGATGTACAGATCGGCCGCAATGCTGATCAGCAGTATTATCAGCAATATCAGGAAGGGGGCACGCATGGATAGCTCTTAGTGCTAAGATGGTAGATTGTAGTGGCTTCGCAGCCGGAGGGGGGAGGGGCGCTGCCGGGGGTTATGGCTCGGTGGCTTTGAGGTAGTTTTTCAGGGGGTTGGCGTACATGTCGGTGACGGCGTCGATCATGAAGGCGCGCTCCTCGGGGGTGATGTCGGGGAGGTCAACTTTGTCGATCTGCTTGTTGAGATAGGCGTCGAACTGCTCCACATCCTGCGGGGTATACTCCGAGGCGAAGCGGTCAGTGTGGTTGACGCGGTCGTAGGCGATGTAGTTGAGCGGGAAGAACTTGTAAGTAGTGTGTATCTCTCGGTCGATGATGGCGCACACGCGGCGCACGATCTCCACCTTGTCGGTGAGAGCGCGGAGCTCCTCGAGGGCGGGGTTGATGCACTCGCATACGGCGAAGTGCACATGGCCCTTGAACTGGAGGATGCCGGTCTCCATACTGAAAAGGTCGTCGCGCTGCGACTTTTTGAACTCCGGGTCGCGCCTGCGGGCGAGAAATTCGCGAGCCTTGAGATAGTCGTTGGGGTCGTACTCGTAGGAGATGGCGGTGGGGGTGATGTTGAGCTCCAGCAGGCGCTCCACCACTGTGGCGCCTTCGCCTGCGAGGGCGAGCATCTTGATGACGCTCTCCTGAGTGACATCGTTGGAGTCTTTGGCGCGTCCTTCGCGCTGAGCGATCCACACCGATTCGTGTTTCTCGCTGATGCAGTGGTGGATATATCCCGATAGCTGGCGGGCAGCCTCGAGAGCCTTGGTGAGGCGGAGATTGCGCTTGACGATGATACCCTTGTTGAGACGCACCAAGTCCTCAATCCAGTCGAAAATGAGCAGATTGTCACCAAGGGCAACTTCCTGGGCCGGAAGGCCGTGACGCAGCATGGCCAGGCCGAGGAAAGAGGCGTCGAGTACAATATCGCGATGGTTGGTGATGAAGAGCACGCTCTTGGAGGCGTCGAAGTCTTCGAGTCCCGAGTCGGTGACACCGGAAGTGGTCATGCGCTCGAGAAGTTCGAGCATTCCCTGCATTATGGTGCGCTGAAATTCGTCTTTGCTCTTGATTTGCAGAAGGTTCTGCACCATTTCAGGGTATTTGACATCGGGCATTACGTAGCGGATGGCATGTTCGAATCCGGGTTCTTTGACAAGCCGGCTCATATAATGCTGAAAATCGCTGTCGTCGTAAGGAGCTATGTCACTAAATTCTTCCTTAGTCATAGTCAGGGGGTCATATTGCATGCAAAGAAGCCGGTAGAGGGCCGGTTTCTGCTCATAAAAGGTAAATTTGGAGCAAATTTAGCGCTTTTTATACAATCATTAAAATGTTTTTGGCAAAATTCCCTTATTTTAGGTTAAATTAAGTCTTGGGACTTTGGTCTTAGCCCTTTAGCGCTATGACCAAAGTCCCTACTGCTCGGCATACGAGAGTACCTCGGGACTCTCGACGTCGACACCGAAGAGGCGGGCACGGTCGAGGATGGCGCGGGCGAGGCGTGGTTTGAGGTCCTCGGGACAATAACGGAAGTAGGCTTCGGCGGCGCGAACGTGGGCGGCGTCGGGCATGGGATATTCGCGGCGTTCGGGGAGTCCGAAAACTGAGTCTGGAAGTTCTTTTTTCTCTTCGTAGGAAAGGCGGTCGTTCATTTTAGTAGAGTATTTATCGTGCGGGCGACATGCATCGCACAATAATAAAACACCCGTCGGGCCGGAATGTTTGAGTCCGGTGCGACGGATGTTGTGTATGTGGCGTGCGGCCCCGAGGGGCAGCGGGATGTCAGATGGAGATGAAAAGGGTCTCGAGCCAGATGACGGCGATACCTGCCACATAGCCGAGGAAGGCGAGCCAGGTGATGCGCTTGGCATACCAGAGGAAGGGGATCTTCTCGATGCCCATAGCCACCACGCCGGCGGCCGAACCGATGATGAGGAGCGAACCGCCCACACCGGCGCAGAAGGTGAGCAGGTGCCAGAAGAGGCCGTCCTCCACGAAGAGCGCCGCATACGAGGGATCGGCCGAGGCTGCCACCATGGCGTCGGTCATGACGGGATACATGTTCATACATGCAGCCACCAGGGGCACATTGTCGACGATGGAGGAGAGGATGCCGATGATGCCGTTGATGGTGTAGGGCTCGTGGATGTTGTCGTTGAGCCAGTGGGCAAGATAGTTGAGGATGCCTGCCTGCTGGAGGGCGCCTACCGAGAGAAGGATGCCGAGGAAGAAGAGGATGGTGGACATGTCGATATGCCGCACTACCTGCGAGATACGTCCCTCGATCTTGCCGTCGAGGTGGTAGTGGCGCACTATCAGTTCGGTCAGCAGCCAGAGGCCGCCCAGAGAGATGAGGATGCCCATATAGGGGGGCAGATGGGTGGTGGACTTGAAGATGGGCACGAAGAGCAGGCCGGCCACGCCGCAGATGAGAATCAGTATCGACAGATTGCGGTGGTGGCTGCTCATCTCGTAGCCGATGCGCTGGTCCTGGGTGTTGAGCTGCTCCACGGGCTCGTTTTTGACGTAGTGGGAAGCGATCCATGTGGGGATGACCACCGACACGAGCGACGGGAGGAGGAGGTTGAGAATCAGATCGACGGAGGAAACATAATTTTTCATCCAGAGCATGATGGTGGTGATATCGCCGATTGGCGACCATGCGCCGCCGCTGTTGGCCGCGATGACGATGACGCAGGCGAAGATCCAGCGCTCCTTTTTGTTGGCGAGCATGCGCCGGAGCATCATCACCATGATGATGGTGGTGGTCATGTTGTCGAGGATACAGCTCAGGAAGAAGGCCACCAGGGCGAGGACCCACATGAGGCCGCGCTTGTTGGAGGCGTGGATCTTGCGGACGATGATGTTGAATCCGCCGTAGCGGTCAATGAGCTCCACGATGGTCATGGCGCCGATGAGGAACACCACAATCTCGCAGGTATCTCCGAGAGTTACCACAAGCTCCTCGGAGAGGTTCGGATCATGGGTGAAGAGCGAATAGGCAGCCCATAGGATGCCGCTCATCAGCAAAGCGAAGGTGGCTTTGTTGATGCCAAGAAGGTGTTCGAGCGCTATGAAGATATAGCCGACCACGAACGCTACTATCATGAAGGTGATCATTGCGGAGGATTTTAAACATTACAAAATTAATGTAAATTATGGAAAAAAATCCGCAATAGGCCAAAGAGGCCAAAAATTGTACTTTTGTGGGAAAAATGGGGAGAGGGGGAAGGCCGCCGGGCTGGAATGCCGCATGATCAAAGCTAAAGCTTTGATAACTAAAAAAGCTGCGCGGGAGAGCGGAGAGGAAGGCCTTAGAGAGGAAGGAGAGGAGAAGGAGGGGGGAATGCAAAGATGGGATGAAAGAGCTAAAGCTCTTTCGACTAAAAACAGCTACGCGGCGTATGCCTCCGGCCTTCGGCCTCCGGGAGCTACTTCACAAATTTGTGAAGAAACGGGAAGAGGGGGAGGGGGAGCAAGGCAGGATGGGAGGAAGGGGGGCGGCTGGGGATCAGGGGATGCGGCGGATGGAGGCGCCGAGGGCGTTGAGGCGGGTGTCGATGGCTTCGTAGCCGCGGTCGATCTGCTCGATGTTGTCGATGGTGCTGGTGCCTTTGGCCGAGAGGGCGGCGAGGAGGAGAGCGATGCCGGCACGGATGTCGGGGGAAGCCATGTGGTTGGCTTTGAGGGTGAAGCGGTGGTCGTGACCGATGACTACCGCGCGATGGGGGTCGCAGAGGATGATCTGTGCGCCCATGTCGATGAGGCTGTCGACGAAGAAGAGGCGGCTCTCGAACATCTTCTGGTGTATCAGCACGCTGCCGCGGCACTGGGTGGCCACCACGAGGAGCACGCTGAGGAGGTCGGGGGTGAGGCCGGGCCAGGGGGCGTCGGCGATGTTCATGATCGAGCCGTCGAGGGCGGTATCTATGACGTAGCTCTCCTGACCGGGGATGTGGATGTCGTCGCCGATTTGCTCTACGGTGATGCCGAGGCGGCGGAAGCTCTCGGGGATGATGCCGAGGTCGCGGTAGCTGACATCCTTGATGGTGATGTCGCTGCGGGTGATGGCAGCCATGCCGATGAAGGAGCCGATTTCGATCATGTCGGGGAGCACGCGGTGGGTGATCCTCCGGGCGGTGGAGCAGGAAGCGGAGAGCGAGGGGTTGCCCTTGACTGTGAGCAGGTTGGAGCCGAGCCCCTCGATGGTGTAGCCGATGGCGCCGAGCAGGCGGCAGAGCTGCTGCACATAGGGCTCGCAGGCGGCATTGTAGATTGTGGTTTCACCCTTGGCGCATGCGGATGCCATTATGATGTTGGCCGTACCGGTCACAGAGGCTTCGTCCAGGAGCATGTAGCATCCTTTGAGGCCGTCGGCGGGAGCGGTGAGCAAATATGCTTTCTTTACGGGGTCGTACTCGTATTGCGCACCGAGGTTTACAAGGCCCTGGATGTGGGTGTCGACCTTGCGCCGGCCTATCTTGTCGCCGCCCGGTTTGGGGAAATATGCCTTGCCGAGACGCCCCAGGAGCGGACCCACCACGAGGATAGATCCGCGCAGGCGCGAGCAGCGCTTCACGAAATCGTCGCTGAGCACATAGTCGCGGTCGATATCGGCTGCGGTGAAGGTGTATTTCCCCTTTTCGTGGCGCACCACCTCCACTCCCATATTCTCGAGAAGGGCGATGAGATTGAGCACGTCGCTGATTTCAGGCACATTGGAGATGGTCACGGGACATGCTGTGACCAATGTGGCGCTGATGACCTGAAGCGCTTCATTTTTTGCTCCCTGAGGGACGATTTCGCCGCTTAGGGTGCGGCCTCCTTCGATTACAAACGAACTCATACGTGTATGGAAAAAAATGTGTGGGGATAAGTGACCGGTAAAAAGGGTGGATGTAAGTTTGACAATCAGATGTGCACCACTTCGGGCACGAGCGCTACGCCGAAGACCTCCTTGACTCTCCGGCAGATCTCATGTTCGAGAGCGACGACCTCGGCTCCGGAGGCTTCGCCGGTGGCATTGACTATGACCAGCGGCTGGGAGGGCCACAGAGCGGCACCTCCTATGCGTAGCGATTTGCATCCGGCATGGTCGATGAGCCAGGCGGCAGACAGTTTGACGTCGCCGGCGGGGGTGATATGGCCCGGAATTTCCTCGTGGACGGCTTTCAAGGCTTCGTAGGCGTCGGCGGAGACTACGGGATTGGTGAAGAAACTTCCGGCACTCCCGGTGGTAAGGGGATCGGGCAATTTGGCATCGCGAAGGGCGATGACGGCATCGCGGAGCAGGGTGGGAGTGAGCGAAGCGGGGTCAGCGTCGCCGAAACGGTCGGCAAGCGCCTTGTAGCCGAGGCGGGGGGAGGGGAGCGCCGTGAGGCGGAGCCGCACACGGGTCACTACCAGCGATCCCGCCACGGGAAGATGCTTGAAAAGAGAGTCGCGGTAGCCGTAGGCGCACTCTTCGGCCGAAAGTGAGCGGAAATGGCCCGATACGGTGTCGAACACCTCCACCTCGTCGACAAGATCGCGGAGCTCGGTGCCGTAGGCGCCGACATTTTGCACGGCGGCGCCTCCGATGTTGCCTGGGATTCCCGAGAGATTCTCCATCCCCCAGAGACCGCGACGGCAAGCCTCGCGGCATACGTCGTCGAGGCGGCATCCGGCGGCTGCAGTTGCCATGACAGTGTCGCCGATGCGGGCGAAAACGAGGCCCGAGCAGCAATTGTGGAGTACTGTGCCGGCGAAATGCCCGGAAGTGAACAGGAGATTGCTTCCCCCGCCGAGGTGGAGGAAGGGGCCATCAAATATACCGGCTTCGTGCAGCTGCGGGAGGTCGGCCGAGGGGTCGTCATATCGAATGAAACGGCCACACTCGGCCTTGAGGCCGAATGTGGTCATTTCTCTGATATCCTTATTGTAAAAAGTGGTTATCAAAGCTGTGTGGTGCTATGCTGTGGCGCCTGAGCGGGAAGGAAGCGGCGATTTTCAGCCGCCACCGGACCCGATTAGCCGCCAAAGTTGTCGTAGTGGATATTGGCGGGATCTACGCCGAGCGAATCGAGCATCTTGTTGACAGCCGCGCTCATGGGGCCGGGGCCGCACATGTAGTACTCGATATCCTCGGGGTTTTCGTGGTTCTTGAGATATGTGTCGTAGATGACCTGATGCACGAAGCCCGGGGTGTATTTCACTCCTGCTGCATCGGCAGCGGGGTCGGGACGGTCGAGGGCGAGGTGGAAGTGGAAGTTGGGGAACTCCTTCTCCAGCTCGAGGAAGTCGTTGAGGTAGAACACCTCGTTGAGGGCGCGAGCACCGTAGAAGAAGTTCATCACACGGTCGGTGGTGTGGAGCGTCTTGGTCATGTGCATGATCTGTGCGCGGAGAGGAGCCATGCCGGCGCCGCCGCCAATCCACATCATTTCGTTCTTGCTGTCGAAGATGGGGTGGAAGTCGCCGTAAGGGCCGCTCATGAGCACCTTATCGCCGGGCTTGAGGGTGAAGATATACGACGATGCGATACCCGGGTTGACGTCCATGAATCCCACTTCAGGTTTGGGCTTGAAGGGAGGTGTGGCGATGCGCACGGTGAGCATGAAGCGGTCGCCCTCGGCGGGATAGTTGGCCATGGAGTAGGCGCGGACGGTGGTCTCGGTGTTGACACACTTGAGGCCGAAGAGGCCGAACTTCTCCCATGCCGGCAGATATTCCTTGCCAATCGATTCCTTGTCGATATCCTTGTCGTAGTCGATCCGGAAGGGGGGTATCTTGATCTGAGCGTAGGAGCCGGGGATGAAGTCCATATGCTCGCCCGGGGGGAGAGCCACGATGAACTCCTTGATGAATGTGGCTACATTCTTGTTGGACACCACGGTGCACTCGTACTCCTTGATGTCGAGTACTGAAGCGGGCACCTTGATGGAGAGGTCGTTCTTGACCTTCACCTGGCATGCCAGGCGCCAGTCGTCCTTGATCTCCTTGCGGGTGAAGTGCACGGCCTCGGTGGGGAGAATCTCGCCTCCGCCCTGGGTGACGCGCACGCGGCACTGGCCGCAGCTGCCCTTGCCGCCGCAGGCCGAGGGGAGGAACACATTCTGTGTAGCCAGGGCCGAGAGCAGGGGACCTCCGGTTTCCACCTCCACTTTCTTGTCGTCGTTGATAGTCACGGTCACTTTGCCCGTGCTTACCAGATAGCGCTTGGCCACCAGCAGGACAATCACCAGCAGCAGGGTGATAGCCAGGAAGATGCCGATGCCTGCGATGAGCGTAGCGCCCATTTGAGAAATCTGTAATAAAGTCATTGCTGTATCAGAGTGTGGGGTGAAATCAGAGTTTAATGCCGAGGAAGCTCATGAAGGCGATGCCCATGAGCGCGCAGATGATGAAGGTGATGCCTATGCCGCGCAGCGGAGCGGGGATATTGCTGTAGCTTGCCACACGCTCGCGGATGGCGGCGATGGCGGTGATGGCCAGGAGCCAGCCGAGACCCCAGCCGGCGCCGGCGCAGGTGGCGGTCCACACATTGGCAAATTCGCGCTGCTGCATGAAGAGCGAGCCGCCGAGGATGGCGCAGTTGACAGCGATCAGCGGTAGGAAGATGCCGAGCGAAGCATAGAGCGAGGGAGCATATTTTTCGACGGTCATCTCCACGAGCTGGGTCATGGAGGCGATCACGGCGATGAACATGATCAGCGAGAGGAAGCTGAGGTCGACCGTGGCGAAATCTTCGCCGAGCCAGCTGAGAGCCCCTTCGCGGAGCACATAGTTCTCCAGAAGGTAGTTGATGGGGAGGGTGATGACCAGCATGAAGGTCACCGCCATACCCAGGCCGAACGCCGTCTTGACATTCTTCGACACGGCAAGGAAGGAGCACATGCCGAGGAAGTAGGCGAACACCATATTGTCGACGAAAATCGACCGGATGAAAAGGTTCAGGTTTTCCATTTTAGTTGTGCGGTGTTATCTTGGATAGCGTTTTTGCGGGTTATTGTTTTTCCTGAAGGTCCTTGTTGACCGAACGGTGTGCCCAGATGATGCAAGCCACTACGATGAGTGCCATGGGAGGGAGTATCATGAGGCCGTTGTCGCTGTAGCCGGCATCGTACCAGCTCTGGGGGATGACCTTGTAGCCCAGAAGGCTGCCGCTGCCGAGGAGCTCGCGGAAGAATCCCACTATCACCAGGATGATGGTGTATCCGATGCCGTTGCCCACGCCGTCGAGGAATGATGGCCAGGGCTTGTTGCTCATGGCGAAGGCCTCGAGGCGTCCCATGAGGATACAGTTGGTGATGATCAGGCCGATGAACACCGAGAGCTGCTTGCTCACGTCGTAGGCGTAGGCCAGCAGGAGCTGGTTGACGATGATCACGAGGGCTGCCACCACCACGAGCTGCACGATGATGCGGATGTTGGTGGGTATGGTCTTGTGGATGAGAGAGATGATCACATTGGAGAAGGCGAGGACGGCGATCACGGAGATGCCCATGACCAGGGCGGGCTCAAGTTTGGCCGTTACCGCCAGGCAGGAGCAGATGCCGAGCACCTGCACGATGACGGGATTGTCTTTTGAGAAGGAATTGAAGAAAATGTCCCTGTTGCTGATTTTATCTGCCATGACCGTTTATTGTTTCTTGCTTTTTGATTCGAGAAATGCTTTGTAGGGGCTGAGGCAGTCGTCGAGCATGGCGGCTACACCCTTGGAGGTGATGGTGCCGCCGGAGATGCCGTCGACATAGTCCTGATTGCCCTGGGGCACCTGTCCCTTTTTGACCACGGTGACGGGGACGAACTGATCGTCCTTGAACATCTGCTTGCCGCGGAACTGGTCGGTGAAAGCCGATTTGGTGATCTCGGCGCCGAGGCCGGGAGTCTCGCCCTGATGGTCGAAGAAGGCACCGTATACGGTGGTGCAGTCGTCGTCGAGCGACACATATCCCCAGATGGGACCCCAGAGGCCCATGCCGGCCAGCGGGATGATGTATTTCACACCGGCGTCGGGGAGGGTGCAGACGTAGACCGGAAGCTCGCGCTCGGCTGCCGGCTTCTTGGCTTCGACAGCGACATTGAGTGCGAAGGCATCGGCGCCTTCGATGGTGTCACCCTGCTCGTTGACCACCAGAGTGGATGTGATGTAGCGGTGGTAGTCGTCGACGACGCTGGCGCGGTCGGAGGCGATGCGCACCGACATCAGAATCTGTTTCATTTTGTCGGCCTGGGCGTTCTCGGTCTGCTTGTCTTTGAGCGACATGGCAGTAAGCGCCAGAGCCGCGCCAACGACAATCACCATCACTGTGATGTAGACGATGGTATAGACGTTGCTCTGTTTGTTGATCATATCCTGTTTATGATTGTTTCGGTTGGTGATGTAGAGATATCTGTTGCCGTGGCGGTCAGGCGGCGCGGCTGCGGCGCAGGCGCCGGCGCACGTTGGCCTCGACCACACAGTAGTCGATGAGAGGTGCCAGGGCGTTCATGAGGAGCACCGAGAGCATGGCGCCTTCTGGGTATCCGTTGTTGTAGGTGCGGATGATGATGGCCACAGCGCCCACGAGGAAGCCGTAGATGTATTTCCCGACATTGGTGCGGCACGAGGTCACAGGATCGGGAGCCATGAAGACGGCAGCGAAGGCGAATCCGCCGAGGCAGAGCTGGTCGGCTACGCTGAGGTAGGAGGCGGGATAGGTGGGAGTGGCGAATGCATTGGCGATGAGCGCCATCACGGCACCTCCGGCGAATACCGAGAGCACGATTCTCCAGCTTGCTATCCCCGTGAGCAGCAGCAGAGCTGCGCCGATGAGGATGCAGAGTGTGGAGGTCTCGCCGAACGAGCCGGGCACCAGTCCGAGGAAGAGATCCCAGGTGGAGAGGGGCTCATGGGTGAGGCTGGTGATCGACTGCGAGAGCTGGGCGGCCGATGTGGCGCCCGAAGTGGCGATCTGGCCCAGGGGAGTGGCTCCGGTGAAGCCGTCGGGCACCTGAGCGCCCACGCCCATGATGGGGTTGAGGGCCACGAACACACCGTCGCCGCTCATCTTGGCGGGATAGCCGAAGAAGAGCACGGCGCGGGTCACGAGGGCTACATTGAAGATATTGTAGCCTGTGCCTCCGAACACCTCCTTGACGAAGATGACACTGAAGGCTGTGGCCACGGCGATCATCCAGAGCGGAGTCTCAATGGGGCAAATCATGGGGATGAGGATACCGGTGACGAGAAATCCTTCCTGTATCTCCTCGCGGCGCCACTGGGCTACGACAAACTCGATGCCGAGGCCCACTACGTAGGACACCACGATGCGGGGCAGCACGGCCAGAAAGCCGTAGAGCATCAGTGTCCAGAAGGGAAATTCGGTGGCACCCGATGCGATCCAGTGCTGGTAGCCGGTGTTGTACATGCCGAACAGGAGGCAGGGGAGCAGAGCCACCACCACGATGATCATGGTGCGCTTGGAGTCCATGCTGTCGTGTATGTGTACGCCCGAGCGGGATGTGGAGCGGGGTGTGAACAAGAACGTGTCGAAGCCGTCGAAGAGCGAGTGGAAAGCGTGGTACTTTCCGCCCGGCTCAAAGTTGGGGCGCGCCTTGTCGAATAATCTTTTTAAAGCTTTCATATATCTCTATGTGGTGAAAACAGTTGGCGGTTGTTGGCGAAGGTGATGCCGGGGAGTGCGGCCGGGGATTGTGGCCGGAGCGCGGCACCGCGCGGCATGCGGGAAGAGGCTTTATTCCAGCTCTTTGCGCAGATAGTCGAGCCCTTCGCGCACTATCTTCTGAAGTTCGAGCTTCGAGGTGTCGGCATACTCGGCGAGGGCGAAATCTTCGGGAGCCACCTCGTAGATGCCGAGCTGCTCCATGCGGTCGATGTCGTGGGCCAGGATAGCCTTGATGAGATACTCGGGGAGGATGTCCATGGGTATCATCTTGTCGTATTCGCCGCTCATGATCATGGCGCGGCGACCGCCCAGCAGGCGTGCGTCGGGGTTGAAGAGCTTCTTGCCGAGGAAATGGCCCGGGAAGGAGGGGCTGACGCTCATCTTGCGCGGCGACAGCGATGCCCATCCCATAAACTCGGCCACGTCGTCGCCCTCGGGGATGACGGTGATCTGGGTGTAGGGGAAATGCAGATAGTCGTCGAGCGAGCTGAGGTGGCCCGTGAGTACATTGCCCGAGATGATGCGGTGGTGACGGCTGTCGTTTTTGACATCGCCCTTGAGCAGGTCGGCCATGTCGGCACCGATGAGAGTGCGCACAAGGCGGGGGGGGTCTACCTCC
>CAJLLX010000035.1 GCA_905207535.1 uncultured Muribaculaceae bacterium | reverse complement strand
TAGAAGGCGCCCTGAGGCTCGTTGACCTTCAGGCCGGGGATGCGGCGTGCGAGCGACACCACCAGATCGCGGCGGCGGCGGAAAGCCTCAAGCATCTCGGCCACGCATTGCTGCGGCCCGTCGTAGGCGGCCACGGCAGCCTTCTGGGCGATGGTGCTGATGCCCGAGGTGGTCTGTCCCTGCAGTTTGCTGACAGCCTTGGCCACGGCGAGCGGGCCGGCCATGAAGCCGATGCGCCAGCCGGTCATGGCGTAAGCCTTGCTGACACCGTTGACCACCACCACGCGGTCGGCAATCTCGGGGAACGAGGCCAGCGACACAAACTCCGGTCCGTAGTTGATATGCTCGTAGATCTCATCGCTGAGGATGGCCACCTGCGGATGGCGCCGCAGCACCTCCACCAGGTCCTGCAGCTCGGCGCGGGTGTAGACGCTACCCGAGGGGTTGGAGGGGGAGCAGAGGAGCACCATGCGGGTGCGCTCGGTGATGGCAGCCTCCAGTTGCTCGGGAGTCACCTTGAAATCCTGCTCAAAGCCTGCTGGCACCAGCACATTGACGCCGCCGGCGAGCTTCACCATCTCCACATAGCTCACCCAGGCCGGAGTGGGGATCACCACCTCGTCGCCGGGGTTGATCAGAGCGTAGATCACATTGCTCAGCGAGTGCTTGGCGCCGGCCGACACCACTATCTGCTCCGGTGCGAAGTCCACCCCGTTTTCCACCTTCAGTTTGCGGGCTATGGCCTTGCGCAGGTCCATATATCCGGGCACCGGAGGATAGTGGGTGAAGTTTTCGTCGATGGCACGTTTGGCGGCCTCCTTGATATGTTCGGGCGTATTGAAATCGGGCTCGCCCACCGAGAGGTTGATCACATCCACGCCCTGAGCGCGGAGCTCGCTGCTCTTCTGCGACATTGCCAGAGTGGCCGATACCGCCATACCCTTTATGCGGTCTGAGATAGTTAAAGCCTCCATAAGCTGTATTGAGATTAGTGACATTGCGGCATCGCCGGAAGCCTCCCGGCGCCTCCGGCGCGGGAAGGCCGCTTCCGCGGGCCGTTCTTCACCGCAAAGTTACACATTATTTTCCAATCTTCCCGCCGGAATATCCCTCTATCTCGTTGGCCGGTACACGAAAAATAGCCGGCGGATATTAAAAAAATACGGCGAATAGACCGGCGAATAGACAAATCTACGCTTTTCTTGTATTCACACCAATCATTTCGCCAACGAGAGGATGACCGCAAATATCTATTAGATGACGATACAATAATCTGATACTTAATACACTCACAGAAAAAGGGGGGTGCAGACCGTGGCGGGTTACATCCCCCCCTTTTTTTGGCGTCAAATTGGTGTCCCTACATGTGCAAAAAAAACAGCGATTTGCCCGAGGGTGGGAGGCAAATCGCTGTTTCTTATAACCCGGAGGCACAGAGGCCGGCGGGGGAGAGGCGCTTGAGCGGTGTCAGTTGATAATCACCTTGGCGGTGTGGCACTTATTCCCGCTGTCAGGGGAGGCATTTGATTGCTACCTTGGAGGGGGCCGTTAGGGTCACTTGATAACTACTTTGTCGGCGCGGCCGTCGGTGTAGCGGCGGATGTAGATGCCGGGGAGGAGCTGCGAGGCGTCGGCGCGCACTCCCTGCAGGGTGTAGTAGCCTTCGATCTCGGAGGAGGTGTCGGCTGCGACGGTATCTACTCCGGCACCCGATTTGAGGGGCACGGAGGCGGCGTTGATCACGTCGTAATCGCGGGCGTTGGCGGCAGTGATGGCGTCAGCGCTGTCGGCGGCCTTGGTGAGGATGCCGGTCACACTGAGGCGGTCGGCGTTCCAGTCGGCGGGCACCGTCATGGTGAAGGTGGCGGAGTATTTGCCGTCGGTGATGGTGAGCGGAGCGCCGTGCATGGGGGTGATGTAGCCGCGGAGCACATGGTTGTGCTCGTAGTCGTGTTTGGTGACCGGCTTCTTGCCGAGTCGCGAGAGCACCATCTGGTCGCCTACCACACCATCTTCCACGGCCATCAGGGTGACGGCCACTTTGCCGAAGATGGCTTCGGCATCGGGGAGGGCGTCGCCGGAGGCTGTGACGGTGAGCAGGCGTGTGGCGGGATTGAAATCGGTGGTCAGCTCTATGCCGGCGAAGGTGGGCATGGCGTTGTCCTGAGCCACGATATCCTGCAGGATGGCGATGATCATCGAGTTGTCGAATGTGCCGAGATACTGGTTCATGTCGTAGGCGATGTGGGCCTCACCGGGGAAGTAGGAGCGGTTGGAGGTGAACGACGGCAGGGTGTAGGCGTAGCGGTCGAAGAGGGGCTCGGCCTCCTTCACCGCCAGCGGGGTGCCGGGGGCATGCACGCTGACCACAAAGGTGTTTTCGCCCGGCTCCTTGAGGGCCGGATCGAGCAGCGAGGTGTACACCGAGGTCTGGTCGGCATAGACTTCGAGCAGCGAGCCGCGGCGGGTCATGGAGCTGTCGTAGGCGGCGTAGCTTACGGTGCGTCGGGTGACATCGGTCTGCGTCACGGCGGTGCCGTTGACGCTCTCCACCCACACCGAGATGGTGTGGCTGCCGGCTGCCATCCCCTCGGGCAATGCGCACACCTGCTGCCAGGAGGTCTGGCCTCCGGTGGCGAGCTCCTTGCCGTCGCCGAGGGTGACATCGGCATACTCAGGGGCGAGGTCGTCGTAGCGCCACCCCATGCGGTAGGAGGCGAGCTCCTCGCGGCCGGTGTTGGTGACGATGGCGAACACCTCCACATCCTCGGTAGTCTTCTTATACTTGAAACCGGTGTCGAAGAAGCTGATGGCGGCATTGTCGGCGGGCAAATTGGTGACATCCACTATCAGCTGCACGCAGAGCATGCCCACGCCGCTCACCGGGTAGAGCGTGCCGTTCTGGAAGAGGTAAAACGATCCGGTGGTGTCTGCGCCCGTTGAAGCGATGCCACCCTTCTCGTTGTCAAGCATCTCCTGGGTCTCCTTGTAGTCGAAACCGTAGAAGAGCCCTTCGTCGCCGGTGATTTCAAAGCCGTCGCCGTTGAAAAACACCTCGTTCCACCCCTCGTAGATGCGCTGAGTCTGGCTGTGGATAGGGGTGACGGCCTCGTTGGCGTCGACGCCGCTCAGGAAGAGGCGAGTGCGCCCGAGATCCACGGCGGCAGCCACGCGGATGCCCACCACGCGGCATCCCTTGTAGCCCGAGAGCACATCGGTGCCGAGCACGGCTCCGATGGTGTAGGTGCCGGGAGTGCCCACCACGGCTCCGCTGACGTCGATATCGTCGGTCACCGTGTGGCCCAGCAGGCGCTGGTTGGCGCTAAGGTTGCCCTGGGCGCTCATGCCGATGGCCATGAGGCATCCCAAAAGCAGAGTTGTTATCTTGTTCATGACTTACTTCTTGATTTTTAAGGTTTGGCCGTTGCGGCGGATGATATAGATGCCCGGGGAGTCGCAGCCGCTGAGGCGGCGTCCGCTCAGGTCGTAAATCTCGGCGGGAGCGGCGTCATCGCTGTCGGCGCCAACCGACACTATGCCGGCTTCCACGCCGAAGGTGCACTCCGTCATGGCCGACTGACCGTGGAGATAGAGCGTGCGCACTCCGGCGGTGTGGGTGCCCGGCTCCAGGCCGGTGGCCACATAGCGCGGCTCGGCGCTCTCGCCGGCCTTCACGCCGTCGATGTAGATCTCATAGCCCACCACGTTGCCCGGGTCGGTGAAGTCGCCCTCGCCGTCGGCATTGCCCACGGAGAATTGGTCGACCTGCGCCAGGAAGGCGTCGGTGGATACGTAGTGGAGGCCGATGCGGATCGACTGCCCGGCCCACTCCGAGAGGTCCATGGTGTATTCGCCCCACGTCTCCGAGGTAAGCTGCTCTATGACAGCCTGAGCCGCAAAGTCGGCGGGAGTGGCGCTGCCGTCGGCGCTGACGCAGATTTCAAGGCTTTCGGGATACATCGAGGAGTAGCCCTTGGCCTTGAAGGTGAGGGTGAAGCCCTCGCGGATCTCGAGCAGCGGCGAGATGAGCCATTTGTCGGCCTTGATGCGCTGCGGCGAGAAGAAGATCACCGACTTGTCGCCGTCGGGGGCGGCGATGGCCTGGTCGGTGGGGAGCATGGCGGGGACGGTGTTCCAGGGGTTGAACACCATCGGCGCTATGGCCGTGGGGTTGGAGGCTGTGCCCGAGCCGGGGAAGGTGACGATGTTGGTCTGGCTGCCGAGGGCTATGGGGTAGACCGGCGCCTGGTCGAGGTCGGCGGTGATCCAGTCGCCGAACGAGCCGGTGGCGGAGTCGTCATATTCCTCGAAGCTGTCGGTGAAGCCCAGCTCGCGGTTCCAGCGCAGGGTCACATCGCCGGTCTCGCTGTCGAAGTCGGCGGTGAGGTTGTAGGGGTCTACAATCTTGTCGCTGAGGGTGATATCCACCTCGGCATCGCCGCTGATCTCCAGTTCGCGGCTGAACGCCTCGTAGACACCCTCCTCCACATAGGCCGAATAGCGGCCGTAGGGGAGCGAGAGCAGTGTGCGGGTGCCACTTTCGGTCACCACGGTCTCCTGGCGGCCGTTGTCGAGATTGAGCAGTCCTATCTCCACGCGGTCGGCGGTCAGCTTGGAGAGCGCCTCCACACGGAAGGTGATGCGGGCATAGGGGCCTTCGGGCACGTCGATCTCCACCTCCGTGCGCGGGCTTACGGCCTGCTGATAGGTGGCCTCCACGCCGAGGGTGTGGTGGCCGGGAGTGATGCCGGTGAAGGTGAAGTCGTAGCTGCCGGTGGTGCCGGCCTTCACGCCGTCGAGATACAGATTGAAATTCTCATAGGGGTTGGCGGGGGAGCGCAGGGCGCGGCGGGCACGCTGCACGGCGCTGTAGCCGTCGGTGCGGGCCTGGCCCACATACACGTCGTCGACCATCAGCATGAAGGCGCCGTAGCGCGAGGCATCGCTGACGTAGCGGATGGCGAATTTGATCTCCTTGCCGGCATAGTCTGCGAGGCTGTAGGAGCAGAGCTTCCAGCCCGAGGCGTCGGCGGTCTCGAAGTTGCCCGGGTCGAGGCGCACGAAGTCGTCCGTCCCGGGGTTGTCGGTGACGGTGGTCACATATACCATGAACCGCTCGGTGTAGCGGTCGGCGGCTTTGGCCATAAATTCGAGCACATTGTCGGTGCCCGGGGTGATGGCGGGGGAGATGAGCCAGTCGTCGTTGGCGCGGCCGCTCGCGGTGCGGATGAATCCCACATACTGCTTGCCGCTGTAGGGGTGGAGCACTGGGTAGTCGTACCACCATGTGGGCACCACGGTGAGCGGGTTGACAATCTGTGCATACGACATGATGCCGCGGTTGGGGTAGCTGCCCTGGAGGGCTGCCGTGGCCTCACCGTCGGCGTCGATGCCGGTCCAGGCACCGAAATTCACCGCCCAGGGGTCGTAGCTGTCGAAGTCATCGGTGAACACCGGCGCCTCCTGATTCCATGTGAGCAGGGCGTCGTCGCGACCGGTGTAGATGTCGTGGCTCACCGTGGCCTTAAGGGCAAAGGGTGTGACGGTCTTCTCACCGAGCACCAGGGTGACGGTGGCAGTCTCGCCGTCGGCCACGGCAAAGTCCTTCACAGCCGTGTCGTAGCCGGCGCGTTCCACCGTGAGGCGGTGGTTGCCGGGATACACCTTGACAGTGCACCGGCCTTCGCGGTCGAGCTTGAGTGTGCCGTAGCCCACCGAGTAGTCGGTCTGCTCCAGGGTCACTTCCTGCCCCTCGAGGTTGTCTTCCACGGCGGTGGTCACCTCGATGGTGAGGGTGGCATTGCGGGTTTGCGCGGCCACTGCGGGCACACACAGCATCAGCGCCGCCAGCCACAGGAGATTGTTGAATAGATGTTTCATGTTCATAGGGTTTGTAGGAAGCGTCAGGAAGCCAAAAAGTTAGTGTTGCATAACTTTTCGGCTCCCTGACTTATGTATTGCGGGGTGTTTCTCCCTCAGCCCGGCTTAGCGGGCGATGGAGAAGGCGCGTGTGCTGCCGTCGGCAGCGGTAACTTTCACAATGTAGAAGCCCTTTTCGAGGCCCGAGAGGGTCTGCTTGCCGAGACCCTTGGCCACGGCGATGCCGCTTAGGCTGAATACCTCTACCTCGGCGTCGTCGGCGATGTCGGAGGCAACGCTGTCGATGCCCGAATTTTCGATGTCGAAGTTATGGAAGCAGAAGTCGTCGAAGAAGGCGAGATTGGAGGCGCTGGTGGTGGTATGCTGCAGAGCCACATACACATCCTGTCCGGCATACTTCGAGAGATCTACCTCGTAGTGGTTCCACTCGTTGACTTTGAGGAAAGGCATCTCGGTCTTGCGCATCTCCACATTGAAGTCCTTGGTGTCGGCGTTGCCCACGGTGCTGACGAGCACTGTGACATTGTGCTTGGGATCGGGGAGCACGCTCTGGAGGGTCTCCCAGTTGCGGCCGTAGAACTCGAAGCGCGAGGTGTTGGTGGCCTTCATCTTCTTGGAGATGATCCAGTTGTCGGCGGCAGCGTTCTGGGGCGAAGAAGCCACGAGGGCATACATGCCCGAGATGGGCGCCATCATGCCGTACATGCCGTCTTCCTTCGAGTCGCTCTCCACGCTGAAGGCGCCCTTGAGGCCGTCGGCCGAGTAGTGTACCCAGTAGGAGGAGAAGGAGTAGTTGGTTCCGCCGTCCACGTCGATCATGGTGAAATCCTTGTCCCACTCATAGTCGAGTGCGTTGGGCTCGAAGGAGTAGTAGTAGGTGCCGCGGGGCAGGGCTGTGCCGCTCACGGGCATCTCCATGGTGTAGCCGCCCTCGAAGGTGATGGTCATCACGTCGGTCACCTCAGCGTCGCTCTGCAGGGCGTTGAACTGCAGGTTGAAGGGTTTGCCCTCCTTCACTGCGATCTCGTCGCCGGGCTGCAGCGAGCAGGAGAAGTTGGGGGTATTGAAGGCTACCGACTCCACTTTCAGTGTGGCGCTGCCTTCGTTGTGCAGGGTGAAGATGTCGCCCGAGTTGGTGGCCTTCTCGTAGTTGACCTTGCCGGCATTCCACTGCGAGATGTTGAAGGCACCGCGGCTGCTCTCGTTCTCGAACAGGCGGATGCGGGTGATGGCACCGCCCTCGTCGCGGCCGCTGAAGCTGTTGTGGCGCCAGCGGAACTGTACGGTCTTACCCTTGTAGGCGTCGAGCTCTATCTTCTCGTTGATCCAGTATTTGCGGTCGCCGTCGAAGTGGTTCTCGCTGAGGTCGCTGAGCATGATCCACTCGCCGTCGACATTGATGTCGAAGCAGAGCTCGCTGACGCGCTCGGAGGCGGCAATATTGTTTTTCTTCACCATTCCGGTGGGATCGACAACCAGCGAAGCCGGGTGCTCGTCGCCCCAGGTGAAGGTGATGCACATGTTTTTATCCTCGGGGAGGGTGAACTTCTGAGTGGTCACGGCGTTGGAGTCGCCTGCCTCAAGCCAGGTAGTGGCGAAGGCGCCGTACTCCTTGCCGTCGAGCACGTAGGGATAGCTGCTGTTGACATACCATGTGCGGCTGTAGTTGGCCGAGGGGGTCTGAGTCCAGCCTTCGGGAGTGCCGGAGGTGAGGAAGTCCTGCTCGTAGGGATATTCGCTGACGGTGGCGTCGGCCTGAGTGGTGAAGCGCCATGTGCTCGAGGTGCCGTTGCCCTCCGAGTTGTAGGGCACTACTTTCCAGCGGTAGGTGGTGGAGTAAGCGCATTTGGGCACGGTGTAGCTCAGTGCGGTGCCTACATCCACGCCGTCCACGAGGTCGTTGGCGGCGGTGTTGGTGCCGACATACACTTTATAGCCTTCGGCAAACTGGGCCGGCGACCATTCGAGCTTCACATCCTCGGGATAGATGTCGGTGGCGCCGTTGACGGGCGATACCACCTTGGCGCCGAGCGGACGTCCGCCGGCTCCGTAGACATTGGGGAGGATCACACGGTCGAGGGTGAACGACGAGTGGGGCATGGCGCCTTCGTCATCGCTCTCCACCTGGGGATAGTACCAGCGCACGTAGCTGTTGTCGCTGCCGTAGCCGAGGTCAACGGATACGGTGTAGAGCTGGTTGAGGTGCTGGTCGTCGGATTTCCATTTTGTAGTCCAGTTGTCGCCGCCGTCATACGATACCTGGAGCTCGATGTCGTAGTAGGGGAGCTCGCCCTCGTATTCGGTGTCAAACTGGTTGTAGTAGGTGAAGGTGAGTGTGCCGCCGTCGTTGAGGTCGAGCAGGGGTGAGCGGAGCGAGCTGGCGCCGAAGCCGCCGCTGCAGTTCATCGAGCGGTCGCCCTCCATGGCCACATTGGTCCATGTCCAGCCGTTGTTGTTCCATCCGGCGGGGGGATTGTAGCTCTCGAAGGTCTCGAGGAGGCTCCCTTCGGGCACAAACTGCTTGGAGGCAGCGATGGCCACGGTGGCGTCGCCGCCGTTGGTGTGGAGCACAACATTGCCTGAGGCAGCCGAAGTTAGAGAAGCGGTGTAGGCGATCTGGAAGTCGACGGTCTTGTAGCGGTCGAGGCTGATGGCGGTGAGGTCGGGGCTGACGGTGCATCCGGCGGGCAGGTCGATGCTGCTCACTGTGAGGCCGTCTTTACCGGTGTTGGTGAGGGTGATCACCTCGGAGTACATCTTCTCGCCGATATACATCGAGGGGTAGGTGTAGCGGTCCATCGAGAGCGAAGCCACGGGGCCGGCGGCGGGGGTGAATTTCTTCACGCTCACGTCGTCGAGCCACACCACATTAGCGGTCTCGCCCAGCATCTTGTAGACGAAGGCCAGCTTCACCTTCTCACCCTTGAAGTCGCTGAGGTCTACCTGAGCGGTGTGGGGGCTCCAGGAGTTGATGGGGAAGTCCATGATGCCGCTTTCGCGGAGCATCTTCTCATTCTGGATGCTGAAGATGGTCTCGGCACCGGCGAGGTTGTCGTCGGTGACCACACGCACCTGAATATCGTATTTAGAGCCCTCCTGGCAGTTGACCGGGCTGACGATGAAGGTGAACTGCAGGCGGTAAGTGTCGTTGAGGTCAAGCTCGGGTGTGAGCAGTGTCTCCTCGCGGGGTCCGATGCCGTCCTGGCTCGAAGCCACCGAGAAGGGGGCGTCGACCGCGGCGCAGCAGGCGCCGGTGATGGTGCCGCCGCTTTCTCCCTCGGGGTTGGCGTAATAGTTGTGCCAGTTGTAGGTGGCTTTGGTGCCATTGTAGCCGTTTACAACGGTCCATCCTTCGCCGGCTGCCACCGGAGTGAGGGCGCTACCCGTGTTGCCGGTCTCGAATCCCTCGTCGAGCAGTGTCTGGGCGAAGGCTCCGGAAGCTACCGACAGCAGAAGGGCGGTTGTCAATAAGTACTTCTTCATTTGATTTGTTATTACTACTGTTGTTTTATAGGTAGGTTGTTTTGGCCTAATGTAGAGATGACAACGGGTGGCAGACCGTGGGGTCTGCCTCCCGTTGTCGTTTAGTTGGAATATGATGTTATCTGATCATAAAATGCTATGAATCTTTAATCATCAGGCGGGGTCATTTGATTACTACCTTCTTGCCGTTGACGATGTAGATAGCGCCCTTGGCGGGGTGGCTTACGCGGATACCCTGCAGGTTATATATCAGGTCGTCGTCGGTGAAGGTGTCAGCGCCTACGCTGTCAATGCCGGTGTCGATGTCCTGCGAGTTGTCGAAGGTCAGAGTCTTGGCAGTGGGGTCTTTCAATGTGACGTAAGCGCGGAAGCTCTTGAGCTGCTGCTCGCCTGCTGCGGGAGCTTTGAGGATGCTGCCGGCAGCGTTGCTGATCTCGACGGGGGTGTCACCTTTGGGCACGAAGTTGTCGATGGTGAGGAGGAACATGCCGGGAGTAACCTCGGTAGCGGCTGTGGTGGGGATGAGGGTAAGGTGATCGGTCGCCACGTTCTGCATCTGAGTGGTGATGGCTTTGTTCTTGAACATAGCGGGCTTGGTGTCGTGGGTAACGAATACCAGGTAAGGCTTGCCGGCTTCCATGCCGGTGGTCACTGTGGTGAAGTGAGCTCTTACCTCGGTGCCTTCGACGCTCGAGCCGGTGAGCTCCATCACTACGGCGTCCTCGCCGAAGATTTCCACAGCTTCGTCGGCTGTGATAGCGAAGGGAAGTGCTACGGCGTTGAAGCCTGCCTCAAGGGTGGTGTTCATGTAAACCACTGCTGCGTCCTTGCCCTCGGTGAGGGTGGTGTAGTCCTCGATGGTGACTACGTCGAGGAGGGTTACGGTCTCTACAAACGAAGCATCGGCTACGCTGACACCTTCCATGTAGAGCTCGCCGGAAGCGCTCTTGATCTCCACGTCGTAGGTGCGGCTGCTCTGGATTACATTGATAGCAGCCTTGCCATCCTCGCCGGTGGTGCCTTCATACTGCACGTCGTCGCCGTCGTTGCTGATCAGCGTCACTTTAGCGCCGGCTACCGCGTTGCCCTTACTGTCGACTACTGTCGGCGAGAAGGTGCGGGCCTCAACTGCCAGTGTCATATGCAGCACAGGATTCTTCTTCGATTCCCAGGATAACAGCTCGCCATCCGAATGGTGGTGATAAGCACGTCTGATGTTGCTTGATATTTCAAAATTAAATCCGCTCTTCCAAGCCTCGGCAGCCGAATGGAAATACAGTCGGAGCGATTTGCCTGCTTTATAAACGATGGGGTCATCGAATGTGATGGTAATCATATCGACAGGGCTTGCCGAAGAACCCGTGTTATTCCAAACGTGGCCGGGCTCATTGAGACACTGTATCATCGATGATGAATCATACAGTCCGCCTCTTGGAGAAGTCTGTGTATTCTCGTCGGTCCACTCATAGAAGACAGTCAGATCAGTAGAATGGGCATTGGAGCCGTATCCGCGTATTACAATACTGCTGATTTTATCACCATCGGAAAGTCCGAGATCAGCGGCAGTGTAAAGTGCGACTGTCTCACTGTTATTGTATGTGAGGTTGAAGGGAACATTATTGTCAAATCCGTTGGGTGTACCTACGGTGACTTCGCTTGCGAGGGTCTCCTCGGCGAATGTTACATCTACGGGCTCGGTGGTGAGCTTGTAGCCGTTGCCGAAGTCTGCCTCGAGATATACAGGGAAGGTGCCGACCTTGGGCGAGCGGAACTCTACTTCCATCTCTACGCCGGCATCGGAGGTCGAGAACACTACGGGCAGCTCTGTGCCGTCAACCTCGCTGCACTTAACGCCGTTGACGTAGGAAGCTACGGTGTAGGTGGCGTCCTCCTCTGCCTTAAGACCGAAGTTCTGGAGGGTGATCTTGGCGATTGCGGATTTATTCTGCACGCCGTCGGCAGGAATGCTGCTCGATGCAAGCACTACATCATGCTCTACGGGCACAAGGCTGAGGCCGTAGATGTTGTCTACATATACACCGGATACAATGGTGAATCCGAGGTAGTATTCGCCGGCCTTGTCGAAGGTGACGCTTACGGTGCGGAACTCAGGTGTGAGGGTATGCTCTGCATCGACATCCTTGCCGCTCCATTTGCCGAGGAAGATGCGTGTGGCGGCATCCTCAAGGCCTTCGCATGTGGTAGCTGCGAACAGCTCAACTGCGCCTTCGAGCCAGTAGGAGTTAGAGTTATATGTGCGGGCGTCGAACTGAAGTGTATCACCTGCCTTTGCTTTCAGCTTGGGCGTGATGAACATGTTGTTGGTGGAGCTGGAGCTGGAGCTGGAGCTGTAAAGCGAATAGTCGTTGGCGAGCTTGCCGGAGGGCAACAGCTCCATTTTGCTCTGGTGGCGCGAACCTGCGGGCCATGCGTTGTTGCTGCCGTCGAACGGTGCGTACCACTTGGAGGGATCGAGCAGCGTGCCGCTGACGGGAAGCTCGAAGGTGGCGTCGGTGCCGTCGGCTGCGGTGTAGACGATGGCGAGTTTGCCCTCATAAGTGCCGGCTGTCTGGGCAGAGAATGTGATGTCTACAGCCTGACGGGTCTTGGGAGCTACAGTGGCCTTGTCGATGCTTGCGGTGAAGCCTTCGGACACGGTGATCGACTTGACTGTGAGAGGTGCGGTACCCCAGTTGTAGATCTCAAAGTTCTGCACCAGTCCGAGCTGATTGCCCATGCCGAAGGAGATGGCAGTCTTGCGGCTGTCGGGCTGACGGCTTGAGGAAACAGAGGTGTCCTTGTCGAAGAATACGAATACCGGATCGTTGGTCACGGTCAGCTGCTTCACCGGAGAGGTGAACACGGTGCCGTCGGTGAACTCAAACTTGAAGTAGGTGTCGTAGACGCTGGTGGTCTCGGCTGTTACAGCAAACTTCTCGGCACGGAGGGTCTTGGCGCTATTAGCGCTCTTTGGAATATTTGCCGATGTTATGGTAGCGGCCTCTTTGCCATCGACAAAGAATTTCAGGGTGTAATCCTTGGCTGCGATATCCTTCAGGGGCGAGATTACTTCTACATAAGGATCAATCTCGTCGCCAGACTGGATTGTCTCCGGCGAGTTGATGTTCTTGAAATAGATATCGTTGGCTACCTCTACCTGTGTGAGGCCCACGATGTTGTCGAGTTTCATGTTCCAGAGAGCGAAGCCTACATAGTAGTCGCCGGCCTCGGGGATGGTGATGCTGTGAGCAGCGAAAGAGGTAGAGGTTACTTCGCTGAAAGTCAGTGTGGCCAGAGGTTCACCCCAGTTTTCGCGGTCGGTGGAGATATATACCTTTAGGAAAGAGGCGGGGCTGCCGTCGCTGTAGTTGGCTCGGGCTACCTCAAAGCTCATCTTATCGCCTGCATTGGCATGCAGGAGCGGAGTGATGAATTTGTTGTTGCCTTCGGCATACGAACTGGAGGTATACGACTTAATATAGTAGTTATATTTTCCGGAGGAGTAGTTGTAGTTGCTTTTGGAGACTTCGACTCCTGCCTGTGCCACCGAGCCATCGGGGAGAGTGATTTCATTGTTGCCGTGGTTGAAGTCGGTCCACCAGGTGTTTTCGCCGAGCATGGTGCCCTTGAGAGTGACGGTGTAGGTCTTGTCGTTGCCGTCGTTGTCTTTGTAGACGATGGTCAGATCGCCCTGCTGTGCACCGGTAGAGGTGGCGGGGAGGGTGATGGTGACATCAAGCTGCGAGTGGGCGGTCACTTCGAAGGCCCCTTCGGGGAAGTTGGCAGTGAATCCTTCGGGCATAGTGATGCTGACAATCTGCAGCGGAGCTGCGCCGTCGTTCTTGAGTTTGAACTGCTTGGAAGTCTCCTCCGATACCATGCCGAAATCTACAGCGCTGCTCAGGCTCGATGAGCTGTTGCCATCAGTAAAGACAAACTTCGACTCATAGACATTGTACATCGAGTTGGCACGCTTCAAAGTGCTTCCCTGCAGATTCTCGCGCAGGTAAATCGGTTTTGATTGCCCGGACGAGCTCCATACGCTTGAAATCTGATCTTTGGGTATATTGACAGTGACGGTGAAGGGGTCGGAAGTATGACCGATGGCGAGATCCTGAGGCACGGGAGTGGATTCTCCGAGTGCGGCGCCTGTGTCGTTGTTGATCAGCGAGATGGTGAAGTTCTTAGTGCCCTGTGTGAGGTCAACTTCGCCGTTGTTCTCCACAGTGACGCCGGTAAACTCAATTTTTACCGAGCCGTCGGCCTGCTGATCCCAATAGAGGACGCCGGTTGTTTCCGAAGGCTCGGCGGTGAGGATGCGGATGCTCGGTTCGGGCACCAACTCGGCGTCGGCAGCGGTGAAGTCGTCGAGATACACATTGTTGGCGAGGATGCCGATGCGCTGAGGGCCTTCGACGGTGATGGTGACGGGGACGAATTCGTCGCGCGTAAGTTCGGTGCCGTCGGAGAATTTCTGAATCAGCTCACCGGCGGCTTTGCCGGTTGCGTCGAGAGTGTAAAATGATACATAACTGCTGTAGCTGCGGGACTTCACCTGCATGGTGATTTCTCCCGACACCACGGGGGTGACGAGATAGTCAGAAGCAGTGGCGTAGTTGTAGCTGGAGCCGGACATCTGGGATTTGGCATAAAGTGTGCCTGTCCCGTTCACTCCACTCGTAGGCAGGTAGGAGTATTCCATATATTCTACATCGCCGTAGGCGGCTACGCTGTTGTTGCTGCCATACCAGCCGCCGTAGTCGCCGTAGTCGTCGCCTTCGTCGATGTACTTTTGCACGATGTGCTTCCAGTTGGAAGCTACTCTGAAGGCATGGTCGGAGGTATCGATTGTTTTGTCGAAGTTGCAGAGATAGGGGCCTGCATTCGCAACCGATGGACTGAACAATGTCGCCAGAAATGTCAGAAGTAGAATTTTAACATGTTTCATAACATTGATGATGATTGATTGTTTGACCGGCTAAGCTCCTTGTGAAGCGAAAGCCAATCGGTTTATTTGAGAAATTGTACGTTCTGAATGGGGAAATTCGGCGGCTGTTTGCCGAAAATTTATATAGCGGGGTAATGATGTTGCAAAAATACAAATAAATTCGCTAAACTGTGTTATATAATTTGCGTAAGCGACGGTTGTTTTAAATATTGCCATACGTCTATCGGCGCTGTGGGCGCTGTAGGGGCATTAGGGGTAAGATAAGAGTGGGGTGAATTAACGTTTTTTTAACATGCTGAACACGTCCCTGCACGCGCATAAAGGTGTTTTATTGATACATTCAACCGTATATTTATGAGAATCAGCGATGCGATAGGAGAGATTGGCACCCGGCATGCCTACAGCGCTCCGGCGCAGGCGCGGCGCGCGCGTCCGGTGATAGCCGCGGCCCACATTGTGGTGCTGACCCTGTCGAGCCTGATTCTGAGGCATACCGATATGTTAAATTTGCTTAATATATCATTGTCAAAAGTTAAAAATGCGGGTAGCGGCCTGCAAAATGCCGCCTCGTCAGTGGCGGACGTTGGTGATTCGAAAAAAAATACGTAACTTTGTGTGCAAGTTATCGGAGGAGGCTGAAAGGCTTCCTCCATTTGTTATGTGCATGTGTATGCCGCCGGGCGAGCCGGGCGGCGTGCTGCAACGATGATTCAGGATATGATAGACAAAGAGCTGTTAAGACAATCGGTAGAGCGGGCCATTGAGGGCACCGATATATTTATAGTGGATATACGGGTGTCGGCCGACAATAATATTGTGGTGGAGCTTGACTCGCCCGAGAGCCTCGACATCGACACCTGTGCAGCCGTGAGCCGCGCCATAGAGAAGGACTTCGACCGCGACGCCGAGGACTACGAACTCGAAGTAGGGTCGGCAGGCCTCACCGCCCCCTTCCGCGTGCGGGGTCAGTATCTCAAAAATGTGGGCAACGACATAGAGGTGCTCACCCGCGACGGGCGCAAGCTGCAGGGGGTGCTCACCGCCGTGGGCGACGACGACACATTCACCTTCGAGTATCCCGTGAAGGTGAAGGAGCCGGGAGCCAAGCGCCCCGTCACCCGTATGCAGAGCGAGACCATGCCGATGGCCGACGCCAAGATGGTGCGCTATCTCATCTCCTTCAAATAAAAAGGAGCCGGCTGCCGCGCCTGTTGGGCCTGTTGGCCCTATGATACCAACCGAAGAAAAAAATAAAAAAACAATATATCCCCTTACACAAAAAATGGCTAAGAAAGAGGAAACCCCCAATCTGGTGGACCAGTTCGCTGCGTTTAAGGAACTGAAAAATATCGACAAAACCACCATGATAAGCGTGCTTGAGGAGTCGTTCCGCAAGGTGCTTTCTAATATGTTCGGTACCGACGAGAATCTCGACGTGATCATGAACCCCGACAAGGGCGACGTGCAGATTTTCCAGAATCTCGAAGTGGTGCCCGACGGCGAGGTGGAGAATCCCAACCTGCAGATCTCGCTCTCCGACGCCCGCGCCGACAACGACCCCGAGGTGGAGATCGGCGAGGAGCACACCAAGGAGATCATCTTTGCCAACTTCGACCGCCGCGCCATCCTCACACTGCGCCAGACACTGCAGACCAAGATCAGCGACCTGCAGAAGGAGGCCGTCTACGCCAAGTTTAAGGACCTCGAAGGGGAGCTGGTGACCGGCGAGGTGTATCAGACATGGTCGCGCGAGACTCTGCTGCTCGACGACGACAAAAACGAGCTGCTGCTGCCCAAGAATCAGAGCATCCCGGGCGACTTCTTCCGCAAGGGTGAGACCGTGCGCGCCGTCATCGCCAATGTCGACAACACCAACAACAATCCCAAGATCACCGTATCGCGCACCAATGAGAACTTCCTCCGCCGCCTCTTCGAGATAGAGGTGCCGGAGATCAACGAGGGCCTCATCCGCATCTGCGCCGTGGCCCGCATCCCGGGCGAGCGCGCCAAGATCGCCGTGGAGAGCTACGACGACCGCATCGACCCCGTAGGCGCCTGTGTAGGCGTGAAGGGAAGCCGCATCCACGGCATCGTGCGCGAGCTGCGCAACGAGAATATCGACGTGATCAACTTCACCAACAATCCTACGCTCTTCATACAGCGCGCCCTGTCGCCCGCCCGCATCTCTTCGATCCGCATCGACGAGGAGGAGAAGAAGGCTGAGGTGTTCCTCAAGCCCGACCAGGTGTCGCTCGCTATCGGTAAGGGTGGCCTCAATATCAAACTGGCCTCAATGCTTACCGGCTATGTGATCGACGTCTACCGCGAGACCGACGAGGTGTACGACGAGGATATCTATCTCGACGAGTTCAAGGACGAGATCGACGAGTGGATCATCGACGCCCTCAAGGATATGGGCTGCGTCACAGCCAAGAGCGTGCTCAATACACCCCGCGAGGACCTCATCAACAAGGCCGACCTCGAGGAGCAGACCGTCGACGACGTGCTGGCCATCCTCCGAGCCGAGTTTGAGGACGATGAGGCTCCCGCAGCCGACAACGCAGCGCCCGCCGAGGCTCCCGCA
>CAJLLX010000034.1 GCA_905207535.1 uncultured Muribaculaceae bacterium | reverse complement strand
CGGGCGCGGGCGATGCCGCGACGGAAGACGGACTCCATCTGCTCGACGATGTTGATGCGGGTGTTGTCGGCGATGGCACGGCGCTCCCCTATCATGCGTTCCTTAAACTTGGCGCCGCCGAGGCGGATCTTGAGCTTGTCGGGCGTGCCCTTGATGTTGATGCCGAATTTGAAGGGGATGGGCGACTTGAGCACCGACACATGATAGTTGAGGTTCATAGCCAGGTCGTTGTGGCCCATCACGCCGAGGCGGTAGCGGTCGATGTCGAACATGAAGGGGTACAACTCGATGGAAGAATTGTCGATGACAGCCTCCACGGCCATGTGGTCGATGAGATTCTTTTTCTTATCGCGGAAGAGGAGCCACTTGCTGACGGTGCGGAAGGTCTCGGGGTCGAGGAGCACCAGCGAATCGCCCTCGATCTTGATGACAGCGCGGAGCGAGGGGATATCGATATCCATCTGCGGTGTAATGCCCGTGGAGACAGCCACATCGGCATTGACCGTGCCGGCAAAACTTTTCATCACCGGCATGATGGAGTCGATGGCCGGGACAAGCGAGGTGAGCCCGTCGAGGCGGAAGTCGCTGACCTTCAGCCCCAGTCCGAACTGCAGAGCGTCGGCCGAGGGAGCGCTGTAAAGGCCGTTGACCGCAATGGACCCCACGCCGGTGGAGGCCGAGAGATCGCGCAGACTGAGCGAACCGTCGTACATCATGAGATCGCCCCGGAAATCGGTGAGCGAGAGGGTGGAATAGAGGAGATGGTCGGCGCACATGGTGAACTGCGCGTCGATGTTGTGAGGCAGGAGCACCGGTCCCGAAGCAGTGACCGTGTCGGCCGACTGCTCGAGGCGCGCATCAGCCAGATCGTCGTCGGCCCAGACCGAGGCCGAATCGGCCTGCTGCGCCATGGCGCCCCCCGCGAAGAGGGCGCGGACGATCTCGTTGACATTGATAGTGTCGCTGCTGACAGTGAAATGCACCCCGAGAGTGTTGCCACGGCGCCCGGTGAGAGCGCGGCGGAGGTTTGAGATGGTGCCGTTGATGAGAAAATCGCTCTGCCCGGCCTCGTAGGAGAGGTTGCTCAGGCGGATGCTGTCCTGATTGAAGTGGAGATCGACATGGCGGATGCGGTTGCGGAGCGGAAACGCCGGAGTGACCACCCGTCCGGCATCGGCGTGGATGCGGCCGCTGAAATTCCAGCGGCGCAGGAGGTTGCGGTCGGTGGAGTCGAGCGGAAACTCGATATTGTCAACCTTGGGGAGAGCCGCCAGCGAGTCGGTGATCTGTTTGCGGCGCTCCGCGGAGAGGCCCGAGGGGAGACGCCGGCGCTGCGGACGCATGTGCACCGTCAGATCCACCTCGGCGTCGCGGAGGGCCACCTTGTGGAAGGCCTGTCCGAAGGCCATACCGCCCAGAGAGATAGCGAGATCCATGCGCGGCACACGCGCATTGCCCTCATAGCGGCGCAGGGCAGCGTGAGCCGAAGCCTTGCGGAGCCGCAGGCGGATGGAATCGGCCGGAGAGTCGAACTTCAGGCGCTCGAAAGCCAGTGTGGCTCCGAATGGGTTGATTTCGGTGGTATCGGAGGTGGAAGCGCGGTTCATGGCACCTCCGCCCATGCGCAATTGCTTGATTTGCACGTCGATACCCGACATTTGAGCAGCCAGAGTGTCAACTCGGGCCGAGACAGTGAGGAGCGAATCGATGCGGTGTCCGTCGGCCACGAAGCGCGAATTGGAACCGAAGTCGAACTCGCCTCCCGACATGGCCAGATGGCCCAAATCGCGCAGAGAGGCATCGAGGCGGTCGATGTGCATGCTTCCGCGGGCATATACGCGGTGGAAATTGTTGCGTGTCAAGTCGGAAGGACGCAGGCGGATATCGGCGTCGGCATCGATGAGTCCGCGCACCTCGCCCCGGATGAGGCGGCGGAGGGTGGCGGGGATTTCGGCCAGCGAGACAGCGCTTTTGAGATGTCCCGTGACGAGCGGATCGGCCAGATCGCCCTCTGCCGAGAGGGAAGCGAGGAGATGAAGTCCCTCGCCATCGGCCTGTATCTTACTGATATCTATGAGCGTAGCCGAAGGATCAGCGCCATCGAAACGGAGCGAAGCCTGCAGTTCGAAATTGTCGATCTGCCAGTTTTCGTAGCCGATATGCGACTTGGGCACCGTGAGCGATGCCGTGAAAGCCGGGAGCACCGTGTCGGTCAGCACCCATGGGCGCAGCAATTCAGCTTCAGCCTTGACAGTCAGCGAGGTATGGAGCGGAGCGCAGAGCGAGCGCGAAGGCTCGGGGAGATGGGTCAGCAACCCCTGCACCGCGATGGGCGCCGTGCGGGCCGAGAAGGAGCGGAGCAAAGGATTGCCGTCGAACGACGCATCGGCCGAAAAAGTGACGCTGATGCTGTCAAGGGCCATGGTGAAGTCGGAGATGGCGATGGCGAGCGGCCGCTCGCTGTCCCATGAAATGGAGCCGTCGGCACCGAAGGAGATGCGTTGAAAATTGAAATCGTCGATGATCGGCGAGCGGGCGTTGCCCTCGATCTGAAGCATATATGAGGGAGCTTGGTCGCCGAGTAGCGAGACATTGCGGAGCGCCAGCTCAAGCGAAAGCGAATCGGGGATGGAGCGGAAACGGAGCGGCGAAGCGTCGGTGATGGCAAAGCGGTTGATAGAGATCTTCGGGAAGGAGACGGGGGTGGGGACAGTATCCTCCGGTTGCTCCGACTCCGGGAAAATCAGGTAATTGGCCTTGTCGGGGGTAGCCTGCACCAGATTGACCCTCGGGCCATCGAACAGCACATCGTAGAGCGAAATGTGGCCGAAGAGAAGCGGGAGCACATTGATGCCCGCATGGAAAGACCTGAGCGACAGGAGCGAATCGGCATCGGCCGGGAGCGAAGCCTTCACCTGAGGCGGGAGGGAGCGGAGCGAGTGGCTGATAACCTCAAGCGAGTCGACATCGACTGTGAGCTTGGGGAAAGTGCTCCAGAAGGTGAGCTCCACGCGCTGCAGGTGCACCTCGCCGTCGATGAGGCGCGAAGCCTGCTCCTCGACTATCGGCGTGAGGCGCGCCGGGCTGAGGATCCACACGATGAGGGTGCAGACGATGAGGAAAAGTCCGATGAGGGAGGCCAAAGCAATGGCCGTCCACTTGAGAAAACGCTTCATAACAGATCTAAATCACAATATTCCAACGTATTGCGCATGTGCGTATCACTACCGTGCCCCAAGCGGCCTACAGCGGCGAAGCCACGAGCGTGTGTAGGCGCGCCACCGCCCCCTGCAGCAGGTCGAGCACCAGCTCAAATCCCTCAGCGCCTTCATAATAGGGGTCGGGAACATAGTCGTAGCGGGTGGCATGTGTGAAGAAATCGGCCATCGGGAGCACCTTGGCCTCGTCGGCGGGGGTAGGAGCGAGGCGCCGGAGATCGCGGACATTGGCCGCGTCCATGCCGATGATGAGATCGAAATCGGCGAAATCGGCCTCCCGCACCTTGCGTGCGCGGTGGGTGAGGTCGTAGCCGCGCCGGCGGGCATGGATGCGCATGCGCTTGTCAGGCAGATCGCCGATGTGGTATCCTCCCGTGCCGGCCGAATCTACCACCCAGCGGGCAGAGTCGCCCGCAGCATCGATCTCGGCGAGCATCACCCCCTCGGCCGCCGGAGAGCGGCAGATGTTGCCAAGGCAGACGAAGAGTACACGGACCGGGAGCCCGCCCTCGTAGCGGCAGCGGAGAGCGCGCACCACAGCCTGAGCCTTAGCGGGAAGAGAAGCGATGAGCGATTCGACGGACGATGAACTGATAGCCATAGGAAAAGGGTAGAAAATATGTAAACACGTTATCAACAACACAAAATTAGGCATTTTTTCGGTAAAAAGGGAGAATTAAGGTGTGAGGAGAGAAAAATTATGACTAATTTTGACATCGGGAAACGGGACATAACCAAAATAAGCAAAATTTAACCTACTACGACCTGAGATGAGAAAGGACCTTGCGAAAATAGTGTGCGCCTGCATGGCGCTGATGGCGCCGGCAGCTTTTGGACAGCACAACGAAGCCGGAAAGCGCGCCGCAGCCCTCGACAACAGCCTGTGGGAGAAGGCCGAATGGATTTCTGTGGCCGATGCGCCCGTGGTGACCGGCCGCGTGGGTGACAACGAGCGTGCCGCCGACGGCGCCGGCTGGTTTGTGACCACCGTAAAAAACGGCGGGAAGGTGAAAGATGCCAAATGGATGACCACCGGCCTGGGCGTATACGAGCTTTACGTCAACGGCAAAGCGATAGGCGAAGAGGTGCTGAAGCCCGGCTTCACCCATCACGCAAAGAGCAAGCTCTCATTTACTTACGATATCACCGACGCCCTCAACCGGAAGAACGGCGCAGAAAATATGCTCGCCGTGCAGGTGACCCCCGGATGGTGGGCCGACAAAATCGTCACCCCCGCCGGCCATGAAGGGATGATCGGAAAGAAAGTAGCCTTCCGCGGAGTGCTGGAGCTGACCTATGCCGACGGCAAGAAAGAGTATTTCGGGACCAACACCACCGACTGGAAAGCCGGGATAGCCGGCCCCGTAAAACATGCCGGCATCTTCGACGGCGAGCAGTACGACGCCCGCGAGCAGCCCGGCTACGCCGACCCCTCCAAGCTGAAGACCCCCGAGGTGAACCGCGAGTTTGCCGGGCAGATCTTCCCGAGCCACGGTGCCGAGGTGTATCTGCGTGAGGATCTGACCCTTGAGCCCGTAGAAGCCTACATCTGGAAGGGTGTGACCGGCGCTCGCGACGGGGAGTTTGGCAAGATAGTGAAAGTGAAAGACTACCGCCCCGGGGAGGAGATATCGCTGATGCCCGGTGAGACCTTAGTGGTGGACTTCGGGCAGAACAGCGCCGCCGTGCCGCAGTTTGAGTTCGCAGCCCGCGAGGGGACGACCCTCAGTTGCTACCCGTCGGAGATCCTCAATGACGGCAACGGCGCCACCAGCCGCGGCATGGACGGCCCTGAAGGGAGCACTCACCGCACCAATCTGCGCATGCACGAGCAGGGTATGCGGCTCAACTACACCTTCGCCAACAACGGCGACAAATATGTAAGCTACCGCCCGGGGTGCACCTTCTACGGCTACCGCTACGTGTCGGTGAACGCCGATGCACCGGTGAAAATCAAGGAGATAGAGTCGGTGCCCGTGACCTCGATAACCGCCGATCTGGAGACAGGACACATAGAGACCGGCAACGAGCTGGTGAACAAGCTGATCTCCAACGCCATATGGGGCCAGCGGTCGAACTATCTCTCCGTGCCCACCGACTGCCCGCAGCGCAACGAGCGCCTGGGGTGGACCGCCGATACGCAGGTATTCACCAAGACCGGCACCTACTTTGCCGACACTAAAGACTTCTTCCACAAATGGATGCGCGACATGCGCGACACGCAGAACGAGCATGGCAGCTTCCCCGGCGTGGCTCCCGAGGCCCAGTACGGGGCATATCCCACCGACATGTGCCGCCTGGGATGGTCGGATGCCGGCGTGATAGTGCCGTGGGTGGTATGGAGCCAGTTTGGCGACAAAGAGATTGTCGACGAAAACTGGGCCGCGATGGAGAAATATATGAACCATCTGAACGACACCAAATACCGCCACGAAGCGCTGGTGGAGGAGAACGGCAACTATCAGTGGGCCGACTGGCTGAGCTATGAGCCCCTGGAGAGCTGCAGCGGCCGCAAAGACTATCAGGACGAGAACGGCAATTGGCATACTCGCCCCGAGGCAGTGGCCTACTGGAACTATCTGAGCGCCAGCTACTGGCTGATGGATGCCGAGATGATGGCCGAGATGGCCGCCGGCACCGGCCGCAGCACCGATGCCAAGCGCTACGAAGCGATGGCCGAAGAGGCCCGCGAGATGCTTCAGAAGGAGCATCTCAACGCCGACGGCACCTTCAAGACCGAGATACTCAACACCATGCAGACCCCTGCCCTCTTCGCTCTGCGCGGCAAACTGGTGGACGGGAAGGCTAAAGAGGATATGAAGGCACGCCTGCGCAAGAACTTCGCCGAGCACGACAACTGCCTGCAGACCGGCTTCTTAGGCACGTCGATACTGATGCCGACCCTCACCGCCAACGGGATGAGCGACATCGCCTACGAGCTGCTGCTGCAGCGCAAGAATCCGAGCTGGCTCTACTCCATAGACAACGGCGCCACCACCATATGGGAGCGCTGGAACAGCTATATGAAGGACAGCGGCATGGGCCCGAAGGGTATGAACAGTTTCAACCACTATGCCTACGGCTGTGTGTGCGAATGGATGTGGGAGAGTATGGCCGGCATCGCAACCGACACCAAAGAGCCGGGCTTCAAACGTATCATCATGAAACCGGTGCCCGACAAGCGCTTAGGCTACGTGAAAGCCGAATATGCGTCGGCTGCCGGCACCATCAAGAGCCACTGGCAGTATGACGGCGACCTATGGAAATGGAGCTTTACCGTGCCCGAAGGGGCTGTGGCCGAAGTGACACTCCCTGGCGAGAGCACGAGCAAGGAGTACAAGCCCGGCAAATACAGCGTGGAGAAACGGCTGTAGAAGCCGGCCGGGGGAAGGGGCTATCACGCGAGCTCGCGTGATCACTGAACAGGAGGGGGGAGGAGGAAGGGAGAAAAAAGGAGGGGGAGGGAGAAAAAGTTGGAGGGAAAGAAGATAATTTGTATATTTGCAAGCTGAAAATCAGGCGAAACGGGGAGCAATACGCCCTGTGGGAAGCTCGCGGCGCTGACTATCAAAGAGTTGGCAGCGCGTGCAGCCCTGTTTTCAAGTAAACCAATCGCCGCGGGAAGTCGCTTAAAGCGGGTGAAAACGGCCCAAAAGAGCAGCAATGGAGCTAAAAACGAAAGTGCGATAGGCTGCCCAGAGATCGGAAATAAAAAATAATAACATAACAAAACAGATTTTAACAAACCACATGCAAAGCAAAGGAACCCTCGGAAGCATCATTGCGGGTGTAATCGCAATCTTCCTGGTGCTTGTGTGTCTGTTTTACCTGTCGTTCACCATGGTGAGCAGCAAGCAGGAGAAAAAAGCAGAACAGTATGCTATGACCGTAGCAGGCGCCGAAGGCAAAAACTCCGAGCAGTACAACAAGGCTTACAAAGCCTACATCGACTCAATCAGCAAGCAGCCTGTATGGTTGGGTTACAATTACAATGAAGTGCAGAAGTGGGGCGTAGGTCTGGGTCTTGACCTGAAGGGCGGTATGAACGTGATCCTTCAGGTGTCGATGCCCGACATGCTCCGCTCGATGAAAAACGCCGATGCCGACGCCGCATTTGACCAGGCTCTGGCCAACACCGACTCGATCATCGGTGGCAACCACTCATCGGACTACGTGGGCACCTTTGTAAAGGAATACCGCAAGCTCAACAAGCAGGCGGACTTCTCGGTGGTGTTCAACAGCATCGTAAAGCCGGGTCAGGACGACAACGCGGTGACCTCAACTCTGAAGAGCGAGGTTAAGGACCGTGTGAACAACTCGGCCACGAACGTGCTCCGCAGCCGTATCGACGCCTATGGCGTGGTATCGCCCAACATCCAGGTGCTTCAGGACAACGACGGGCAGATCCTTCTGGAGCTTCCGGGCGTGAAGGAGCATCAGCGTGTGCGCGAGCTGCTGCAGCGCTCGGCCAACCTGGAATTTTACGAGTGCTACGCCGCCAACGAGATCACCGGTCAGCTGGCACAGCTCGACCAGGCCATGCGCGCCAAGAACGGCAGCGGCCTGCGTGAGCACTTCCTGATGATCAACTCCGACGCTACTCCTATCTTAGGTATCGCCACCGCCAAGGAGCGCGAGAACATCGACGCGATGATCAACAGCCCCGAAGGTAAGCAGTACCTCCCCTCCAACCTGAAGCTGCGCTGGAGCGTGAAGCCGACTCCGGTGAACTTCAACGACACCGTGACCGGCAAAGAGAGCCAGCTCGACACCTATCAGCTGATTGCCCTCCGCGCCACCAACGGCGGCCCGGCCCTCGACGGCAGCTGCGTGATCAGCGCCTCGAGCGACTACGACCAGATGCAGGGCAACGTAGTGTCGATGACAATGAACTCTGACGGTGCCCGCGACTGGGCCCGCATCACCCAGCGCAACATCGGCCACCCCGTGGCCATCGTGCTTGACGATCTGGTATACTCCTACCCGAACATCCGTTCGGTGATCGAGGGCGGCCGCTCGCAGATCACCGGCGACTTCACCGTGGAGGAGGCTCAGGACCTTGCCAACGTGCTCAAGAGCGGTAAGATGACCGCCAAGGTCGACATCATCTCCGATATGGTCATCGGCCCGTCGCTGGGTAAGCAGGCTATCGAATCGGGTATATGGTCGTTCGTGGTAGCGCTGGTGCTGCTGATGATCTTCATGTGCTGCATCTACGGTCTGATCCCCGGCCTGATCGCCAACTTCGGACTTATCTGCAACCTCTTCTTCACCTTCGGTATCCTGGCCTCGTTCCAGGCAGTGCTGACACTGAGCGGTATCGCCGGTATCGTGCTCGCGCTGGGTATGGCGGTTGACGCCAACGTGCTGATCTTCGAGCGCGCCAAAGAGGAGCTGCGCAACGGCAAGACAGTGCGCACGGCTATCGCCGACGGCTACTCGAACGCCTTCTCGGCCATCTTCGACTCGAACCTCACTTCGATCATCACCGGTGTGATCCTGCTCTTCTTCGGCACAGGTCCTATCAAGGGCTTCGCCACCACGCTGATCATCGGTATCGTCTGCTCGTTCTTCACAGCAGTATATCTGACCCGTATCATCTTCATCGTAGGCGCCAAGCACAAACCCTTCGAGAACCTCACCTTCTCTACCGGCATCTCGAAGAAGATGTTCAACAACTCCAACTTCAACTTCCTCGGCGCCCGCAAGGTGGCCTTCTCGATCATCGGCACCTTCGTGCTGATCGTGGTTATCTCGCTGTTTGTGCGCGGCCTCAACCAGGGTATCGACTTCTCCGGCGGCCGTAACTACGTAGTAAAGTTTGAGAAGCCCGTGGAGACCGGCCACCTTCAGGAGATCCTCGCTCCGGTATTCAACGCCGAGGGTGAGACCGCCGCAGTGTCGGTGATCACCATCGAGAACTCCAACCAGGTGCGTATCTCCACCAACTATAAGATCAAGAGCAGCGAGGACGCTTCGGACATCGAGGCCGAAATCGCCGACAAGCTCTACAACACCTTCAAGGCCGACGGGCTGCTGCCCGAGGGTATGACCTACGACGACTTCTCGACACTTGACGAGACCCAGGGCATCCTGTCGTCGCAGACCGTAGGTCCGACCGTGGCCAACGACATGCGCAACAAGGCATATGTAGCCGTGATCCTGTCGCTCATCGCGATGTTCCTCTACATCCTGCTCCGCTTCCGCAACGTGGCCTTCTCGCTGGGCGCTCTTGCCGCCGTGGCCTTCACCGCCTTCTCCATCATCGGCTTCTACTCGCTCTTCTGGGGCATCCTGCCGTTCGCCATGGAGATCGACCAGACCTTCATCGCTGCGATCCTGACCATAATCGGTTATCAAATCAACGATACGGTGGTGGTATTCGACCGTGTGCGTGAGAACATCGGTCTGTATCCCAAGCAAGACTTCTTCACGCTGGTGAACAAGTCGCTCAACAGCACTCTGGGTCGTACGATCATGACCTCGGCTTCGACGCTGCTCGTGCTGCTCTGCATCTTCATCCTCGGCGCCGACTCGATCCGCTCGTTCATCTTCGCGATGCTGTTCGGTGTGATCACCGGTACGCTGTCGACCATGTTCATTGCAACTCCGGTGGCTTACCTCACCAACAAGCGCAATGACAAAAATCTTGCAAAATAAGCCATAACAATAGCTACCCTCTGGAGGGGTGCCGGCAGACTCCGGCACCCCTCCTATTTTTTTTTACGACAGGGCCGGGAAGGAGGGGCTGGTTGCAGGAATGGAAAAAATGTGGTATATTTGCAGGATAGAGGGGAGAGAGGCTTGAGGCTTTAGGCTTTAGGTCTTAGGCTTTAGGTCTTAGGCTTTAGGTCTTAGGCTTTAGGTCTTAGGAAAGGGAGCGAGGCGGAGATCACGCGAGCTCGCGTGATCACTGAACAGACAAGGGGGAAGGAAATGAGGCCTTGGGCTTTAGGGGAAGGGGGAGAGGAGGATAGTATGTATGGGTAACGGAATGATGAAGCGGATAGGCTGGTATGTGAACCGACTCAAGGCGATGTCGGCGGCAGAAGTGGCCTGGCGCCTGCAGCAAAAATGGCTGCAACATAAGGAAATGGAGCGATTCGGCGAATATACCAATATCGCCGAAGCGCTTTTATATACCCCTAAGGGGGAATATACGCCTCATGAAGATGAATACAGGGCGAAATGGCTGAAATATGCCGAAAAAATGAATAGGAACGCGAGGGGGAAAGTGGCTGTGAGGGTGGAAGACTCCGTACGACGCGGCGGATACAGGGGTAAGAGTGAAGATTTTACGGTGTGGAGGAAGGAAACGGTGCTGAGAGTGTCGGAGTTGGCACACGCCACGGAGGAAACCGTGGAAGACCTGCATGTGGAGGACTGGCACCGCGCAGAATGGGGCAAAGATGCCGACAAAAACCCCGCAAAAGCGGGTAAAGAAGAAAAAGGGGAAGCGAAAAAAGACACAGGGGAAGCAAAAGGAGATAGAGGGGTAGCAATAGCCGGGAAAGGAGACATAGGGGGAGCGAAAAAAGGGAAAGGGAACGACAAGGGGAAGGCGCCGGAGGGGGAAGAGCGGAAAGAATGGCCGCTTGAGTGGGCGTATGACCTGAGATACAAGCAGAGGGATGAGTTGGGCGATGCACGGCTGGCGTGGGAGAAAAACAGGCATCTCCACTGGCCGAGGCTGGCGCTGAATTTCACACGCCTCAAGGACAAAAGGTATCTTTACGAGCTTGATGGTCAGATAGATGACTGGACCAAGAAAAATCCGATGCTCTACGGCATAGCGTGGACGAGCGTCATGGAGGTGGCCATCCGCGCCATACAATGGACCTATACGGCACAGATACTTATCGACGCTCTCGACAGCGAAATGATAAAGGCGGAGAAACCCGTCGCCGGAGAAGGGGTGGAAATCGGGGAGGAGGACCTGCGGGTGTGCCGGGAGGTGGTGCGCAAGCTGTCGACGGGAGCGGAAAATATGATGTGGTACGTGCGCGACCACCGGAGCCGCTATTCGTCGGCCAACAATCACCTGCTGGTGGAACTGGCGGCAATAGTGATAGTGGGGTGCTTTATCGGCGACGATGAGATAGTATTCGAGGCCAACCGCGAATTGAAACACCAGATACCGCTGCAATTTTCAGAGGGGGGAGTGAACAAGGAAGTGTCGCTTCATTATCACACCTTTGCCATGGAGGCATATATGCTGGCGACAGAAGCGCTGCTGGGTTGTCACCGCAATGTGCCGCTATCGTGGTACGCGGCGATGAGAAAGTGGGCGCGGTTTGCCAAGGGGAGCATGGCCTCGGATAGCACCGCCATCGAGTTTGGCGACAGCGACAAAGGCTTACTGCTCAACCTTACCGGCCCGCAGTTCGACTATTACCGCTATCTGCTCCAGGGAGCCACGATGCTGACATGGGATAAGCCGGAGGTGTATGCCGACTTCGGGATAGTGGAGCCGACGATCAAGGCGCTCAACACCGAGCAGCAGCTGAAGCGCCTGGCAGATATCGCTCCGCTGCCCCTGAAGGCCCTGGAGGTGTATAGCGCCGGGGAGGTGAAAGATAAAAAGGGGAAGAAGGTGACGGGGTTTGTGACGATGCGCGCTCAGCCCCGGGCCGGAGAGCTGCACAGAGCGACGGTGATGATCGACTGCGCCCCGATGGGGTTCGGCAGCATCGCGGCCCACGCGCATGCCGATATGCTGAGCTTCCAGTTGTACGACAACGGGGAGCCGCTGCTCACCGACGGGGGCACATATCTCTACCACTGCGGCGCAACCGACCGCGACCTGCGGCGCAGCGAGCTGATGCACAACACAATAGCAGTGAGCGGCCACCCGCAGGGGGAGATGCGCGGAGCGTTCCTGTGGGGTAAGCGGGGAGCGGCGTGGCTCAACGATGCACGCATGGAGGGAGTGGTGGCTGTGGCCGAGTGCTCGGCGCGTATGGCCGACGGCTGGCGGATAGGCCGCACTTTCCGCTTCGACACCGCTACGGGCATGCTCGCCATCACCGACAGCGGGCTGCAGGAGGCGGATGTCACCAGCTTTATAGTGAGCGCGGGGGTAGAGGTGGACGTGGCGCCCGACGGCCGCTCGGCAAGGATAGGAAGGTGGACACTGACGGCCGACAGCGGCAAGCTGAGCGTGGAGGATGTGGAAATAGCCCCTGAATATGGAGAACTAGTCCGAACCAAAGCGCTGAGGCTCAAGGGGAGAAAGGGATCGGGAAAAGTAGAAATAAAAAGGGGATAATGAAAGGGAACAGAACAGAAATGAAAGAAAGGAAAGTATTAATAATAGTGGAGAACCTGCCGGTGCCGTTTGATACACGCGTGTGGCAGGAGGCCACGACGCTTGCCGCCAACGGATATACGGTGTCGGTGATATGCCCCAAAGGGAAGGGTTACGACAAGGAATATGAGAAGCTCGACGGAGTGAACATCTACCGCCACGACCTCCCCGCCGAGGGGAACGGCGCGGTGGGGTATGCCCGCGAGTATTTCACTGCGCTGAAGGAGGAATACCGGCTGGCCCGCAAGGTGTACCGCGAGGTGGGGTTCGATGTGATCCACGGATGCAATCCGCCCGACGACATCTACATGGTGGCACTCCCCTTCCGTCGCAAGGGGGTGGACTATGTGTTTGACCATCACGACATTTGCCCCGAGCTGTTCGAGGCGAAATTCGGCAAGAAGACAGGGCTGCTCTACAAGAGCCAGCTCTGGCTTGAGCGTCAGACCTACCGCCACTGCACCTTCGCCTTCGTGACCAACGAGAGCTACAAGAAGATAGCGATAGAGCGCGGCGGCATGGACCCCGAGAAGGTGTGGGTGCTCCGCAGCGGTCCGAGGCTTGAGCGCCTGAAGATACAGCCGCCGAAGCCCGAGATAAAGCGCGGACGCAAGTATATGGTTGGTTATCTGGGTGTTATAGGCCAACAGGAGGGGATAGAGTACCTGCTGAAGGCAGCGAAATATCTGCGCGACGAGATGGGTCGCGACGACATATTCTGGGGAATAGTGGGCGGCGGTCCTCACCTGGCGCAGCTGCGCAAGCAGTGCTCGGAGATGGGACTCGACGACATCGTAGAGTTTACCGGGCGAGTGAGCGACGAAAAACTGCTCGCCTACCTCAACACCGCCGACGTGTGCGTCAACTCTGACGAATACAACGAGATGAACGACAAGTCGACGATGAACAAAATTCTGGAATACATGGCTTTAGGGAAGCCGATAGTGCAGTTTGACCTCACCGAAGGGCGCCACTCGGCCGAAGGAGCCTCGCTCTACGCGCGGCCCAACGACGCCGCCGACCTGGCCCGGAAAGTGGCCGAGCTGCTCGACGACCCCGAGAAGCGGGCCGAGATGTCGGCCATCGGTCGCGACAGGATCGTCAACAAGCTGAGCTGGGAACACACCTCCAAGGCCCTCCTGGCAGCCTATGACAAATATTTCACCGAACGGGAGAAGGGGCAACGCCGATGAGAGCCGCCGACTTCATAAAAAACAAGCTGCAGGAAGCGCCGGCGTGGCTGATGCTGCCGCTGCTGCACCTCAACCGCCTGGGCACACTGGTCTACGGGCCGCGCATGCGGCGTTTCCGCAAGTCGATCCCCTCAATCGACCCCGAGCAGAAGCTCGTGGAGATGGCCAACTACGCCATAGAGCATGTGCCCTACTACCGCAAGCGCTACAAAGGCGCGAAGATAGAGAGCACGGCCGACTTCAAGCGCGTCTTCGGCTTTATCGACAAAGACACCGTAAGGGCTAATTATGAGGATTTTATCTCCGACGAGGTCGAGAGGTTGCCGCATGTGGAGCTACGCACCTCCGGCACCTCGGGACGCCCGATGAAATTTATGATCCCCGCCGACCGCTACGTGACCGAAATGGCGTATCTGACCCGCCTGTGGGACCGCCACGGCTACCACAGCGGCATCCGCGCCACCATGCGGCGCAAAGAGCTCCCCGCCGGGCGCGATTATCTGGTGAACCCCGCCACGCGCGAGATCATCTTCGACGGCATGCGCAGCGACGAGGCATACATGCGGATGATGCACCGCGTGATGCGCCGCAACGGCGTGAAGATCGTCTACGGCTACCCCTCGGCCGTGATCAAGACCATGCGCCAGTTTGGCAAATTCGGGCTCGACACCCGCTTCATCCGCCTGGCCATCCTCACCTCCGAGAGCGTGCCCCCGCAGACCTACAGCTATCTCCACGACACCTTGGGGATAGACGTAGCCACCCACTACGGCCACACCGAGAAACTGATCTTCATAGAGCAGCTCGACGGCGCGCCCACCTTCGCCATAGAGCCCGGCTACGGCCTCTGCGAAGTGATAGGCGCCGACGGCCGCGACGCCATGGAGGGGGAATTGGTCGGAAGCACCTTCTACAACCGCGCCATGCCCCTGCTGCGCTACCGCACCGGCGACTACGCCCGCAAGAGCGGCGAGCGGCGGCTGATAGACGGCGTGGAGAAAGAGATCCTCGACCGCCTGGAGGGGCGCCGCGAGCAGACCATGGTGGAGCGAACGGACGGCACCGCCATCAACATCAGCTCCATCGAAATCCACGATGAATATTCCCTCCACGCCGAGGGAGTGCAGTTTGTGCAGACGCAGCCGGGCAAGCTCACCGTGCGCATCATCCCCGGCGAGGGATACACCACGGAGGGCGACGAAGAGTTTATGCTCGAATATTACGGCCGTGCCATGCTCGGACGCGAGAATGTGACGATAGAGCATGTGGAAGAGCTCGAGTATCTGCCCAACGGGAAAGCGCCCGTGCTGATTAAGAAATAAAAAGGGGAATAGGGGAGGAAACGCTTACAGATTTTAAGCAGAGCAGAATGTCGGAAACGCGGTCAAAAAGCGCAATGAGGCGCAGAGCGAATATCTTTTGGCCAAAACATCCACAAATAGTTTGTCAAAATGTTAGTCAATTCAGATTTTTTTGGTAAATTTGCGCCAATTGACGGCTACATCAGGAGGTTAAAAAAAAAGCCCGACAAGCGGCCGTTGACCATAAATACGAATACGACGAAGCAAAAACAAACACGAGGAAGCACAAAGAAGAGTTATGGACCGCCTGGGCTGCATAGACAACCTTGACCGGAAGATACTATCGATAGTAATGCACAACGCGCGCATCCCGTCGAAAGATGTGGCGCAGGTGTGTGGAGTGTCGCGCGCCGCCATCCATCAGCGCATCCAGCGCATGGTGGAGCTCGGCATCATCACCGGCAGCGGATACACAGTGAACCCCAAACTGCTCGGCTACAGCACCTGCACCTATATCGGTGTGAACCTGGAGCGCGGCGCTATGTACAGCACCGTGGTGCCCGAGCTTGAGAAGATCCCCGAAGTGATAGAGTGTCACTTCACCACCGGCCCCTACACGATGCTCATCAAGCTCTTCGTGCGCGACAACGAGCACCTTATGGAGCTGCTCAACAAGAAGATACAGATGATACCCGGGGTGACCGGGACGGAGACGCTGATCTCGCTCGACAATTCGATCATGCGTCAGATACCGATGCACGACCCCGACGAGGAGAAGTGACCGGCGTCACTACTCACCGCAACTATTTCACCAAACAGATAATACCGACGGATGAAGATAGGATATGACGGCAAACGGGCCGTGATGAACAACACCGGACTGGGCAACTACTCGCGATTGCTCGTGGATGTGCTGTCGAAGCGCTACCCCGAGAACGACTATGTGCTGTACACACCGGTGATGCAGGCCAACAAGCGGCTGGAGCCGCTGCTGGAGCGCCCGAATGTGTATCTGTCCGCACCCGACACCAAGCTTGGCAAGGCAGTATCGTCGATATGGCGCGTGAGCGGCATCGCAGCTCAGCTCGAGCGCGACAAAATACAGCTGATGCACGGCCTCTCGGGTGAGCTGCCTCTGAATCTCGGGAGCGGGATAGCGTCGGTGGTGACCATCCACGACCTCATCTTCCGCCGGTGCCCCGCCAACTACCACGCCATCGACCGCGAGATCTACGACTACAAATTTCGCCACGCCTGCCGCCACGCCTCGCGCATCATAGCCATCTCGGAGTGCACCAAGCGCGACATAGTGAGCGACTACGGCACCGACCCCGACAGGATCGACGTGGTGTACCAGGGGTGCCACAGCCAGTTTCACCGCACCCCGACGGCAGCGGAGATCGCGGCAGTGAAGAAGAAATACGGCCTCGAGCGCCCCTACATCATCAGCGTGGGCACGATAGAGAGCCGCAAAAACCAGATAGAATGTGTGCGCGGTGTGCGCGGGCTCCCCGACGACTTCGATGTGGTGCTCGTAGGGCGCCGCACGCAGTATGCCCATACCATCGACGAGTATGTGCGCCAGTACAACATGGGCGACCGTGTGAAATTTATCGACAACGCCGCTTTCACCGACCTTCCGGCCCTGTATGCCGGAGCCTACTGCTCGAGCTACACCTCTCGCTACGAGGGATTTGGCATCCCCGTGATCGAGAGCCTCAGCGTAGGCACGCCCGTAGTGGTGGCCACCGGCTCGTGCCTCGAAGAAGCCGGCGGCCCCGACACACCGGCGGTATCGCCCGACGACGTGGAGGAGTGGATCAACACCGTCAAAGAAATCATCAACTATCCCTCGACAAGGGATAAGATCGCCCGCAAGGGAAAGGAATATGTGAAGCGTTTCAACGACCAGGCTATGGCCGAAGAAACCATGAAAAGCTACTACAAGGCCCTCGACAGCGCTCCCATGACCGGAAGCGTGGACGAATGCAACAGGTAATTAGGGGTTAGGGGTTAGGGATTAGGGGTTAGGGGTTAGGGGTTAGGG
>CAJLLX010000033.1 GCA_905207535.1 uncultured Muribaculaceae bacterium | reverse complement strand
CCCCCGCCGTTAGCGCACGGCGAGCTTGCGGCTCTGGCTGCCGGCGGTGGTGGCGACATTGACCACATACACTCCCGGCTGGAGGGCCGAGGTGTCGAGGGTGGCGGTGTCGCCCTGAGCGGCTGCGGCGAGCACTTTGGCGCCGGAGACGCTGTAGACGTCCACGCTGATGCGGTCGCTGCCTACCCATGCCACTTCGTAGCTGCCGTCGCCGAGCGGGCGGATCACGAGGTTCTGGTCCTTGTCGTCGGCGCCGACGCCGTCGATCGAGGCGCTGCGCTTGATGGCGAGCTTGAGGCCGGCGAGCGGGTCAAGCTTGCCGTTGCCCCAGCGGCGGCCCTTGATGACGTCGCTGGTGTTCACGTAGCTGTCCTTGATGGCGGTTTCGGCCATGATGGTCTGGCACTCCTCGGCGGTCATCTCTGGCCATGCCTGCAGCCAGAGGGCCACGGTGCCGGCGGCGAAGGGTGAGCTCATCGAGGTGCCCTGCATGGGGTAGTAGGGGTTGTTGCGCTCGTTGACGGTGGAGTTGGCTACCACGGCGTCCTCGCGCACGGGGTCGTTAAACTCTGTGCACCAACCGCTTACAGCCGATGTCACCTGTGATCCGGGGGCGCAGATCAGAGGCAGCGAGCGGCCGTCGGAGGTGTTGCCGTACGACGAGAAGGTGGAGATGTCGTTGCGTGTGCCGCCTCCGGAATACGACGAGCCGTTGAGGAAGGGGGTGGAGGCTACGCGGCTGTTGTAGGAGCCTACGGAGATCACGCGCTTGCCGGTGGCCATCTCGTTGATCGAGCCGTCGGGGGTGCCGGGCACGTAGCCGCGGATACCTTCGTCGGAGAAGCATACGTAGTCCTGGCTGTAGGCGTTTAAGGCGCTCACGTAGCCGGCGATGGAGTTGCCCTTCTTGCCGCGGATGTTCACGCCGAAACGCATGGCGCCCGAGGTGCCCTGCAGGCGGTTGAACATGGAGACATAGTAGCGGCCGGTGTTCTCGTCGACTTTCGAGGTCACATCCACTGTGGCGCCGGTGGCGAAATAGTTTTTGAGGGCGGTGCTGGTGGTGCTGTTCCAGGTGTAGGAGCGCCCGTCGAGATTCTTGATGGTATGCTTGTCCACTACCTTGTTGGTCGACTTGTCGTAGACCACGAGGTCAAGCTCGAAGGCGTCGGAGTTGTTGCCCCAGAATTCGCAGCTGTACATCACGCTGGCGTTGTCCATCGTGGCGGGGCTGATGAAGGTGTTGAAGGTGGTGGAGAGGGCGAAGTTTTTGCTCACGGCAATGTTGTGTTCGCCCTCGTTGCCGGCTGCGATACAGATGATCGCATCGTTGCTGAGGCGGTCGAGCAGCTTGCAGGTGGCGCTGTTGGGGTCGTGGGGGCCTACGTTGCTGCCCAGCGAGAGGTTGACCACTGTGGGCTGTCCCAGCTCTTTGCCTTTTTCTACGACAGTGGTGACTCCGCGGAGGATCTCCTCGTTGTAGAAGTCGCCGCAGCCGATGATGATGTCGGCCTCGGGAGCTACGCCGTAGTAGGGGATGATGCCGTTCTGCACGCCGCTCTTGCCGGTCTGTGCGTAGCGGCCCTGCACGTCGTTGGAGCCGGCCATGATGCCGAGCACGTGTGTGCCGTGGGTTTCGGTGTTGTCCTCAGTCTGGAAGGTGGAGATCTGCTGGGGGGTGAGATACTCCTCGTCGGCCTTGCCGTCGTGCATCACATACACGGCCTTGACGCGCGAGCTGCCGTCTGCATGGCGGAAGGCGGCGTGGTTGGGGTCGAGCCCCGAGTCATAGAGGCCCACATTCACCCCCTTGCCGGTGTAGGCGGTGCCGCTGAGGCCGTCGGCGGTGCCGGCTTGGATGCCGTCAACGCCGGTGATATCGCGGGCCACGTCCATCTTGGCCTGGCTGCGGGCACCGAACTCCACAGCCTTCACCTCGTCGAGGGCCGAAAGCTCCTCGGCGCGGCTCAGGGGGAAGCCGATGATGAGTATATCGCCGAAATCGTGGTAGATCTCGGCTCCGATGGCGGTGAGCGCCTCGGATGTGGCACCCTCGTTGAGGGTCACGATCATTGTCTTTTTCAAATCTTTGGCGGCTGCCTTTCTTGCAGATGTCTGTGCGTGGTAAGCGTCGAGCATCAGTCGGCCCGAGCCGTTGATTTTCGACTGCGCGGTGGCACCGAAGCCAAGCCCTGCGGCGGCAAGCAGTCCGATTGCAAGTAGATTTCTCTTCATAACTGGTCCTTATATATAATATAGGTGTATTTTGATGATGTTTGTAGCAAGTATGATGAAGTGCGCGTGTGTGCTTTGCGGCGATACTACGCAGCGGAGCGGATATCGGCGGCCGGGGGGCGTGGGCTTGTCATTTTGAAATGCATGGCTCGCTTGGTCCGGCATTTTGCAAAGATAGTAATTTACTTTCAGTCAATCCGACAAAATTCTCGCCTAAATCACATATTTTTTCATTTTTAACCATTGCTGATTTCTCTACACCCGGCTTTGAGCCTGTCGCCGCCGGGCGCCGGCAGGCGGCAAAATGTGCAGTCGGAGCGGCGATTTTGGTATTAACTGAAATTTAAGTTAAAAGTTTAACATTTTTTTAATCTTTCAAAACCTGCGGAATACAATTTTGAAAATCATTCCGTAAAGCGCTGATATAATGATTGTTGTATAATTATGTTTTGAAAATATGTTTTGCAACACGTCATCGGATTTAGTTAAAGGCCGACAAAAGTGGTGCTCAAGTGTTTATTTTCTTGACATTTTGTTTTATCTTTGTGGCAGAAAGGAGCGAAAAGAGGCATACACATGCGGCGGTCGGGCATCGCGGCGTGCAATTTTGTCGCTTTTTAACAGTTTTCAAACTTCATCACCTTTCTCTCCTCCCTCGGGGTCGCTGCCGGAGAGCCGGCGCTCTCCGTCCCCCGCCAATCATCTCTCCGCGGGCCCCGAGGCCCATTCAATCAAGCATTATCTAACTCTTTATGTTTAATTAATTATAGTGTATGAAAAAGCTGTTTCTATTACTGACGACAGTCCTTTTGGCTGTGGTATGTGCTCTGGCACAGACCCGGTCCATCTCCGGTACTGTCGTGTCCGCCGCTGACGGCGAGCCCCTCGCCGGCGCGACGGTGATGCCGGTGGGCGGCGGTCAGGGAACCGCCACCGACATCGACGGAAAGTTTACCATCAACATTCCTGCCAATGTGCACAAGATGGTAGTTTCCTATGTCGGCATGATAGCGCAGACTGTCACCCCGCAGAATGGAATGACAATCTCGCTTTCCGACAATGAGAACAGCCTCGACGAGGTTATGGTCGTGGCTTACGGTACTGCTAAAAAATCGGCCTACACCGGTTCGGCTTCGGTCATCAAGGCCGACGAGATCGAGGGCCGCATGGTCACCGACGCTGTGAGTGCACTCTCCGGTACGATGTCGGGTGTGCAGATTACCACTGCCAACGGCCAGCCCGGTACCGCTCCTACAGTCCGCATCCGCGGTATCGGTACCATCTTCGGCACCACCACACCTCTATATGTAGTTGACGGCATGCCCTTCGACGGTGGCATCGCCACCCTCAACACCATGGACATCGAGTCGATGACCGTCCTTAAGGACGCCGCTGCCGCTGCCCTTTACGGTGCCCGCGGTGCCAACGGTGTGATCCTCATCACCACCAAGCGAGGCAAAGTGGGCGACGCCAAGATCACCCTCGACGCCCGCTGGGGTGCCAACGCCCGCCAGATCAAGGGCTACGACGTGATCACCGATCCCCGCATGTATTATGAGACCGCCTACAGCGCCCTCTACAACGGCTACCACGACATCAACGGCTACGATGCCCGCGAGTCGAACCTCCGCGCCAACGCTGCCCTCGACGAGGCCTTCGGACGCCAATACAACATCTGGAACGTGCCAGCCGGCCAGCTCCTCATCGGCACCAACGGCAAGCTCAACCCCAACGCCACTATGGGCCGCGTGACACCTAACGGCAACTATATCACCCCCGACGACTGGTATGAAGAGACCTTCATCCACGGTCTGCGTCAGGAGTACAACCTCTCCGTCACCGGCGGTACCGACCGCTTCAACTTCTACGGCAGCGTAGGTTACCTGTCAGATGAAGGTATCATCGAAGGCTCAGGTTACCAGCGTCTGTCTTCGCGCATCGGCGCCGAATATCAGGCCAAAAAATGGTTGAAATTAGGCACCAGCATCAGCTACAACTATGTTAACATGCAGGCCCCCTCGGGACAGGAAGCCGGAGAATCCATCTCCTCGGGCAACGCATTCGCCATGATCGACAACATGGCCCCCATCTATCCTATCTACGTGCGCGACGCCGCCGGCAACATCATGTATGATGCCAACCTCGGCAAGCCTATCTACGACTATGGCGACGGCAAGTATGTCCTCGGCACCTACCGTAACTACATGTCGGGCGGTAACCCCACCTCGGGTTTCCTTTACGACAAGCAGGAGAGCCTCATGGATGTGCTCGACGCCAAGTGGTACGCCACCATCACTCCTATCGAAAACCTTAACGTGACCGGTACCATCGGTTACTTCCTCGACAACACCCGTCACCACAATGTCTACAACCGCTTCTACGGCGCTTACGCTCAGCACAACGGTCTGGCTCAGCAGCAGCAGTCTCGCCTCCGCGGCCTCAACATCCAGGCCCTGGCCAACTACCGCCGTACTTTCGGCGACGTGCACCACGGCGCCATCATGATCGGTTATGAAAGCTATGAGCGCAACTCCGAGGTAGTTTACGCTGCCGGTTACGACCTCTACGACCCCAACAGCTGGGCTGTGAACAATACCCTCAACAACGCCAACCGTATCAGCGGCGGCGGTTCGTCGGGCTACTCCACCCGCGGCTTCTTCGGACGTCTCAACTACGACTACGACAGCAAGTACTTCGTTGAGGCTTCCTTCCGTCGCGACGCTTCTTCCAACTTCGCTCCCAAGCATCGTTGGGGCAACTTCTTCTCCGCATCTCTCGGCTGGGACGCAGCCAAGGAGACATTCCTGCAGGATGTTACATGGATCGACATGTTGAAAGTGAAGGCTTCTTACGGTCAGCAGGGTAACGATAACCTCGACCTTAAAGCTCCTTACTATGAGGATATCTATGATGTAAAAGGCACTGACAGCTGGTCCGACGGTAACCTCGCTCAGAAGGGTAACCCCGACATCACATGGGAGACCTCCAACGCCTGGAACGCCGGCGTCGACTTCAGCTTCTTCCAGGAGCGCCTGTCGGGTACCGTAGAGTACTTCCTCCGTCAAACCTCCGACATGCTTTACAACAAGCCTGTGGCTCCTACCAACGGTTTCTCCTCCATACCTATGAACGTGGGCTCTATCCGCAACTCCGGTATAGAGATCGAGCTTACCGGCCGTCCCATCTCCACACGCGACATCACATGGGAGATCAACTTCAACGGCACCTGGCTCAAGAACCGCATCATCGAGCTGCACCCCGACGTGAAGGGTCAGATCATCACCGGTCTCCGCATCCTCAAGGAGGGAGAGTCGGTCTACAACTACTATCTGCCCAAATATGCCGGCGTTGACCCCGCTACCGGCGAGGCTCTCTATTGGGCCCGCGACGATGAAGGCAATGAATACAAGAGCAACAACTACGACATAGCCTACGACACCAACCGTCAGATGACCGGCAACACCCTGCCTACCTTCTACGGCGGCTTCGGCACCACCCTCAACGCCTACGGCTTCGACCTGAGCGTACAGTTCAGCTACCAGCTCGGCGGTAAGATGTACGACTACGGCTACGCCAGCCTCATGCACTCGGGCAAAACTCAGTCGCTCGGCAAAAACTGGCACGTCGACGCTCTCGAGCAGTGGACACCCGAGAACCCCAATACCAACATTCCTCAGCTCAATGCTCAGAACACCTACGACTTCGGCGATAAGGAGAGCGACTTCTTCCTCGTAAGCAGCAACTACCTCTCGCTGCAGAATATCACTCTGGGCTACACCCTCCCCGCCAAGTGGACCCGCAAGATCTTCCTTGAGGGAGTCCGCATCTACGGCGCTGCCGACAATGTGGCCATCTGGACAAAGCGCAAGGGTCTTGATCCCCGTACATCCATGGCAAGCATGAGCAACGGTGCTTACTCGCTGATGCGCAACATCTCCGGCGGTATCCGCGTGACTTTCTGATACGTAAATAACGAACCTGGAATCAAGAGACTAAAATGAAAAAATCCAAAATATTATTGTCGCTTCTGGCAGCAGGGTCGCTCTTTACGGCCTGCAACGACCTCGACCAGCTCCCCAACGGCGGAGTGGCTACCGAGGAACAGAAGAAAGATGCTGTGGATCAGAATCCTGCACTCGCTGCAGCCGGCGTCAACGCCCTGCCTCAGCAGCTAATCAATTTCAATACCATCTTTGGTAACCATATCGACTACGGTCTGCCTTCGAGCTTCCTGGCCGAGGACTGCCGCGGCATGGACATGTCTTCGGCCGACGTAGGTTACAACTGGTATTCTCCCGCACTTGAGATGAGCGACTTCAACGGCCGCTACTTCCTCAACCTCATGTGCTGGTACTACAACTACTACACCATCCGCTCGGCCAACACCCTCCTTGCCGGTATCGACAAGGGCACCGAGAACACCGAGCTGAAATATTACCTCGCTCAGGGCTACGCCTTCCGCGCCTATTGCTACTTCAACCTCGCCCAGATGTATGCCTTCACATACGCCGCCAACCCCGACGGCCTCTGTGTCCCCATCATCACCGAGGAGAATATGGACGATGTGTCGGTCAACGGCTGCCCCCGTGCCACTGTCCGCAAGGTCTATGAGCAGATTAACGACGACCTCACCGAGGCTATCCGCCTATTCGAGAGCATCGACAATGCTGACATTCCCGAAGGCAACCGTGTGAACCGCTCGACAATGAACACTTCAACCCCCAACCTCATCAAGACATTTGCCGACGACCTCACCTGCTACGCACTTCGCGCACGCGCCAACCTCTTCTGCTGCAACTACGAGCAGGCCGCGAAAGATGCCGACAAGGCCATCGAGCTCGGCAAGGCTCAGGGCATCCAGCCCATCAGTGCCTCCAAGGCTTCGGTGCCCGGATTCGACGACATCAACGAGGAGAACTACATCTGGGGCACTTATGCCGATGATTCGGAGAGACGCTATAGCACCCTGGTATGCTGGGCATCGCACGCCACCGGCTTCCAGACCACCGGCTATGCCGGTGCAGGCGTTTACCGCTGCATCAACAAGGCTCTCTACGAGTCGATACCTACCTCCGACGTCCGCAAGGGCTGGTGGCTCGACGCTTCGGGCAACCCCTCTTCGGCTCTGCCTCAGAACTATGCCAACTACATCAAGAGCGGCTATGCCGATGTGGGCAACGAGAAGTTCCCGCCCTATGCTACTGTTAAGTTCGGCGCTCCCGAAGACATGCCCAGCACAAGCGGCGCCATCGACTTCCCCTGGATCCGTATCGAGGAGATGTACTACATCAAGGCTGAGGCCCAGGCTTACACCAATCTGGCCGCCGGCATCGTTACCCTCAACGACTTCGTACGCGGCTACCGCGACACCGGTTTCACCTGCAACGCAAGCGACTTTGAGTCGTTCCGCGACATCGTGTGGAATCAGCGCCGCATAGAGTTCTGGGGCGAAGGTCTCTCCTACGCCGATATCCAGCGTCTGCAGAAGCCTATCGACCGCCGCGGCGGTGGCTATCCCACCAACTTCGTGCTCGTGGTAGCTCCCGACGACCTCGTCCGCCTCTATGACATTCCTCAGGCCGAGATCGAGCGCAACCCGCTCATTGTCGACGGCACACACGGCGCTTCGCAGCCCCGTCCTGTCGCTGACTACGAATAAGTCTGCTTTTCCGGATTGCGTCCGGGTTTTCACTCATAAGGTTCCGCCCCTCCTCTACCGGGGCGGAGCGGAACCTGAAAATCACTTTTCATAACAAAGTTTATACTTCAAGAATATGAAATTCAACAAAATATTTCTCGGTTTAGGAGTGATGGGCCTCGCCCTCACCGCCTGCAGCGACGACGTGGAGTACACTCCCGCCGAGGCGGTCAATACTCCTCCCGTTTACTTCTCGGACAACGACGAGAGCAACGTGGACCTCGAGGAGGATGCCAGCTACTTCACCATCAAGGCTTATCGCCAGAACACATCGGGCGAAAGCGATGGCACGGTCGATGTCACTCTCTCCGCTGCAGATGGCACCAATGCCACCTCACTGTTCACCATCGGTACAGTAGCCACACTTCCCCTCGATCAGACCCTCGCGGCCGGTCAGGTGCAGTTAGCTAAGGATGATGCAAATAGCACACAGACAGTCTTCACCCCCACCGAGGGTGCCGTTTTCGATGCAACCACAGGCAAGGCTTCTATCCCCGTACACTTCACCGACGGCGAGGGTGAGACCGATATCGCATTCTATTTCGGCTCGGTAAGCAACCTTACCCAAATGGTCGCCTACAACTTCAATACTTCCGTTGCCGGCGAATCTTCACCCTACTACATCACCAGCATCAACTACGCCGTGCAGTTCACTCCGTGGGAGACCATCACCGAAGGTCCGGTAATCCTTCGCGACTACGTGATTCTCGCCCCCTCCACTGCAGGCCGTCAGATCGAGTTCGAGGTCACCTGCCAGAAGCACCCGATCAAAAAGGACTTCTTCCGTCTGCTCCGTCCATACGAGCAGTGCGGTTATGGCCAGTATGTACTTCCGCTCGACAATCCCAACTACCTCTACATCAATGCAGCTAATCCTTCGGAGGTGTTCTTCTCCGACAAGAACGGCAACTATCAGCTCATGTATGATACCGGTGTTAAGTTTTACTCAGGTGTAGAAGGCACTATTAAGATCGCCTGCAACTACTGCTACAACAAGACTCAGACCAACCTCACATGGGCTGATGGCGTAGTGAATATCCCCTACAGCAAGCTCTCCGGCGCCGGCGAATATCAGAACGGCCGCATCTCCTTCGGCGAGAACCTCACCGTGCTTCTGCCCGGCATCGAAGGCTACTGGCCCTCGAAGGGCTGGACCCTCATCTTCCCGTGGGCTCCGAGCGAATGGGAGAGCCTTGGCAAAGCTACATACACCGATGGCTTCATCGCCGAATACTTCGGCTACCCGGCTCTCACCTATGAGGTTGAGATGGAGCAGCACACCGAGAACCCCAACATGTATCGCCTCGTCGGCCCGTACGCATTCGGCGTATGGCCTTCGGAGATTGTTGCCAACTGGCCCGAGCAGTACAACCTTATCATCAACTGCGAAGATCCCAACTTCGTAATCATCGAAGAGCAGCAGATCTTCGACGACGGTGAGACTTCAATCGTGGCTATGAACGCCGACTTCGCGATGACCAACTATTATGGTCCTAAGGACGGCAACCGCGCCTACACCAAGGATGAGGTTATCGAGATGGGTCTCAACGACAAGCTCGAGGAAGGCGTGATCACCATCAACCACCCGATGATCGGCATCAACGGCTCCACCGACTACGTATTCCTCTGGGAAGACACCAACTGGCATACACCTACCAAGATTGTCCTTCCCGTCAAAGAGGATGCAAGCGGAGTAGCAGCCAAGGCTCCCGCCGGCGACGCCGCCCGCCTCAACCGCAGCACCATGCGGCGCTGATCCCTTAATGTCAATATCGCCTCGGCTGCCCTCGGGCAGCTGAGGTTGCAATAACCCTCAAAAGCGGGGTTGCAGCCCATCCCGGGCCGCAACCCCGCTTTTCCCATCCATCCCCCTATGCCAAACAGGTGTGAAAAGAATCAAAAAAACATTTAAATCTCGCTCTTTGATTGGCCGTTTAAGGTGGAAATTATAATTTTGTAACGCTTACGAATACCTCGATAGCCAATTTTCGGCCCCCTTTTGGCCGGAAGTTGGCAAAATCTTGTTAACTTTGCAAGTTGAAATCCCATGGCGTCGCCTCTCGCTCTCTTTTGCGCCCCGGGGATGAACCGAAATATAACGTATCAAGGCTTACCGCCTCTATGAACAAAACTAAACATATCCTTTTTGCTGTAGGGCTCGCCGGGCTGGCGTCGCTGGCCTCGTGCAACTCCGACGACACATATGAGAGCGAACCGCTCGACTTCAGCGGCCTGGCGATCACCGGCTTCTCGCTCAAGGCCGACCGCACGGTGCTCAACAATCTCGACTCGGTGTTTTTCTCCATCGACCTGGTGTCGGCGCAGATCTACAATGCCGACTCGCTGCCGGTGGGCACCAAGACCAACAGTCTGATCGTCTCCATCAGCTCCGACGCTGCTTCGCAGATGAAGCTTTCCTTTGAGGGGGAAAACGGGACGGAGGAGATAGACTATCTCTCGAGCAGCAATACCACCATCGACTTCAGCCGCGGCCCTGTGAAGCTTCACATGGTGTCGGGCGACGGCCTGCATGAGCGCGACTATACCATCCGTGTCAATGTGCACCGCATGGCTCCCGACTCGCTCTACTGGGCCGAGGTGAACCGTGCTCAGCTCCCGGGCAGCATTGCCGCACCCTCGTCGCAGCGCGCTCTGAGGATGGGCGACAAGGCTTACTGCCTCACTTCGGCCGACGGCGGCCGCACTTGCTCCATGGCCGAGTCGGCTAACCTCTACGACAACGAATGGAGCAGCTTCACCCCCTCCTTCCCCTCGCAGGTGGATGTGCGCTCGCTCACAGCTACCGATAGTCAGCTTTTCATCCTCGCAGCCGACGGGCATCTGCTCGCTTCGGCCGACGGCCGCTCCTGGAGCGACACCGGCGAGGTGTGGAACTCCATAACAGTGCCTTACGGCTCCACCCTCCTGGGCGTTAAGACCGCCGGGGGCAAATATGTGCACGCCTCCTATCCGGCTTCGGCTGCCGACGGCGCCGAGGTGGAGGACCGTTTCCCCCTGTCGGGCAACGCCGGAGCCATAGCCCTCGACTCCAAGTGGTCGGAGACTCCGCAGGTGGTCACTGTAGGCGGCCGCGACAAGAACGGACGCCTCACCGGCGCTACCTGGGCCTACGACGGCACCTCCTGGGCGCTCATGGGCGACAATCTCCCCGCTGCCGAGGGTTATGCCGTGGCTGAATACACCGTATGCCGCACCGACACCGTCAGCTGGCGCGTGCGTGAGAGCGATGTGATCCTCGCCATCGGCGGCCGCAACGGCGTGGGCACCGTAGGGCGCGACGTCTACATCTCCTACGACTACGGTCTCAACTGGCAGAAGGCTTTCGACGAGCTTCTGCTCCCGGAATATATCCCGGCAATAGCCAATGCCGACCTGCTGGTGCTCTCCTCAGTGATGCCCCGGCCCGCTCAGGCGCGCGGCATGGTCGGCGACTGGACCGCCATGCCCGTCAAGCGCCCCCTGGCGCTGCAGGAGCTGCCTCTGTCGCGCGGCAACGGCGACTGGGACACCTGGGAGTGCCCCTTCCTCTACCTCTTCGGAGGCGATACAGCCGACGGCACGCTCTCGCCCTACATGTGGCGCGGAGCGGTGAACCATTTCCGCTTCCGTCCGCTTTGGTAAAGACTTCAAACCCATAGATTTCCGACCATAAGCAACGAAACAGTAATATAACCGTCGATTTTTCCCCGAAAACAGCGCATGAAACGCCTCCTTGTCATCCTGTTCACACTTGTGGCTCTTGCGGCTCCCCGGCTGCAGGCGCAGGAGGAGACGTATCGCTTCGATGTCGGCGCTCAGGTGGGGATGGCGGGCTATCTGGGCGACGCTTCGTCGAATATCTTCGGCCATCCCGGCTTCTCGGGGGGTGTGTCGTGGCGCTATCTGCCCGACGCCCGCTGGGCGGTGCGTGCGCTCCTGAATGTGATGAGCCTCAGCGGCGACACCGCCGATATGGACGATGTGCTCCCGGGGCAGGCTCAGTATTCGTTCAAATCCACCGCCTACGACCTCGGAGGGCGCGTGGAGTTCAACTTCTTCAGCTACGGGATAGGGGAGAGCTATAAGAAATTGCGCCGCTGGAGCCCGTATCTCACTGTGGGCCTGGGCGTGACGCTCGCCACCTGCGGGGGCGAGAGCGCCTTCGGGGTGAATATCCCCATGGGCGCCGGCATCAAATACAAGCTCCGCGAGCGCTGGAACCTCGGTCTGGAGTTTACGATGACCAAAGTGTTCTCCGACCATGTCGACGGAGAGCTCTCAGATCTCTATCAGATCAAAAGCTCGTTTATAAAGAACACCGACTGGTACTCAAATATCTCGGTGTCTGTAACATATGAATTCGGCAAGCGGTGCTCCACTTGCCATTATGTGGACTGAAAGATGACTGACCTTCTACATAGCAGCAACACACCTCAGGTGCCCGTGCATGTGGCCATCATCATGGACGGCAACGGACGCTGGGCTCAGGCCCGCGGCCTCGACCGCTCCGAAGGCCACGCCGAGGGGGTGAAGACCGTGCGCCGCATCACCGAGGCCGCCTCGGAGGCCGGGGTGAAATATCTCACCCTCTATGCCTTCTCCACTGAAAACTGGAGCCGCCCCAAAGAGGAGGTCGACGCGCTGATGCACCTCATCGGCATCGCCATAGAGCGAGAGACCCCCGACCTGATCAAAAACAATGTGCGCCTGGATATGATCGGCGACGTGGAGCGCATGCCCGACGAGGCTCTCTCGCGTCTGCGCGGATGCATAGAGCGCACTTCGCATTGCACCGGGCTCAATCTCATCCTGGCCCTGAGCTACTCGGCCCGCTGGGAGATCACCGACGCCGCCCGCCGCATGGCCGCCGACGCCGCCGCCGGCACCCTGGAGCCCGAAAAGATAGATGAATCGACGGTAGCCTCCTATCTGGCCACCGCCCACATACCCGACCCCGACCTGCTCATCCGCACCGGCGGAGATATGCGCGTCAGCAACTTCCTCCTCTGGCAGATAGCCTACGCCGAGCTGTATTTCACGCCCGTCTACTGGCCCGACTTCACCAAGGAGCAATTTCGCGAAGCCATCGGCCAGTTCGGCCGCCGCGAGCGACGCTTCGGCCTCACCGGCGAGCAAGTGCGAGGAAGCGACTGAGCAATTAGATTCTCACTAAGCTCTAAGCACTCAGCCCTAAGAACTAATCTCTTTTCCGCCCCAAAAGAAACAACAACGAAACACGTTTTCATTACGTCATGCGATATAGACTGCTCACAGCTCTTTTCTCCCTGCTCTTCACCGTGGGTGTGCTCCGCGCTCAGGAACGCACCGACACCATATACAATCCGCCGGTGGTGTACTCCGGCATGCCTTCGGTCTACGAAGTGGCCGACATCCGTGTCACCGGTGCCGACAACTACGAAGACTACATAGTGATAGGCTACTCGGGCCTCAAAAAGGGCGACGAGGTGGAGCTGCCGGGCAATGAGATCACCACTGCCGTGAAGCGACTGATGCGCCAGGGACTTTTCGCCCAGGCACAGGTGCTTGTCGACAAGATAGCCGGCAACAAGGTGTGGCTCGTGATCAACGTGCGTCCGCAGCCGCGCATCTCCGATGTGCACTACTACGGCATGAAAAAAGGGGAGCGCGACGACATCCAGAAGCGCCTGCAGCTCATGAAGGGCAACCAGATCACGCAGAATATCGTGAACCGCGCCACCGATATCATCAAGCAATACTACTCGGAGAAGGGATTCGGCAAAGCCGATGTGAAAATCACCCTCGAGGAGGACCTCTCGAATAAAAACGAGATGTTTGTCAACATCAACGTCGACAAGCACGGCAAGGTGAAGGTGCACAAGATCTATATCGACGGCAACAAGGTGCTCAGCGACGGCAAACTCAAGCGCGTCATCAAGAAGACCAACGAGGGGAGCAACCTGTGGAAGCTCTTCAGCCAGAAGAAGTTTGTGGAGCAGGACTATCGCGACGACCTCAGCCGCATCATCCAGAAATACAACGAGCTGGGCTATCGCGACGCCAAGATCGTCAGCGACAGTGTGGTGCCCTACGAGGACAACAAGGTGGATGTCTACATCACCCTCGACGAAGGTCAGAAATACTACATCAACAACATCTCGTGGGTGGGCAACACCATCTACAACACCGATCAGCTCAACTATATTCTGGGCATGAAGGCGGGCGACGTCTACAATCAGAAAGAGCTCGACAAGCGCCTCAACACCGACGACGACGCCGTGTCGTCGGCCTACATGGACAACGGCTACCTCTTCTATCAGCTCGTGCCGATAGAAAAGAATATCCACGGCGACTCCATCGACCTGGAGCTGCGCATGTTCGAGGGTCCGCAGGCCCGCGTCAACAAGGTGGTGATCAACGGCAACGACCGCCTCTACGAGAAGGTGGTGCGCCGCGAGCTGCGTGTGAAGCCGGGAGAGCTCTTCAGCAAGAGCGACCTCATCCGCTCGGCACGCGAGATCGCCCAGACCGGACATTTCGACCCCGAAAACATGAATCCCCACGTGGAGCCCAACGAGGAGAACGGCACCGTCGACGTGATCTTCGACCTCACCTCGAAGGCCAACGACCAGATAGAGTTCTCGCTCGGCTGGGGACAGACGGGTATCATCGGCAAGGTGGCCCTGAAGTTCACCAACTTCTCGATGAAGAATCTGTTCAACCCCAGCTCGTTCAAGGGTCTCATACCTCAGGGCGAGGGTCAGACCTTCACCATCTCGGCCCAGACCAATGCCCGCTACTATCAGATGTATTCGGTATCGTTCCTCGACCCGTGGTTCGGCGGCAAGCGACCCAACTCGCTGCAGGTGTCGGCTTACTACAGCCGTCAGACCGGCGTCAACTCGTCGTACTACAACAGCAACTGGTCTAACCCCTACCTCTACGGCGGCTACGGCTACGGGTACGGCTACGGATCGAACTACTACAACGACTACTATACCAACTCCATCCAGAACGCTTACGACCCCAACAAGGTGCTCCAGATGGCCGGCGTCACCGTGGGATTCGGCAAGCGTCTCAACTGGCCCGACGACTACTTCACCTTCACCACCGAACTTACCTACAACTGGTATTACCTCAAAAACTGGGAGTACCTCTACTACATGAACAACGGTACGTCGAACGCCCTTGTGCTCGGCCTCACCCTGCAGCGCAACTCTATCGACAACCCGCTCTACACCCGCCGGGGCTCCACATTCTCGCTCAATCTGCAGCTCACTCCCCCCGCTTCGCTCTTCGGCAAGAAAAACTGGGAGAAGCTCTCGCAGGAGAATACCACAGCCTCCAAGAAAGAGCTCTACCGCTGGATAGAATACTGGAAACTCCGCTTCAAATCGCGCACCTACACCCCGCTTACCGACCCCGACGGCAAATGGACCCTCGTGCTCATGACCCGCGCCGACATCGGTCTGCTCGGCAGCTACAACAAGTGGCTCAAATCGCCCTTTGAGACCTTCTACGTGGGCGGCGACGGCATGAGCGGCTCTTACACCTACGCCACCGAGACCATAGCCCTGCGAGGATATGAAAACGGCGCTCTCACCCCCTGGGGCCGCGAAGGCTACGCCTACACCCGCTTCGGAGTAGAGCTCCACTTCCCGTTCCTCCTGCAGCCCACCACCACCATCTACGGCCTGGTATTCGCCGAGGGTGGCAACGCCTGGACTTCGGTCAAGAACTTCTCGCCCTTCAACCTCAAGCGCAGCGCCGGCGCCGGTGTGCGCATCTTCCTCCCCATGGTGGGCCTGATGGGTATCGACTGGGCTTACGGCTTCGACACCGTCTTCGGCCAGAAGGGCGGCTCGCACTTCCACTTCATCCTCGGTCAGGAGTTCTAACAGCCGGGGGCGGCACGGAAAGGGCCGCGACTTAAACCTTTTCGGCGCTCAAACGTCTATAATGATACAGGCAACTGATTCATTTACGATTAACTAAAGAAAACATTTGACATGAAAAAGATAGCACTCTCTCTGCTGCTCATCGTGGCAGCCGTCCTCGGAGCTTCGGCTCAGAAATTCGCCCTCGTCGACATGGAGTACATTCTCAAGAATGTCCCCGCCTACGAGATGGCCAACGAACAGCTCAACCAGCTCTCGCAGCGCTGGCAGAAGGAGGTGGAGGCTCTCAGCAAAGAGGCCGACGCCATGTACAAGCAGTATCTCAGCGACAAGGTGTTTCTCACCGAAGAGCAGGTGAAGAAGCGCGAGGCTGAGATCGTGGCCAAGGAGCAGGAAGCCACCGAGCTTCGCTACAAATACTTCGGCCCGGAAGGTGAGCTCTACAAAAAGCGCCAGACCCTGATGAAGCCTATTCAGGACGATGTCTACAACGCCGTGAAGAAGCTCTCGGAGGAGCGCGGCTACCAGACCATCTTCGACCGTGCCTCGTCGGCCAACATCATCTACGCCTCGCCGCGTATCGACGTCAGCAACGAGGTGCTCTCCAAGCTCGGCTACAGCAACTGATCCCCGCCGGCCCTGCAGCAAAATCCCCCCTCAGCACGGCTCCGGCCGGCTTAAACACCATAGAAAAATATTTAAAAATCTCAAAAACATAACGACACAGCAATGATTAAGAAAATTCTTTTGGTCCTCGCCATGGTGCTTCCTCTCTGCGCATGGGCACAGGCACCCAAGTTTGGAGTGGTTGACGTAGAAAGCATCATCCCCAAGATGCCCGAATTCGTTGAGGCTCAGAACAAGATCAATGAGGCTTCGAAGACCTACGAAACGGAGTACGGCAAAATCAACGAGGAGCTCCAGAAAAAGTACGCTGAATATCAGGAGCTTGAAAAAGACGCTACCACTCTTCAGTCGATCAAGGAGCGTCGCATGCAGGACATCCAGGAGCTCGACCGCAAGGCACAGCAGTTTGCCGCTACCGCCCAGCAGGATCTCCAGCGTCAGCAGGCTCAGCTCATGCAGCCCATCCAGGAGAAGGTGATGAACGCCATCAAGGCCGTAGGCTCTGAGAATGGTTTCCTGATGATCCTTCCCGAGGGTTCGGCAGCCTATACCGCTCCCGAAGTGCAGGATGTCACCGCTCTGGTTCGCACCAAGCTCGGCATCACCGACACCACCCCCGCCGCAGCTCCTGCCAAATAATCGGTTTCACTGATTAAATCTACAGCTTGCCTATTGGGCCAATTGGGCTTATTGGCCCTATTCCGGCCTATTCAGCATCAAACTTTTACACTTCCCGCATCCGCCAAAGATGCGGGAAGCCTTTTTTACCCGCAATTCATCACTAAAATCATGGCTGATAACTATCTTGAACGAAAAATGGAGGACCTCCGCTCGGGTAAAACTCAAAAGCCGGGCTCCCGGCGGACGTCGGCGGCAGTTTCCGCGGCTTCGCGGCACCCAGGCGATTACACCTTAAGCTACCCCGAGCTGCGTGTCTTCGTGTGCGGCGACGCCACGTCGCCCCTCGGGCGCGCCATTGTGGCGGCGCTCCGCGAGGTCGGCCTCAAAGTGGCATTCTCCGGCACCGACAAGCAGGCGGGCG
>CAJLLX010000032.1 GCA_905207535.1 uncultured Muribaculaceae bacterium | reverse complement strand
ATGAAGTAAACAGCGAAGGGAGCTGCATCTGGTGGGGCACGATGAGCAACGGCGATGTTGTGCTGGCCATGTTCAACCGCGAGGATTATCCACGCGAAATGAGCGTCGAGCTGCAGAGGTTCGGACTTCAGGGTGCCTGCCGCGTGCGCGACATGTGGACCCATCTCTACGACACCTCCGTAGACGGCATTTTCAGCGCCACTGTGGCCGCCCACGGGTGCAAGGTGGTGAAACTCCTTCCCGAAGCTGTTGCGAAGCCTGAGAGGCTCTATATGATCGGCCGGGCAACCCCGGCGTACTGGAACATCGGCGAAGCCTGCGAGATGACCGCTGAAAAGGGAGCATTCGTCTACCGCGGCCCCCTCTTCAAAGGAGAGATGAGATTCGTGAGCGAACGCGACTGGAACTCGGTGAACTATATTCCGAAAGGAGAGAACGGCACCTGGCTGACCGACCCGGGAAGCGTGGAAATTTTTAACGGCGACCCGCATGAGTTTGTCAGACACTGGTGGGTAAACGAGCCGGGAACCTACGAAGTGAAAATGACGATTTCGGCAAGCGGCACCCTTGCGGCGCTTTCAGCGGTACGCACCGGTGAGCTGCCGCCGATGATGACTGTGCTCGGCGCCGCCACGGGGAGTTGGGAAAACGTAAGCGGCCATATTGTCTATGGCTCGGCCGACAATCCCGACATCGTGGAATGGGACGGAGTTGTGAGACCCCACACCGACCGCTGCCATTTCAAATTCGCAGCCTTCCCCGGCGAATGGTGGGAATCGACTTTCTATGTGCCCGAGACCGTCGACTTCAACAACAAGGTAAAGCTTGTAAAACCCGGCGAGACTCACAGATACATCGAGGATTATGGCGGAGGCCATGATTATTTCTGGGGGTTCGCACCGCTTGACTGCGGTTTTTACCGCGTTACGCTCAACAAGGCGGCAAAGACCGTAACCTTTACCCCTCGCGGCAGCGGGGCACTTGACCACCCCGAGGCCGACGGAACCGTACGGCTGAAAGCTTATTTTACAGGCGACCGGCTTGAGGTGGAGGGTGGAGAGAGCGGCGTGGCCGTCTACGATATCAGCGGGCGATGCCTCGGACGTTCCGACGGCTCACGGCTGACAATCGACCGGCTTCCCGCCGGAACCTATCTGGTTAAAAGCGGACGCGAGACCGTCAAACTTCTGAAAAGATAAAAACCTATCAAATTATATTATAACTTAATTTTTAACCTTAACTGATTATGAAACAGAATTTACTTAAAGCGATGGCGTTTGGTGGCGCCATGCTGCTCAGCGCATCGGCTCTTTCAGCTGCAGTTCCCGAACATCTCTATATGGTCGGCGAGGCATCTCCGAGCCTATGGCACATTGATCTTGCCATTGAAATGACCAACGAGGGTGAAGGCGTTTTCAGCTATCACGGCAACCTCTACAACCAGAATCTCCAGTTTATTGATGCGAGAGACTGGGAAACAGGCGTGCGTTACGTTCCTGAAGTATCGGGTTCGTGGCTGATCAAGGCCGACGAAGCCACCATTATCAGCGGCGTTGGCAACGAAAACCGCTGGTGGGTTACAGAGCCCGGAACCTACGATGTAAAAGTCTATTTCAGCGAAGACGGAAGCTCAGTGATGATTACTGCCGCCTATGCAGGCGAGATGGATCCGTTTGTAGTGCCTCTGGGCGCCGCATCAGGCCAGTGGGACAGCTCATGCGTGCCCTATCCCTACAACATCTATCCTCAAGAAGGAACAGACGACGTGTTTGTCTATGACTGCACTGTGAAACCCGGGGCCGACGGCAAGCATATCAAATTCATTTCTTACCCGAGCAACTATTGGGAAACATGGTTCTATATGCCGGCAGAGACCGACAACGGAACTGTTAAATATGTCAAGATCGGCGACAAGCTGAAGATTCGCCGTGCATGGAACGACGGCAACCTCGACACGTTCTGGGGCTTCAAAGACGAAGACTGCACCCCCGAGCTGAAAGTGAGAGCTATCCTCAACCTCGGCGACGACACCATTGAATTTGTCGACGGCAATGCAGGGGTCGACACTGTGATTTCCGATGAAGAGCGCAGCATTGTGGCAGTCTATAACCTCGCAGGCGTGAAGGTCGACGGCAACAATCTCGACAAGGGAATCTACATCGTCAGCTACAGCGACGGCACATCCGAGAAAGTCATAAAGTAATCTCTGATAAGTGTGTTGTAAGCCTCCCTTGTGTAGACTTGCAACACACTTTTTACTTTAACAAACCACAAATCTTTAACCAATCACAAACCACAACGTAAGTCCGTCATGCGATTCGTTGCCAGCCTTCTGTTATTTTGCTGCGGATTGTGCCCGATGTCAGCCTTGAACATCGAAGAAATCAACATCCGCGACCCGTTTATACTCACCGACAGTGTGAAAGGAATCTATTACATGTATCGCACCGCCGACTCGATTATGGCCGACGGAAAGGTGCGCGGAGGAGTCGAGGTGTTCAAGAGCCGCGACCTTAAGAACTGGGACGGCCCCACTCAGGTGATGCGCATCCCTGCCGACAACGGGCTGACCGGAACCGTCTGGGCTCCGGAGGTGCACCGGTATAACGGCAAATATTATCTGTTTGCCACCATCAACAGCAACATTGAATGGAAAAAGCGGAAAGAGGGATGGGGAGAATACACCTGGCGCGGCACCCAGATTTTCAGTGCCGACACTCCTGAAGGGCCATTCAGACCTTTCAGTAGATTTGTCACCACTCCCATGGATTGGATGGCACTCGACGGCACCCTGTGGGTGGAGGATGGGAAACCCTATATGGTGTTCTGTCACGAATGGGTACAGACCGAAGACGGCACCATGGAGGCCGTGGAGCTGCAGCCCGACCTTTCGGCTATGGCCGAAGAGCCTCAGACACTTTTCTACGGCTCGGCTCCCGACTGGTCGACCGGCATAGAGCCTTCGCCCGGTTCGCCCAAAGGCTACATAACCGACGGCTGCTATCTCTACCGCACGAAAACAGGCAAACTGCTTATGATCTGGTCGAGTTTCAGCAACGGCGAATATGCTGTCGGAATCGCCGAATCGGTAACGGGAAGTGTAAAAGGGCCGTGGCGGCAGCAGGAAAAGCCCCTGTTTGTGAAAAACGGCGGCCACGGCATGATTTTCAAGACCCTCGACGGCCAACTGCGCCTTGTGCTTCACCAGCCCAATGACCCCCTGGGCGCCGAAAGGGCGAAAATATTTAACTTGGAAGATGGAGGAAACACTCTGAGGCTCAAATAAGTACGATTGTCCACTCAAAGAGAGTGCTTGAGAACAGTCTATGACAGACGGGAATCATCCGATTTTATATTTTTGCAGTTTTGCGGCCTGCTACGGCGAATAATACCGACCAATAATATAACCTAATTTATAACGTCATCTTACAATGGCGATTTTAAGAAAAATAATGTCAGCAACTCTCGGTCTCTGTGCTTCGGGAGTCCCGGCCACTCTTGCCTTATATGCTCAGTCTGCATCGGCTTTCGAAACTCCGACCATGGGCTGGAGCTCATGGAATACCTATCACGCAAACATAAGCGATTCACTTATAATGCGTCAGGCCGACATGATGGTAAAGACCGGTCTGGCTAAAGCTGGATATACCTACATCAATATTGATGATGGCTTCCAGGGGGGGAGGGATGAAGTAACAGGTGAGTTATAGATAAACCCATACCGTTTTCCCAACGGCTTGAAGCCGGTAGTTGACCATATCCACAGCCTCGGACTGAAAGCAGGCATATACAGCGATGCCGGCGAGAATACTTGTGCCAATTACTTTGAAAACGACACTCTGTCGGTTAATGTGGGACTTTACGGTCATGAGGAGGAGGACTGCGACTTATTTTTCAATCGGCTTGGGTTCGATTTCATAAAAGTGGACTATTGCGGCAGTCAGATACCGTCGAGCCACAAGCGTTATTGGTTTGACACAAAAGAGCGCTATCAGACAATTCACAAAGCAATGGAGGCGACCGGTCGCAAAGGATTGCGTATGAATGTATGCCGCTGGGCATATCCGGGAGCATGGGTAAACGACGTGGCGACGTCGTGGCGTATCTCCGGCGACATCTACTGCTCTTGGCAACGTGTGCGCGAGATTATCGACGAGAGCCTGTATCTGTCGGCTTTCGCCCGCAACGGACATTACAATGATATGGATATGCTTGAGGTGGGGCGCACTCTCAGCCAAACCGAAGACGAGACGCATATGGCAATATGGTGCATGATGGCCTCACCACTGCTTATCGGGTGTGATTTGGAAAATCTCCGCCCCGAGACATTCAGGTTGCTCAGCAACAAAGCTCTTATCGGTATAAATCAAGATCCGCTGGGGCGTCAGGCTTATGTCGTCCGGGCTGATACTACCGGAGGCTATATTCTGGCGAAAGATTTGCACGAGGCACGTGGTCTTGAGCGCGCCGCAGCTTTCTACAATCCTACGGACAATGAAATAAGCATGGAGATCTCTGCCGAAGAGCTGGAACTCGCCGAGCCTGTCAAGATATATGATGCGATTAAGCAGAAGGAATTGCCAGGCTTGGCATCTGAAATCAATGTCACCCTCGCACCTCACGCCACAAATGTCTTTATCATAAAGGGTGAAAAACGTCTTTTACGCCGCAAATATGAGGCGGAATCTGCGTACTTGGGGGGGATATCAGGAATTATATAATCCATTGCTTGTAGGCTCGGCATACCATATACGCGACAACAGACTGAGCGGCGGAGCAGGTGTGGCCAACGCCGGCATTACCCCTGAAAACGACATCGTATGGGACGAAGTGGCAGTCCCCCGCGGAGATTCCTATGAGTTGACAATACATTACCTACCCAGGCAGACCTCTGATTTTTATATAAGTATAGATGGCAGACAAGGATATGCCATTGCGGCAAAGGCTGAAGGCAACGGATTGACTTTGGCGACCGTCACTATCCCTATTTCAGAAGGCGTGCACAAGATTCGTCTGTACAGCGATGATGTCATGCCGGTAATTGATTGTTTGGAAATCAAATTATAACTTTAACTCACAATAGGATATATCTAATGAACAAATTATTAATTGCAGTTCTGCTGCTGACATGGGGCGGCAGCGTCACGGCTAAAGAATACCGTTTACAGTCTCCATCGGGTAAAATCACCGCAGAAATCAACTGCGGCGACGAACTGGACTATTCAGTGAGCTATGACGGGCGCGAAGTGCTTGCCGTGTCGCCGATTTCGATGACGTTAGGCGACGGAACCGTGCGCGGGCCGAAAGCCAAGGTTTCAAAAGCCGTGCGACGGTCAAACGAAAGCGTTGTCGAAAGCCCGTTCTCGCAGTCGGCAACGATGGCCGACAGCTACAACGCCCTCACCCTGCAAATGAAGGGTGACTGGAGCGTGGAGTTCCGCGCATACGACGACGGCGTGGCCTACCGCTTCGCGAGCACCGGCAAACATCCCTACGAAATAAAATCGGAACAGGTGGAATTCAATTTCCCGGCAGACTATACGGCCAGTGTGCCTTATGTGCGCACCGGCTCTGACGACGACATGCAGTCGCAGTTTTTCAATTCGTTTGAAAACCAATATACCGTCAGCCCCCTTTCGGGTCTCAATCCGCGCCGACTCGCATTCCTCCCCCTCTCGGTCGATGCCGGAGATGTGAGAGTGGCGATCACCGAAACCGACCTCGACAATTATCCCGGACTTTATCTCTACAACCCCGACGGCACCAATTCGCTGAAAGGCAAACATGCCCCCTACCCTACCGAAACCGTCGACGGGGGATATAACAACATACAGTCGGTAGTGACCGGGACAGCCGACTATATAGCCCGTGTCGACGGGGCGCGCACATTTCCCTGGCGCATTCTTGTGATCGGATCAGACAAGGATATCGCCGCCTCCAATCTGAGCTATCTGCTGGCGGCTCCGTCGCGCATCGCCGACACCTCTTGGATCAAACCCGGCAAGGTTGCGTGGGACTGGTGGAACAGCTGGAACATTACCGGAGTTGACTTCGAGGCAGGCATCAACACACCTACCTACAAACATTATATAGACTTCGCCTCTGACAACGGCATCGAATATGTGATTCTCGACGACGGCTGGGCCGCAGGGAAGGGTGAAAACCTCTTTATCCTCAACCCGGATATCGACCTTGAAGAGATCATCTCTTACGCCACCACAAAGAATGTGGGAATCATTCTCTGGGCAGGCTACCGCGCATTCGAGCGCGATCTTGAGAAGGTGTGCAGACACTACTCGGAGATGGGGGTAAAAGGGTTTAAGGTCGACTTTGAAGACCGCGACGACCAGCTGATGACCGCCTTCAACCACCGCGCCGCCGAAACCGCTGCAAAATATCATCTGGTGCTCGATCTCCACGGAGCCTATAAACCGGCCGGTATCAACCGCACATGGCCGAATGTGCTCAACATGGAGGGGGTAAAGGGGCTTGAAAACGTGAAATGGACTGAAATGGGCGATTTCGACATCATACAGTATGACACCATGCTGCCGTTCATGCGCCAGATTGCCGGCCCGATGGACTACACCCAGGGCGCGATGGTCAATGCCGCACGCCACAATTTCCGTCCCATCCACAATCAGCCGATGGCGCCCGGAACACGCGCCCATCAGCTTGCGCTCTACATGATTCTCTATTCGCCGCTCAACATGCTCTGCGACTCGCCGAGCAACTACCGCCGCGAGCAGGAGTGCACCGATTTCATCGCATCTGTTCCAACCGTGTGGGACGAGACCCGTGTGCTCGACGCCAAAATGGGCGAGTACATCGTTACCGCCCGCCGCAAGGGGAACGACTGGTTTATCGGCGGAATAACCAACTGGACTCCGCGTGACATGAAAGTTGACCTCACTCCGCTGAACCTGACCGAGGGCGCGCAGATGAAGCTTTTCACCGACGGCGCCAACGCCCACCGCAACGGCAGCGACTACCGGAGCACTACCACACAGGTTTCGCCTGAAGGCTCCCTTGACGTTCACCTCGCTCCCGGCGGCGGATTCGCAGCCCATATCACCTCCCCAATAACCGGCAAGTAACCACCGAAAGACAAAACACTTTCTGACATGAATATTTTAAAAGCATCGGCAGCGCTTGCAATAGGTCTGTTCGCGCTCAACGCAACAGCAGCAGCCAACGACATAGCCAACTTCAACCGCTATGCCGACGACAACAGACGCATAATGGAACTGCCTGCCTCTGACTCCAGAGTAGTGTTCATGGGTAACTCGATCACCGATTTCTGGCCCACCAACCGCCCCGAATTTTTCGCGCTCAACGATTTTGTCGGCAGAGGCATCTCGGCACAGACTTCATATGATATGGTTTTGCGCTTCCGCGAAGATGTGGTGCGACTCATGCCTGCAGGTGTTGTGATTCTGGCCGGCACAAACGATATTCCGAACAACGCGTATAACGAGGAGCGAACGCTGGGCAACATCCTCTCAATGGCTGAAATAGCCGAATCAAACGGCATACAGCCATTCCTGTCGTCCGTGCTGCCGATAACCACCGGGGTTGCTGAGCATAAAGACCGAATCGTAAGCCTGAATGCACGCATAAAGGAGTATGCCGATGCCAACGGCATTCCTTTCATAGATTATTATTCCGCATTGGTCTACGACGACCGCAATTTCAATTATGCTTTCAGCGGAGACGGGGTACACCCCAACGCCGAAGGTTACCGCATAATGGAGGGGATTGTGCTGCCGATAATCCGCGAGCGAATCAAATATGAGGGCTGCACCATCCCCGGACAGCTAACACTCTCGGGCACAGCCGTGGCCGAGGAGAATCCCGTGGCGTGCACAAAAGTGTCGGTAAGCGCATTCGAGGGTTTCGTGGAGCTGAAAAAAGGGGGAACCCTTGATATAAAGGATGAAGACGGCACGCCGTTTTTCATAACCGACAACCGGATCGCCGAAAACGGTGAACCGCTGCAGGTGGCCGCTGACGGCGTATATTGCGTTTCGCTCGATTTCCTTTCCAAAGAAGCTTCGGTGAAAGAGGTGACAGAGATGTGTGTGCTCAACTGCTTCAACAAGAAGAGCATGGCCGATCTGACCTATACCGGAGAAGGCCGATGGAGCGGCGACTGGAATGTAAACCTGCAGATGCCCTGGGGCGAGGAGAACCGCTACCGCCTGATGATGACCATAGGGGGCGAGAAGGTTGACTGGGGATATACCCTGGGCGCCGACAAGGAACCCGACGGAAGCGAAGAATATTTCCACATGATGCGTGTGGTTCCGGCAAACACCTGGGCCAACACATGGCGCATACCAACGAGTTACGACGGCAAAACCGTGCACATAACGGCTAATATGCGTGGCATTTATACCCACAGTTATACCGAAGTCACATCTGAATAAAACCGGAACCGCATCTGATAAAATAATAAAACCACTCATATGAATATCAATCTTCTTAAAACAACGGCAATCATAGCTCTGAGCCTTTATGCGCTGAATGTATCGGCTGCCTCGAGCTTAGAACTGGCGAACTTCGGACGTTATGAGAGCGACAACAAACGCGTAATGGAACTGCCCGCCTCGGAATCGCGTGTGGTGTTCATGGGTAATTCGATCACCGATTTCTGGCCCACCAACCGCCCCGAATTCTTCGCGCTCAACGATTTTGTCGGTAGGGGCATCTCGGGGCAGACGACATACGAGATGATTTTGCGCTTCCGCGAGGATGTGGTGCGCCTCAAGCCTGCAGGTGTTGTGATTCTGGCCGGCACAAACGACATCGCCGAAAACCTCGACATCACCTACAATGAGGAGCGCACACTCGGCAACATTCTTTCTATGGCCGAGATTGCCGACGCAAACGGCATTCAGGTATTCCTCTCTTCGGTGCTTCCGGTGACCAACTACGGATGGAAACCGAGCATCACAAACCATAAAGACAAAATCGAGAACCTGAACGCGCGCATAAAAGAGTATGCCGACAGCCACGACATGCCTTACATCGACTATTATTCGGCCATGGTCTACGGCGACCGCGATCTTAACTACGCTCTGACCGGCGACGGGGTGCACCCCAACGCCGAGGGTTACCGTATAATGGAAGGGATTGTGCTGCCGATAATCCGCGAGCGAATCAAATATGAAGGATGCACCATTCCCGAACAGGTGACACTCTCTGGCACAGCCGTGGCCGAGGAGAATCCCGTGGCGTGCACAAAAGTGTCGGTAAGCGCATTCGAGGGTTTCGTGGAGCTGAAAAAAGGGGGAACCCTTGATATAAAGGATGAAGACGGCACGCCGTTTTTCATAACCGACAACCGGATCGCCGAAAACGGTGAACCGCTGCAGGTGGCCGCTGACGGCGTATATTGCGTTTCGCTCGATTTCCTTTCCAAAGAAGCTTCGGTGAAAGAGGTGACAGAGATGTGTGTGCTCAACTGCTTCAACAAGAAGAGCATGGCCGATCTGACCTATACCGGAGAAGGCCGATGGAGCGGCGACTGGAATGTAAACCTGCAGATGCCCTGGGGCGAGGAGAACCGCTACCGCCTGATGATGACCATAGGGGGCGAGAAGGTTGACTGGGGATATACCCTGGGCGCCGACAAGGAACCCGACGGAAGCGAAGAATATTTCCACATGATGCGTGTGGTTCCGGCAAACACCTGGGCCAACACATGGCGCATACCAACGAGTTACGACGGCAAAACCGTGCACATAACGGCAGTGATGAGAGGTACGTACACCCACAGTTACACCGAAGCGTCATCGACAATACAGACTCTGGCAGAAAGTACCGGAATCGTAAGACAGGAGGGTGGAATCACCATAGCCCTGACCGACGCCGTGATTTATAACCTGAACGGTGCGCAGGTGGCTGCCGTATCGAAAGGTGAGTCATTGACTCTCCCCGAAGGGATTTATATGGTCAAGGCCGGAGAACTCGCCGAAAAAATCATAATCAGAAAATAACAGAGTGTCTGAATTTCACTTCCCAAACATCCGCAATAACTTATGAAACGTTTGCTTAATATAATCGCAGCCATTTCGGCCTGCGTCACCCTCACGGGTGCCGAACTGAATCCGGTAGCCAACCCCGAGGCGGTGGTGACCGAGGGGATGGTTCGCTTTACAGTGCTCACTCCCGAGATGATTCGCGTGGAGTACAGCCCCCTGAAACAGTTTGAAGACCGCGCCACATTCACCGTGGTAAACCGCAATCTGCCTGTGCCTCACTTCACAAAATCGGAAGACGATGAATTTCTCTACATCAACACCGACAAACTGAAACTGAGATACCGCAAAGGTACGAATCCATATTTCGAGCCGAATCCTCCCGGCAATCTCAACATAACGATGGAGCTGAACGGGCGCCCCGTGACATGGTTTCCCGGGCAGGGTGACGGCAAAAACCTCAAAGGCACATGCCGCACGCTCGACCGCTGCTTCGGCGACGGCTACCGCTCGCAGCTGGAAAACGGACTGATCTCGCGCTCGGGATGGGCCGTAATTGACGACTCTCCTCAATGCGTGCGCCCCGACGGCAGCCGCTCGCTGGCACTCGTGCCCGACGAGACGGGAGTTGACCAGGTGGCTCCGCGCACCGACATGGCGGCTCTCGACCTCTATTTTCTCGGCTATGGCCATGACTACAAGCGCGCACTGCAAGACTACACACTCATTGCCGGCAAGATGCCGCTGCCACCCGACTATGCTTTCGGCTACTGGTACAGCAAATATGAGAACTATACCGCCGACGACTACCGCAACATCATCAGGAATCTCAAAGACAACGACATCAACACCGATGTGCTGATTCTCGACATGGACTGGCACTGGAACGGTGACCCGGCTCCCGACAAATCTAACGGACGCGGCGGATGGACCGGCTGGAGCTGGAACACCACCCTCATTCCCGACCCGACAAAGCTACTCAAAGATATCCACGACAGCAATATGCACCTTGCGCTCAACCTCCATCCCGCGCTGGGCGTGGACAACACGGAAGACATCTTTGCCGGTATGGCAGCCGACATGGGGCTGAATGCCGACACCACAAAAGTTATACCCTGGAAACTTGAAGACAAAACATTCTATAAGGCATTCGCCAACAACTTCCTGCGCCCGATGGAGAAACAGGGCGTCGATTTCTGGTGGCTCGACTGGCAGCAGCATCTCACAAGCCCCTACACCGACGGTCTCGGCGAAACATTCTGGTGCAACCATGTGTTTTACAACGACATGAAGGCAAACCGTCCCGACCGCCGTCCGATGATATTCCACCGCTGGGGCGGACTCGGCAGCCACCGCTACCAGATAGGCTTCTCGGGCGACACTTTCATCAACTATGCGTCGCTCGCTTTCCAGCCCTATTTCACCGCCACGGCATCAAACGTGTGCTATGGCTACTGGGGACATGACATCGGCGGCCACATGTGGGACAGCAGTTATCCGGTAAACGATCCGGAGCTGCTGCTGCGATGGTTCCAGTTCGGCGTGTTCACCCCGATATTCCGCAGCCACGCCGCCATCGGCACATGGATCAACCGGCAGATATGGACCTACGACAACTTTCCGCAGCTCAATGCTGCGGTCAAGCTGCGCTATGCCCTCTTCCCCTACATCTACACCATGGCACGCAAGAGCTATGACACCGGAGTGGGAATCTGCCGCCCGATGTATTATGAATATCCCGAACATGACGAGGCCTACACCTTCGAGGGGCAATATTTCTTCGGCGACGACATAATGGTAGCCCCCGTGACCGAACCTTCGGCCAACGGCGTAAGCACGAAAAAGATATGGTTTCCCGAGGGGAACTGGTGGTCGGTGGCCGACAACCGGATGATCAATGGAAACAGCATCGAGACTCTCGATTTCACACTCGACCAGACACCTTATTTCTATCGCGAGGGTGCTGTAATAGTGAATAATCCTCCTGAGGTTAAAAGCACTACCGAACGCCCCGAAAAGCTTATCGTGAATATCGTTGCCGGAAAAGACGGAGAAACGGTGCTTTACGAGGACTCGGGCGACTCAAACGACTACGACACCAATTTTGCCAACACACGCATCTCGCATAAAAGCGAGGGAGTCCTGGCAACCTACACTATCGCCCCCCGCGAAGGGATGACAGACGGGCTTCCGGCGAAACGCGCCTACGAACTGCGCATCTATAACACCGATGCACCCGCCAAAGGCACAGCGAAAGTCGACGGCAAAAATGTGAAAACCGCATATGACGCGACAACCCGATGCACCGTTGTCAATGTGCCGGCGGCAAAATGTGATAAAGCGCGTGAAATTACAGTAGAATATAACTGATGAACAGATTATTAATAGCAGCGGCACTGTTGGCCGGAGCGGTTGAGGCCGCCCCGGCCAACACTCCGGCCGGAAACAGGATAATGACCGCATGGGGCGAGAATATCGACCCCATGAACGTATGGCAGGAATATCCCCGCCCTATCATGGAACGTAAGGAATGGCAGAATCTCAACGGACTGTGGGATTATGCGATTGTCAGCGCCGATGCTGTCGCGCCGGCGGGGTATCAGGGCGAGATTCTCGTGCCGTTCTGCGCCGAGTCGGCTCTGTCGGGGGTTGGCAAAGAGGTTGGCGCCGACAATGCGCTGTGGTATAAACGCAGGTTCTCCATCCCGAAATCATGGCGAGGACGCGACATCATGCTCAACTTCGGCGCAGTAGACTGGCAGACCGACGTGTGGGTGAACGGCGCGAAAGTAGGAAGCCACACCGGGGGCTACACACCCTTCAGCCTCGACATAACTCCGGCTCTCAATGCAGGAGGGGAAAACGAGCTCGTTGTGCGCGTATGGGATCCGACCGACCGCGGCCCGCAACCACGCGGCAAGCAGGTGGCGAAACCGGAGATTATCTGGTACACGCCCGTTACCGGCATATGGCAGACGGTATGGCTCGAACCGGTGAACAAAACACACATATCGGGCCTGAAAATATTGCCTGACATTGACCGCAACACCCTGAGAGTGGATGTTGAGACTGCGGGCCGGAAAGAGGGATGCATGACCGAGGTAACGGTAAAGGATAACGGCAAAACCGTTGCGACAGGGAAAGCAGTTGCCGGAGAGCCGATGGTTATCGCCATGCCTGAGGATGTGAAGCTATGGTCGCCCGACTCCCCGCATCTCTATGACGTAGAGGTGAGTCTGTCGGCCGGAGGGAAGACCCTCGACAAGGTCGACAGCTATGCGGCGATGCGTAAGTTCTCAACCAAGATGGGCGACAAGGGGATGGTGCGTCTTCAGCTTAACAACCGCGACCTGTTTCATTACGGACTGCTCGACCAGGGCTGGTGGCCCGACGGACTTTACACCGCACCCTCTTATGAGGCGATGGTTTATGACGTCGACAAGACCCTCGACTGGGGCTACAACATGATTCGCAAGCACATAAAAGTGGAGCCGGCCACATGGTACACCTACTGCGACCGCAAGGGCATTATCGTGTGGCAGGATATGCCGAGCGGCGACAGGAATCCCGAGTGGCAGGGGCGCAACTATTTTGACGGCGAGGAACTGCAACGCACCCCTGAAAGCGAGGCGACCTATCGCAAGGAGTGGAAAGAGATTATCGACGCTCTTTACAATTATCCGTGCATAGCCGTATGGGTGCCTTTCAATGAGGCCTGGGGGCAGTTCAAGACCAAAGAGATTGCCGACTGGACCAAAGCCTATGACCCGTCGCGCCTGGTGAATCCGGCCAGCGGAGGCAACCATTATCCATGTGGCGACATGGTCGACGCCCACAGCTATCCGTCACCTCCGGTTACCCATGTCTACGATGCGAAACGCGCCAATGTGTTGGGCGAATACGGCGGCATCGGCATGATTGTCGACGGACATATATGGGCTCCCGACAGAGAATTCAGTTATATCAACTGCAAGACTCCGGCAGAACTGACCGACCGGTATATCGGCTATGCCGACTATCTTGACCAGCTTGCCAACGACTGGTTTGTCGGCGCAGTCTACACGCAGACGACCGATGTGGAGATCGAAGTGAACGGTCTGATGACATATGACCGCAAAGTAATAAAAATCGACGAAGACCGCCTCAGGGAAAGAAACCAACGGCTTATAAAAAATCACAGTAAATGAAAACCTACAGATACCGGGCAATCGCACCGGTTGCTCTGATGATAGCGGCATCTCAGGCCCTGAATGGTGAGGTGAGGCTTCCGGCAATCTTCTCAGACAATATGGTAGTGCAGCAGAACGCCACCCTGACTGTGACCGGAAAGGCATCGCCACAGTCGAAGGTGACCTTCCGAGCCGACTGGGCCGGGGGAGAGGGTGAGACCCGCGCCGATGGCAACGGGAGTTTTGCGATGACGGTACAGACTCCCCCTGCGGGAGGGCCCTATACGGTAGTTGTCGACGACGGCTCGGGCGAGAAGGGGCGCAAGGTGCTGCAGAATGTGCTTTCGGGCGAAGTGTGGCTCTGCTCGGGGCAGTCGAATATGGAATTTCCCGTGAAGGGCGACTGGGCGCAGCTGATGGATGCCGACCGCGTTGTGGCTACCATGCAGCGCCCCACCCTAAGGTTGCTGCAGATCAGAAACACGGCTTCGGTAACTCCGCTCGATGACGCCACGGTTGAATTCGGATGGTCGGAATGCTCGCCCGCGGCGGCATCATTTTCGGCAATAGGCTATCTTTGCGGCAAAATGCTTCAGGATTCGCTGAATGTGCCTGTGGGGGTGATCGACGCGAGCTGGGGCGGCACACCGGTAGAAGCGTGGACTCCGCGGGAGTCGCTTAAGGGGGTGCCCGGCATGGAGTTCCGTTACGGGCTGCTGGGAGAGACGGAACCTAACGTTGAGGCGCTCAAGGAGCGCGAAATAATGCGTGTCTATGATGCGTATGACAACCCCGGCAAGCCCGCTTATCCGTTCGACCGTAAAGTCATGCACAGCGAGTGGGAAAAGATGCCGGTACCGTCGATGTGGGAAGAGAACGTGCTCCCCGGCTTCGACGGCATAGTGGCGATGCAGTATCAGCTGAACCTGCCCCCCGAGGCAGCGGGGAAACCGCTGAAATTATGCCTCGGGGCCATAGACGACTGGGACACGACCTGGTTCAACGGAGAAATCGTGGGGAGCGGTCAGATTTTTGACCTCCGGCGCGACTATGAGGTTGACGGCCGGCTGGTGAAAGCGGGCAGCAACGTGATAACGGTTGAGGTTATTGACAATGCAGGGGGCGGAGGCATCTGGAAACCTTCATATGCCGAGGTCGACGGCCATCGTTACAGCCTCGACGGAGAGTGGAGCTATACCGTCGTGACTGATTTCTCTAAGATTCAGGAGCGCGTGGAATGGCCCGAAAGCCAGAATTATCCGACAGTGCTCTACAATGCCATGATCAATCCGCTCAGAGTGATGCCCGTTGCCGGCGTGTTCTGGTATCAGGGGTGCGCCAATGTGGGTAATGCCGAGCGTTATGAACGCTGTTTTAAAAACATGATCGAGGGGTGGCGCAAGGCATTCGGCAACAGCTCGATGCCATTCTATTTCGTGCAGCTTGCCGGGTTTCTGCAACCCGTGGCGGTGCAGCCCGACTCGCAATGGGCACTGTTGCGTCAGGCACAGTCAAAAGCGCTTGAACTGCCGTCGACTGCAATGGCCACGGCTATAGATTTGGGCAATCCGGTCGACATCCATCCGACAAATAAAGAGGAGGTGGCACGCCGCCTGACGATGCTTGCGCTCGACAAGACCTACCGCCGCCCGCAGAATTGCGAGGCACCCGTATGCACCGGCGTGCGCACGGCCGACGGCTATATGGAGCTGACTTTCAACGGTGAGATCGAGACCCCAGGCGGTGTCGTGACAGGCTTCATAATCAAAGGCAACGACGGGAAATGGGCCTATGCCAACGCCCGACAGACCTCCGCCCGCACCATAAGACTGTCATCGCCACTGACCCCCGATCCGGTGGCTGTAAGATATGCCTGGGCCGATTATCCGGGCGGAAATCTTACCGGAAAAGTGTCAGGACTCCCCGTAGCGCCTTTCGCCACCGACCTATAAAGGTTGACGGCGCCTGTAGTCTTCTTCAGTCATTCTATAGAACTGCTCGGTGCGCCTGTCGCCGAGCGGCGACAGAATGTCGGCGTTTGTGTGGTGAAATGTGAAACCGCATTTCTCGCACACCCGTTTCGATTTGGTGTTTCCTTCATAATATCCGCACCATACGGCGTCGAGCTTCAGATCGTCAAAGCATCGCGCCAGCAAGGCATCGACGGCTTCGGGAATCAGGCGTTGCCCCCAGTATGGCTTGCCGATCCAATAGCCGATCTCAGCCTCGCCCGGCTTCATGGATGCGGAGTGAAGACCGTCAGCAAACATGATTCCGCAACAGCCGACAGGTTCGCCGGTCTCTTTCAACACAACGGCGTATATTTCCGGGGCGGAAAAGACGGTGCGGATTATTTCAAGGCTGTTTTCAACCGAAGTGTGCGGAGGCCACCCGGCCACCGGGCCAACATCGGAGTCACACGCATATCTGAACAGCGCCTCCGCATCGCTTTCACGCCACGGCCTCAGTATAAGTCTCTCTGTCTCAATAATCATAATCATATTTTTTTAGATAGCAAACTATAATCGGGAAAACAAGAAAATTGTGTAGGAATTACCGATTATACTCGGGAATTTCACTAACGCTCGATGTCTGACTCCTTCGGCTGACAGGTGGGGGCGACTATTTCTTTCTGGATTTCGGGAAAGGGAGATGATGCCACAGGGTTTCAATCACCGTCAGGGCTTTGCGGCGGTCGTGGAAATCAAGAATATATCGGGTCAAGCCGAAATCACGGTGCATGTATTTTTTGAGAAAGTGTTAAATTTGCGTTATGAAAACCGCAGATGCAATATGGATGTGCCTCCCTGAAGGGATGAACGAGTTGTTTGAGATTGTCAAGTTCGAACGTACTGATCAAGCGTACAACATCTGGCTTGACGAGAAGAAGAAACTGTCGGATGAGGACTACCGCAATCCACACATAATCGCGCGAGGATACACGGATTACGTTACAGTTCAGGACTATCCGATGCGCGGCAGACCGGTGTTCCTGCACATGCGCAAGAACAAATGGTGGGACAAGGAGACCAACGAGATATTCAGTTACAATCTCGAACTGCCCAATAAGGAAGGGACACGACTCAGCGCCGAGTTCGTGGCTTTTTTCAAAGATGAAGGTGGAAACGACGGCCCTGTCGATTAAACACATAGCGCAGATGTATTGTGTCAACGGCAAGTATTTCGCTGACCTGTACCGCAATAAAATCAGCGACTATGCCGACTGGTGTGAGGAAGAGCTGAGCGGCGGCTTCTACTTCAACGCAGCAAACATCGGACCGTACATGAGCCTTGACGAGACCTGCCTGAGCAACGGCGAGGTATGGACTTTCCTCACTAACAAAGACGGTCGCGGAGGTCGGGGGACACTGGCAGGC
>CAJLLX010000031.1 GCA_905207535.1 uncultured Muribaculaceae bacterium | reverse complement strand
GCCACCGGTCATGCCGCCGCCGAAGGAGCCGCCGGAGAAACCTCCGCCACCGCCGAAGCCGTTGCCGCCTCCGCCTCCGATGATGATGGGAGCGGCCACTACTTTGGGGAGGGTGAAGGGGCGGTTCTGGTCGTGGCCGCAGTTGAGGCAGTGATAGGTGTAGACGCCGTGACCCTCGCGGAGGGTGGTGGGCTGGCTGAGGATGCGCTTGCCGGTGCACACCATGGCGCGGGCGTGGCACACGGGACACTCCTCATAGTTGCGCTGCGTATTGATATAGGGGATGATGTCGGTCTCGCCGCAGGAGGGGCAGAGCCATACGTCGTAGTCTACCGAATCGAGTCGCTCCTCGGCATCCTGCGAGGGGGTGAGATAGCGGTTGTCGTTGACCTCGTCTACGCGCTCCATGCGTGTGTGGCAATGCGGACAGAGACGCTTGCGCAGGCGTGTGCGGCGCATCAGATATATCAGAAGAAGATACGCCGGGAGGGCGCATCCGAGCGACAGGCAGGCCACCACGAGAGCCGGAAGGCGCCATTGCTGGAGTGCCTTATAGCGCTGGGCTGTGGGGAGGCGGCGCGAGCGCACTGAGGCGATGATGACGAACACCAGCATTGCCACTCCGGTGATCACGGCCATCAGGAGATAGAGCACGAAAAGGTTGGAGCCCGAGTCGTCGGCTCCTTCGTCGTTGGCATGCTCCGACATCAGCTCCTCGCGCGCCTCGGGGTCGGTGGTGATGGTGCGCAGGGAGGAGAGCGCCTTGAGGACACCCTTGCTGTAGTTGCCCTCGCGAAATTCCGGGGCCATGTCGTTGCGGATGATGCGCGAGGCGAGGACGTCGGGGAGCACCCCTTCGGCGCCGTAGCCGGTGCGGATGACCGCCTTGCGGTCGCCCACGGAGATGAGCACCAGTATGCCATTGTCCTTGTCGTTTTTGCCGATCCCCCAGAGGGAGAAAAGTTCGGTGGCATAGTCGTTGATCTCGGCTCCGGAGATATCGGGGACGATGACGGCGACAGCCTCGGCCGAGGAGGCCTTCCAGATGTCGGCAAGGATGGCATCGGCCTGTGCGAGCGCCTCGGGGGAGAGCACTCCGGCCTGATCGGTGACATAGCGGGTGCGGTCGGCGCGATGCACATTCTCCACCTGTTCCGGGGTGATGGCCGCGGCAAGGAGCGGGAGAAATATGGAGAGAAGAATGAAAATTCGTTTCATAATGGTGATAATGTGATGGTCAGACAGCGGGGAGGGAGAGGCCGTTGAGCTTGCGGTAGAGGTCGAGGGCGTAGACGTCGGTCATGGCCGAGACGTGGTCGAGTACCGCCTGGATCTTGGAGAAAAGGCCCGGAGCGGCCACATCGTACTGCTGCGGGAACTGCGACAGGAGCAGGCGCGAATAGTTGAGTTGCGGATGGCGCACGGCATGGATCAGTTTCTCGAGGAGGAAGGTGATGATGCGATTACCGGCCAACTCCACATTGACCACCGCCGACGAGCGGTAGATCTTGTCCCACGACACCTCGTTGCAACGGGCGTAGGCCTCGCGCTCGGTCTGCGGCACATGACCGAGGAGCTGTCCGCGGAAAGTGCCGCGGAGGATATCCTTCTCGTTGGCCACGAACACCTCGGCGCAGCGCTGCACGAGAGTGCCGATGACCGCCGAACGGAGGTAGGCGATCTGCTCGTTGGGGTCGGAGAGATGGCGCATCACTTCGCGGCAGCGGCTCTGACGCTCCGGCGAGAGGAAGCCGAGGAAGAGAGTGATGACCTCTTCGGTGGAGAGGATCTTGAGTTTGTGGGCGTCCTCGATGTCCATCACCTCATAGCAGATGTCGTCGGCAGCCTCGACGATATAGACCAGCGGATGGCGCACATATCGCGAGCGTCCCGGTGTGGAGTCGAGGCAGATGATGCCGAGTTCGTCGGCGATGGATGCGAAGGCCTCCTCCTCCGAGGTGAAAAATCCGAATTTATTGCGGTTTCCGGCCAGCGACGAGCTGAAGGGGTACTTGACGATGGAGGCCAGCATGGAGTAGGTCATGGCGAAGCCGCCGCGGCGCCGCCCCTTGAAACTGTGGGTGAGGAGCCGCAGCGCGTTGGCATTTCCTTCGAAATGGATCAGGTCGGCCCACTGCTCGGGTGTCAGTTCGTCGGCCAGGTCGGCCCCGAGCCCCTCGGAGAAGAAGGTAGAGATGGCTTTTTCGCCCGAATGTCCGAAGGGAGGGTTGCCCAGGTCGTGGGCCAGACAGGCAGCCGCCACTATGTCGCCGATAGAGTCGAGGGCGGCTGCGTGGGGCGTATCCTCGTAGGAGGGGCGCAGGGCCAGGGCGATCTCGTTGGCCATAGAGCGTCCCACCGACGCCACTTCGAGGCTGTGGGTGAGACGGTTGTGCACGAAGATGCTCCCTGGCAGGGGGAACACCTGCGTTTTATTCTGTAGCCTCCGGAAGGGGGAGGAGAAGATGAGACGGTCGAAATCGCGCTGGAAATCGGAGCGGATCCCCGGCAGCCCGGGGGAGTGGTATCCCTCCATGCCGAAACGCTTGTCGGAGATGAGGCGGCTCCACTGCATGGCCTGAGCCTCGGGAGCTTCACTCATTGTCGGAGGGTGCGGGGGAGGAGGTTTCACTGTTTTCAGCCCCGGGAGCCGGCAGAGCGGCCTCGGGCTCGGGCGAGATATCCTCGTCGTAGGTCTGATAGAGGAAATTGTTGTAGGGGAAGCGCTGGGTGTGAATCTCGCGTGCCTTCTCGTAGATGAGCGCCTTCAGCTCCTCGATGTTGGTGCTGTTTTTGGCCGAGATGAAGACGCAGTTGCCCGTGGTGAGGCGGTTCATCCATGTAGCTTTCAGCTCTTCGAGCGGTATGTTGCGTGCGGTGCGCTCGGTGAGATCATCCTCATCCTTGGGGATGTGGGAATATGCGTCGATCTTGTTGAAAACCACTATCATAGGCTTGTCGGCAGAGCCGCATACCTCGGCGAGAGTCTTGTTGACCACCTCTATCTGCTCCTCAAACTGCGGATGGCTGATGTCGACGACATGCACCAGAAGGTCGGCGTCGCGCACCTCGTCGAGGGTAGACTTGAACGACTCCACCAGGTGGGTGGGGAGCTTGCGGATGAAGCCCACGGTGTCGGTGAGGAGGAAGGGTAGATTCTCGATGGTGACCTTGCGTACGGTGGTGTCGAGGGTGGCGAAAAGCTTGTTTTCGGCGAAGACATCGCTCTTGCTGAGGAGGTTCATCAGCGTGGATTTGCCCACGTTGGTGTATCCCACGAGGGCCACGCGGGTGAGCTGGCCGCGATTTTTGCGCTGGAGCGTCTTCTGGCGGTCGATGTCGGCCAGCTGCTCCTTGAGGAGCGAGATGCGGCGCAGGATGATACGGCGGTCGGTCTCGATCTGTGTCTCACCGGGGCCGCGCATGCCGATACCGCCGCGCTGACGCTCGAGGTGGGTCCACATGCGGGTCAGGCGGGGGAGGAGGTAGCGGTATTGGGCCAGCTCTACCTGAGTTTTGGCCGTGGCGGTCTGTGCGCGCTTGGCGAAGATGTCGAGGATGAGGCTGGAGCGGTCGAGAATCTTCACTTGCAGCTCCTTCTCGATGTTGGCCACCTGCTTGGCGGAGAGGTCGTCGTCGAAGATGACCATGCCGATGTCGTTTTTATCGATATACTCCTTGATTTCAGCGAGTTTGCCTTGCCCGACGAAAGTGCGGGAGTTGGGGAGGTCAAGTTTTTGTGTGAAGCGGGCCACCACTTCGGCTCCGGCGGTCTCGGCGAGAAATTCAAGTTCGTCGAGATACTCGTCGACCTTGGCGGGTGTCTGCTTCTGTGTGATGAGGCCCACGAGGACAGTGCGCTCGGTGGCTTCCTTGCTTATAATAAGTTCTTTCATAATCAATTAGTGGTGTCAGTCGACGTTGACAAGGCGGATGGAGGGCACCTTGAGGCGTGCCTCGAGGTAGCGCTGCAGTTCGGCCTTGGATGTCGTAGAGATGGGTCGGTTGTATCGGATGAGAGCGATATTGGCGGTGTCGAGACTGCCGGTGGAGATCTGTCCGAATACGGCTCGTGTGACGGCTATCTCGCTGATCTGCGGATAGATCACTTTAAGTTCGGGAGCGAGTTGAGCCGAGATGGAGTCGCGTTTGCGTCGGTCGGTGATGATCTGCCGTAGCGAGTCGATGGCTTCCTGCTTCTGTACCAGAGCATTCTGTGCGAGCGTATAAATCTGATTGACGGAATGTCCTACCATGCTTTCCATGTCGGGGCGCTCGCCGGCGTCGCCCTGGATGATGTTGAGTTTCACACCCGAGAGACCGTAGTATTGCAGGCGGTTGGCGAGAGCCAGTTCGAGCGAATCCTGCGGGAGCACCTTGCCGATGAGGGTGATGCTGATTTCCTTCTCACCCTGATCCTTGAATGCCGAGTGGCTGAGCACCTGAGTGTTGGGAAATTTGCACTCCTCGGCGACGAAGCGGTTGGCGTTCATCTCGAAGCGCTCGCGTGTGAGCATGTTGTAAGTGAGGTAGATGCTGGGGAGGAGAGTGAGTATGGCGAGCGTGTAGACCAGGCGGCGCATTCGTTTTGCGCGTTCAGGCACGGCCGACTGCAGTCGGCTGAATTTCATCACCTTCACTCCGATGAAGGTGGCGAGACCGATGTAGATGGAGTTGATGAGGAAGAGGTAGAGAGCGCCGAAGAAATAGTTGAGCTGCCATGTGGCGAGTCCGTAGCCCACGGTGCAGAGCGGGGGCATGAGGGCAGTGGCGATGGCCACGCCGGGGATGACATTGCCCTTGTTTTTGCTGGCGATGGCGAAGATGCCCGCAGCGCCTCCGAAAAATCCGATGAAGACATCGTAGATGGTGGGTGAGGTGCGGGCAAGCAGTTCGCTATGTCCCTCGCTCACAGGCGAGATGAGGAAGTAGAGCGCCGAGGCGAGGATGGAGAAGGCTGCCGCCACAAGCAGATTGCGCAGCGAGCGCTTGAGGAGGTCGAAATCCTCGATGCCCACGCCCAGACCGAGTCCGATGATAGGACCCATGAGCGGGGATATGAGCATGGCGCCGATGATCACCGCCGGAGAGTTGGTGTTGAGTCCGAGCGAGGCGATGAAGATGGCGAAAACGAGGATAAGCAGGGTAGTGCCCTTGAAACTGACACCCTCGCGGATGCTCTGCTCGGCCTCTTCTTCGGGAATGAGGTAGCCGTTGAGGGTGAAATATCCCTCGAGTTCGGATTTGAGGTCGTTTAGAAATTTATTTGCCATAACGGTAATCTGTTGCTGATTGAGTGTCGGCACTTCGGGTGGCTTCGCGGGCTATGACGCCGGCCATTGGTGCGGTGGAGAGCGCCATGCCGTCGAGCCATGTCACCTCGGGGTCGCGCTTGAGCCATGTGAGCTGTTTTTTGGCGTAAACGCGGGTATTTTTTGCCATTCGCGCGGCTGCGGTGGGGAGGTCCCATGTGCCGTCGAGGTAGGCGAACATCTCCTTGTATCCCACCGTGTTGAGGGCGTTGAGCCCGCGATGGGGTAGCATGGAGCGTGCCTCCTCCACCAGTCCGGCCCCGATCATCGCCTCCACGCGCCGGTTGATGCGGTCGAAGAGCACTTCGCGCGGCAGGTCGATGGCAAACTTGAGGATGCGGAAGGGGCGCTCCTTGGCCCTTCCCGTGCAAAGCGACGAGTAGGGCACGCCGCTCTGCAGGCATATCTCGAGCGCATGCACCAGCCTCTTGTGGTTGTCGGGGTCGGCCTTGGCGAGATACTCCGGATCGAGCTGCGCGAGGCGCCGGCGCACCGCCTGTATCCCCTCGGTGCGGAGCAGCCCGTAGGCTTGCTCGCGAATCTCCGGCGAGATGTCGGGGAGGTCGTCGATGCCGCGGCATACGGCGTCGACATACATCATGGCGCCGCCGCACATCACCGCATATCCGCCCGAGCGGGCGAAGAGCGAGGGGAGCAGCTGCATCACATCGCTCTCAAACTGCGCCGCGCTGTAGTAGGCGTCGACCGGGAGCATGGCCGCGAAGTGGTGGGGCACCGCGGCCGTCTCCTCGGGCGTGGGGGCTGCCGTGCCGATAGGCAACCCCTTGAAAATCTGGCGTGAATCAGCCGAGATGATCTCGCAGCCGAGCAGCTTCGCCACCTCTATGGCCAGAGCTGTCTTGCCCGACGCGGTAGGTCCGGTGATCACAACCAGTGTATTCACTGGGCTACGAGTTTGGCTATTTCTATTATAGTGCGCTCTGCAGCCTCCATCGAGGGGATAGGCACGAACTCATATCGGCCGTGGAAATTGAGACCTCCGGCGAAGATATTGGGGCAGGGGAGACCCTTGAACGAGAGCTGTGCGCCGTCTGTGCCGCCGCGGATGGGGACCACCACCGGAGTGACGCCCGCGAGGCGCATGGCCTCCTCGGCGATGTCGATGATGTGGCGCACCGGCTCGATCTTCTCGCGCATATTGTAGTACTGGTCCTTGATGTCGATGGAGCAGCAGTCGGGAAACTCGTTGTTGGTCTTGCGCACCAGGTGCTCCAGCTCCTTCTTGCGGCGCTCGAAGCGGTCGCGGTCGTGGTCGCGGATGATGTAGGTGAGAGTGGTGGTCTCCACGCTGCCGTCGATGTGGATGAGGTGGTAGAATCCCTCGTAGCCCTCGGTGTGCTCGGGGGTCTCCCAGCGGGGGAGCATGAGGATAAACTGGTTGGCGATGCGGATGGAGTTGATCATCTTGTGCTTGGCATATCCGGGGTGCACATTGCGTCCGCGGAAGGTGACCTTGGCCACGGCGGCGTTGAAGTTCTCATACTCCAGCTCGCCTACCTCGCCGCCATCCATGGTGTAGGCCCAGTCGGCGGCAAAGCGCTCCACGTCGAACTTGTGTGCTCCCAGGCCGATCTCCTCGTCGGGGTTGAAGGCGATGCGGATGCGTCCGTGCTCTATCTCGGGGTGCTCCTTGAGATATTCCACCGCAGTGACTATCTCGGCGATGCCGGCCTTGTCGTCGGCGCCAAGGAGGGTGTTGCCGTCGGTGACGATGAGATCCTGACCCACATAGTGGAGCAGTTCGGGGAACTCCGAGGGGGAGAGTACGATCCCTTTAGCATCGTTGAGGGTGATGTCGCCGCCGTCGTAGGCTTGGACGATGCGCGGATTGACATTCTTGCCCGAGAGGTCGGGCGAGGTGTCGAGGTGGGCGATAAATCCCACGGTGGGCACGCGGCGCGAGGTGTTGGCCGGGAGTGTGGCCATGAGGTAGCCGTTGTCGTCGAGAGATATATCTTCGAGTCCGAGGTCGCGGAGCTCACGCTCGAGATATTGGGCAAAGATCATCTGCCCGGGGGTGGAGGGGGTGAGATTTGTTTCCTCGTCGCTCTGAGTGTCGAATTTCACATATTTGAGAAATCGCTGGGTAAGGTCAGTCATATCGTATGTTGTTTTTTTTGTGTTGGCAATGATTTTTCAAGGCACACAAAAATAACTCTTTTTAATGTTTTATCCAAAAAAATAAACCCGTGGCGCGGGTGATTGTTCGCAAACGGGAAGAGCATAACCGGGATTAGGCAGAATTTTGGATAATAAAGCAATTTCGGGCCATACTTACTATCTTTTTTGTATCTTTGCACTGGCGGGCCGGGGCGCGGGGGAGCAATAAAGGGAGCCGTGGCGGCGTTATACAATAAGGCCCCGCCGGGGCCCCGGACAACAACGAAAAGATATATTGAGAAAACTACGCGGTATATGGGCAATCGTGACTCTGCTGCTCCTTGCGGGAGCGGCGGTGACGTCGTGTTCGCCCAAGAAAAACAATGCCGCCACGCGTAAGTATCAGGCCTTTATCACCCGCTACAACATCCACTTCAACGGCGACGAGCACTACAAAGAGACCCTCAAGGAGATGGAGACCGCCTACGAGGACGACTACACCCGCAACCTCTTCATCCATCCCGCCGAGGCCAAGGCCGACGAGAAAGCCCCGCAGCCGCAGGGCAACTTCGACCGCTCGATAGAGAAGGCCCAGAAGGCGATACAGCTGCGCTCAATCAAGAAGAAACCCGCCAAGAAAGCGGGGAAAAGCTCCGACCCCGCTTACAAAGCGTGGATGAAACGCGAGGAGTACAACCCCTTCCTTCACAACTCGTGGATGATGATGGGGCGCGGACAGTATATGAACGGCGATTTCCTCGGCTCGGCAGCCACATTCTTCTACATCTCAAAGCATTTCACATGGCTGCCCAATACGGTGACCGAGGCCAAGCTGTGGGAGGCGCTCTCGTACTGCGCCATGGACTGGCTTTATGAGGCCGAGACCATCCTCACCCGCGTCAAGCAAGATCAGCTGGTGAACAACAACCTGAAGCGCCTCTACAATCTCGCCGAGGCCGACTGGCTGGTGAGGTCGAAAGAGTATAAAAAGGCTGTGGAGCCTCTGCAGGAGGCCATCCGTCTCAGCAAAGGGGCGCAGAAGACGCGCCTGTGGTTTCTTTTAGGGCAGGTCTACAGCCACTTAGGCGAGAAAGAAGCCGCCTACAAGGCATTTCACAAGGCCGGGAGCAGCTCGTCGGCCTCCTACCGTGCGAAATTCAACGCCCGCATCAAGCAGAGCGAAGTATTCACCGGTGCCGACATCACCTCGGAGGTGAAAGCGCTCAAGCGCATGACCCGCTACGACCGCAACAAAGAGTATCTCGACCAGATCTACTACGCCATAGGCAACCTCTACCTGTCGCGCAAAGACACAGCCAACGCCATAGCCAACTACGAGCTCGCCGCCGCCAACAGCACCCGCAACGGCATCGACAAAGCCATCTCGCAGCTGACCCTCGGTGGCCTATACTACGACCTGCGCAAATACTCCAAGGCCCAGCCCTGCTACGCTGAGGCCATACCGCAGTTGCCCGAGACCTATCCCGACTACCGGGCGCTGAAAAAGCGCTCGGACCTGCTCGACGAGCTGGCCGTGTACTCGCAAAATGTAGAGCTGCAGGACTCGCTGCTCGAGCTGGCCGCCATGACACCCGAGGAGCAGCTCGCCGCAGTCAACAAGATCATCGAGGCGCTGAAAAAGAAAGAGAAAGAGGAAGCCGACGCCGCCGCTCGTGAGGAATTTCTCGCCAACCGCGACGCCAACGCCGCCGACATGTCGGGCGCCGGGAAGGCACCGCAGACTTTCACCATGAATACCGGCGACGACTCCTGGTACTTCTACAATACAGCGACCAAAAACGCCGGGCGCACCGAATTTCAGCGCCGGTGGGGCAACCGCAAACTGGAGGACGACTGGAGGAGAAGGAATAAAGCCTCGTTCAACTTCAACGACTTCGGCGCGGGCACCGACGGCGAGAGCGGCGCGGGGGAGGAGAGCCCCGACACATCGGGCGAAGCCCCCGGCGACTCCATCTCGGACGAAGCCGCCAAGGAGGCCGAGAAGGAGAACGATCCCCACTTCCCCGAGTATTATCTCAAGCAGATACCCACCACCGACGAGCAGAAGCAGACCGCCAACGACATCATCCAGGAAGGCCTCTACAATATGGGCGTGATACTGAAAGACAAGCTGGAGGACTTCCACGCCGCCGAGACCGAATTCGAGTCGCTCTTGAGCCGCTACCCCGACAATATCTACCGCCTGGATACATACTACAATATGTATCTGATGTTTATGCGCGCCGGCGACACCGCCAAAGCCGAGAAATACCGCAACCTGATACTCACCGACTTCCCCGACTCGAAGTATGGCCTGGCGCTGCGCGACCCCGACTATGTGGGCACGCTGCGGCGGATGCTGGAGCGCGAAAATACCCTCTACGACGAGGCCCTCGAGGCGTATATGGACAACGAAAACCGCCGCGTGCACGAGATCTACAAGGAGGTGAAGCAAGACTTCCCGCTGACACGCCTGATGCCGAAATTCATGTTCCTCGAAGCGCTGTCGTGTGTGACGGAGAAGGATCTGGAGACATTCAAATCCACCCTGATGGAGATGCTCGAGCGGTATCCCGACACCGACCTGTCGCCCTACGCCTCATCGTACCTCAAAGGTCTGGCGCAGGGACGTCAGTTGTCGGAATCCTCCGGCGGCAACATGCGCGGCCTGCTTTGGGATATACGCCTGAGCAACGACTCGGTGGCCGCCGAAGGGCAGGCTGAGCTGGAGTTCGACCTCAACCCCGACACGGAGCAATATCTCGTGCTGCTGTATCCCACCGACGTGATATCGCAAAACGCACTGCTCTACAATGTGGCGCGCCACAACTTCACCTCGTTTGTGGTGAAGGATTTCGACCTGGAGCAGATGAATTTCGGGCGTCTGGGTCTGCTGATAATCAAAGGATTTGACAATGTAGAGGAGATCAACCACTATCGCAAGGTGATGGCGCAGTCGCAGTCGCTGCAGCTGCCCAAAGAGGTGCGTCCGGTGGTGATTTCGGCGGCAAACTTCGACAAGCTGCTCAAGAGCGGGCGGTCGTTTGACGACTATTTCCGGTATATGCAGGATAAGACCTACCGCGACACCGAGGAGGCTGTGCTCCCGCCCGAACTGTTCGGCGAATCTCAGGGAATCCCCGAAGCGCCGCCCGCAGAGGAGGCGGCTGAGGCGCCTGAAACACCTGCGGAAAAGCCGGCAGAGCAGCCCGCAGTAGAGCCTGAAACGCCCGTGGAAGCCCCTGCGGCAGCTGAGGCCGCCCCCGAGGCTCCGAAAGAGACACCGAAGGCCGAGCCGAAGCCGGAAACCAAACCGGCAGCGAAGCCTGAGACCAAACCGGAGGCTAAACCGGCAGCGAAGCCTGCTCCCAAGCCCGCTCCGAAGCCGGCGCCCAAGCCGGAATTGCCCGAATATCCCGACGGATCGGAGGGCGACGATCCTCTGCTCGACTAAACGAATGAAGTCCGTGATAACATCTTGAGCTATGAGCGAATACTCCATATTATGGGCTGATGACGAGATAGACCTCCTGAAGCCCCACATACTATTCCTCCGCGCAAAGGGGTACGACCCCGTGACGGTCAACAACGGGCGCGACGCGCTCGAGCTGGTGGCCTCGCGCCACTTCGACCTCGTGATTCTCGACGAGAATATGCCCGGCCTTACCGGCCTCGAAACTCTGCAGAGGATCAAGGAGATAGCGCCGCAGACTCCCGTGATAATGATCACCAAGAGCGAGGAGGAAAACATCATGAATCAGGCCGTGGGCAACAACATCGCCGATTACCTGATCAAGCCGGTGAATCCCAACCAGATACTGCTGTCGATAAAGAAAAATCTGCACAGCCGCGAGATAGTGTCGCAGACCGCCGCGGCCGATTATCAGCAGGAGTTCGTGCGCCTGTCGGGGATGATCAACGATGCCCGCAGCATCGGCGACTTCTACGCCGTGTACGAGAAGCTGACGCAGTGGGAGCTGCGCCTGGCGTCGGCCGACACCAATATGGACGAGATGCTGCGTATGCAGAAGAGCGACGCCGACTCTACGTTCTACAAATTTGTGAAGCGCAACTACGAGGAGTGGGTGACGGCGCTGCCGTCGGCGCTCACCGGGCGCGCAGGGAGCACCGACGCCTCGGGTCGGCCGATGATGAGCCCGGAAGTGATGAAAAACGCAGTATTTCCCTTGATCGACAAGGGGGAGAAGGTGTTTTTCGTGCTTATAGACAATTTCCGTCTCGACCTGTGGCTGACGGTGAAGCCGCTGCTGGCCGAGTATTTCACCTTCGACGAGCAGCTCTACACCTCCATCCTCCCCACCGCCACTCAGTATGCCCGCAACTCTATCTTCTCCGGACTGATGCCGGTGGATATCGAGCGCCTGTTTCCCCACCTGTGGGTCGACGAAGACGAGGAGGAGGGGAAGAACCTCAACGAGAGCGAGCTGGTGCAGACCATGTTCGAGCGCTTCCGCAAGCCGTGCAAATTCAGCTACAACAAGATCAACGACTCTACCGGCGGCGAGCGGCTGCTGAGAGAGTTCGCCAACCTGCAGAACAATCAGCTCAACATAGTGGTGCTCAACTTTATAGACATGCTGTCGCATGCCCGTACGGAGAGCCGCATGATACGCGAGCTGGCGCGCACCGATGCCGCCTACCGCTCGCTGGCCGAGTCGTGGTTCCGCCACAGTTCGGCCCTGGAGCTTTTCCGTCGCATGGCCGAGAGCGGTGCGAAGGTGATAGTGACCACCGACCACGGCACCATCCGCGTGGACAATCCCGTGAAGGTGGTGGGCGACAAAAACACCAACACCAACCTGCGCTATAAGGTGGGCAAAAACCTCGGGTACAATTTCAAGCAGGTGTACGAGATCAAGCGCCCGCTGCAGTTCGGGCTGCCGGCACCCAATGTGTCGTCGACCTATATCTTCGCGGGCAACAACGACTTTTTCGCCTATCCCAACAACTACAACTACTACGTGCAGTATTACACCGACACCTTTCAGCACGGCGGCATCTCGATGGAAGAGATGCTCGTGCCGCTGGTGACGATGACGCCGAAATAATGAGGTGTTAGGTGTTAGGTGTTAGGCGTTAGGTGTTAGGCGTTAGGGGTTAGGTATTAGGGGATTAGGAATTAGGAGATGGAAAGGGAGGGGGAAGCGATTTAATGGACTGCTAATAAAAATACAGCTATAAAAGATATAGACAATGAAACATGTGATAGAGATACCGACACTCGAGGCGCTGCCCGAGGCAGCGGAGCAGTTTGTGGCCTTGATGGGCGACGAGACGGTGTATGCCTTCAAGGGGGAGATGGGCGCCGGGAAGACCACTTTCATCCGTCAGCTGTGCCGCGCACTGGGTGTGGAGGAGGACCTGGCCAACTCGCCGTCGTTCTCGATAATCAACGAATACCGGAGCGACACCACTGCCGAACTCATGTATCATTTTGACCTCTACCGCCTGGAGACAGTGGAGGAGGCGCTGGAAATCGGAGTGGAGGATTACTTCGATTCGGGCGCCCTCTGCTTTCTGGAGTGGCCCGAAAGGATAGAGCCGCTGCTGCCCGACGACACCGTAGTGGTGGAACTGAAGGTCAACGACGACGAATCGCGCACCCTCACAGTAAACCTACCGGAATGAGCGTCGGTAAGATCACACGGCTTGACGAGGTGGAGTCGACCAATACGTGGCTCAAAGAGCACGCTCAGGAGCTTGGTCACGGCGATGTGGCGGTGACCGACAATCAGACCGCCGGCCGCGGTCAGCGCGGCAACTTCTGGGAGGCTGAGCCGGGGAAGAATCTCACCTTCTCGCTGCTGCTGCATCCCGAAGGGGTGGCGCCGTCACATCAGTTTGCCATCAGCGAGGCTGTGGCCCTCGGGGTGGTGGAGGTGGTGAGAAGCCGTCTTGCCGGATATGTGGAGCCTGAGCTGGTGAAAGTGAAGTGGCCCAACGACATCTATGTGGGCGACGACAAGATAGCCGGCATACTGATAGAGCATACCCTCGGCAGCCGGAGCATCACCCACAGTGTGGCCGGCGTAGGGCTCAATGTCAATCAGACCATCTTCTGCTCCTCGGCCCCCAACCCGGTGTCGATGGCTCAGCTCACCGGCGAGAGCCATTTCCTGCTCGAGGAGATACTGCAGGAGGTGTGCGACGCCATCTTGCGGCGCATAGCGCTGATAGGCCGCTCGGAGCGCGAGCAGGAGAAGCAGCACACCGAGTTTCTTCGCTGCATGTGGCGCAACGACGGCGAGATGCACCGCTTCATGCTGCCCGACACCTCATGCTTCGCAGCGATGGTAGATGGCGTGGATGCCGACGGCATGCTGAGGCTGAAGCTACAGGGAGGGGAGATCCACAAGTTTGCCTTCAAGGAGGTAGCTTTCCTATAAGGGTGCGCCAAGCGGGCCGCCCGGCGCGCAGCCTGAGGCCCCCGGCCACGCACCGCGTGGAAACAATTGCAAATCAAGAATTTTTAACCGTAAATCATGATATCTATGAGACTTAAAATGATTTTGGCGGCTGTGTGGATCGCAGCCGTGGCATGGGCAGAGGGTGCCACATTCAATGTGGGCACCTACAACATCCGTCAGCTCAACGGCGGCGACGACAAGGCAGGCAACGGCTGGGAACGCCGCGAGCCGGTGATGGCCAAGCTGATACGCTTCCATGGGTTTGACATCTTCGGCACCCAGGAGGGATTCAAGAGCCAGCTGGAGCAGCTCAAAGCCGACCTGCCGGGATATGACTACATCGGCATAGGGCGCGACGACGGCAAAGAGGCCGGGGAGCACTCGGCTATCTTCTACCGCACCGACATGTTCGACCTGGTGAAGCATGGCGACTTCTGGCTGTCGGAGCATCCCGACCGTCCGGGTCTGGGATGGGATGCCGTGTGTGTGCGCATCTGCACCTGGGGCCGCTTCCGTCACAAAGCCACCGGCAAGGAGTTTCTCTTCTTCAATTTGCATATGGACCACGTGGGCACCAAGGCCCGCACCGAGAGTGCAAAACTGATCAAGCAGAAGATCGACGAGTTCGGGCCCGAGCTGCCGGTGTTCCTCACCGGTGACTTTAATGTGGACCAGCGCAGCGAGTCGTATGCCACCATCACCGAAGGGGGAGTGCTCACCGACGCCTTCGAGCGCGCAGCGCTGGTGTATGCGCCCAACGGCACCTTCAACCACTACCGCACCGACGGCTTCACCGACCAGCGCATCGACCATATCTTCACCTCACCCTCGGTGGAAGTGGAGAAATATGGTGTGCTCACCGACACCTACCGCACCTCCCTCTCGGGCGCCACAGAGATAGACACCTCGGGCAACGCCCCCGACGAGGTGGGGATAGTCAATGCCGTGCCCCGCACCCCCAGCGACCACTTCCCGGTGCTTACCACAGTGACTGTCAACTGATTCGTGTCACACTAAAGAACAAACTAAAATGTCAGTATTGCTTGCTATGGCGCTTGCCATAGTGCCGGCCGCAGCCACCGATACGGCTGCGATAGAGGCCTCGGTGGCCGATGCTCTGAGCCGGATGACCACCGAAGAGAAGATAGGCGTGATACATGCGCAGTCGAAATTCAGTTCGGCGGGTGTGCCCCGGCTGGGGATCCCAGAACTGTGGTGCACCGACGGCCCCCACGGGGTGCGTCCCGAGGTGTTCTGGGACCAGTGGAACCAGGCCGGGTGGACCAACGACTCGGTGACCGCTTTCCCCGCCCTGACCTGCCTCGCCGCCACCTGGAACCCCGAGATGGCCGCGCTCTACGGCAAGAGCGTAGGCGAGGAGGCCCGCTACCGCGAGAAGGATGTGCTCCTCGGGCCGGGTGTGAACATACTGCGCACGCCGCTCAACGGGCGCAACTTCGAGTATATGGGCGAGGATCCCTATCTGGCCGCCACTATGGTGGTGCCCTATATTCAGGGCGTACAGAGCAACGGCGTGGCCACCTGCGTGAAGCACTATGCCCTCAACAATCAGGAGCATCGCCGCCACTACACCGACGTAGACCTCTCGGACCGCGCCCTCTATGAGATATACCTGCCCGCTTTCAAGGCCGCAGTGACCAAGGGGGGCACATGGTCGATAATGAGTTCGTACAACCTCTACCGCGGCACCCACGTCTGCCAGAACAAGCGGTTGCTGCAGGATATACTGCGCGACGAGTGGGGATTTGACGGCGCTGTGATCTCCGACTGGGGCGGCGTGCACGACACCGACCAGGCTATCGCCCACGGAGTGGACATAGAATATGGCTCGTGGACCGACGGGCTGTCGCAGGGCACCCCCAACGCCTACGACAACTATTATCTTGCATATCCCTACCTCAAGAAGATCAAATCGGGCGAGGTGGGCACCGAGGAGCTCGACCGCAAGGCCGCCAACGCCCTGAGGCTGATAATGCGCACCGCCATGAACCCCTACAAGCCCACGGGGTCGCTCAATTCGCCCGAACATGTGGCCGCCGCGCGCAGGATAGCCGGTGAGGGGATAGTGCTGCTGAAAAACGACGGCGGTCTGCTCCCCCTCGACCTCTCGGCGGGGAAACGGATAGCCGTGATAGGCGAAAATGCCATAAAAATGATGACCTGTGGCGGAGGCAGCTCCTCGCTTAAAGCCCGTCGGGAGGTGTCGCCTCTCGAGGCGCTGCGCGCTCGCGCCGGCGAGGGTGTGGAGGTGGTGTATGCTCGCGGATATGTGGGCGACCCCGTGATGGAGCAGGATGGCCTCAAAGTGCAGGATATCAGCGATGGCCGTAGCACCGAGGAACTGATGGATGAGGCTGTGAAGACCGCCGCCGGAGCCGACTATGTGATTTTTGTCGGAGGACTCAACAAGCGGCCCCATCAGGACTGCGAGGACGCCGACCGCGAGAGCCTCAGTCTGCCTTACGGGCAGGATGAACTGATAGAGCGCATCCTGGCGGTGAATCCGCGCCTGGTGTATGTCAATATCTCAGGCAACCCCGTGGCGATGCCCTGGGTGAAGCGGGTGCCCGCCGTGGTGCAGGCATGGTTTATCGGCTCCGAGGCCGGCAACGCCATCGCCGATGTGCTCTCGGGCGATGTCAACCCCTCGGGCAAACTGCCGATGACCTTCCCCGTGCGCCTTGAGGATGTGGCCGCTCACAGCATCGGCGAGTATCCCGGCAATGCCGAGGCTATCGCCAACAAGTGCGACACCGTGCCCGAATACTACCGCGACGACATCTTCGTGGGCTACCGCCATTTCGACAAAGATAAGATAGCGCCCCTCTTCCCCTTCGGCCATGGATTGAGCTATACCACATTTAGTTACGGCAAGCCGCAGCTGTCGAAGACCGAGTTGGCCGATGCCGACGACACCCTCACAGTGAGTGTGGATGTTACCAACACCGGCTCCCGCGCCGGCAGCGAGATAGTGCAGCTGTATATCACCGACGAGAAGTCGAGCCTGCCGCGCCCCGTCAAGGAGCTGAAAGGGTTCGGCAAGGTGCACCTTCAGCCGGGCGAGACACGCACGGTGGAATTTACCGTCGACCGCGAGTCGCTCAGCTACTTCGACGATGCCCGCCACTGTTGGGTAGCCGAGCCCGGGCGCTTCCGCGCCCTTGTCGGCGCCTCCAGCCGCGACATCCGCGGCAACGTCCCCTTCACGCTGAAATAATCTGATCGTCCCCACCGCATAGGGGTAGCCTCTGCATCGAAATAATTGCCTATACATCGGGGCAGCCTCCGCTGCCCCAATCCCCCATAGCCCGCCCCGGGCGGTAGCCTTCATCAGCCTACCGCCCGAGGCGGTGCTTGTTGGCTCCTGTGCCTGGATGCTACACCCGCCAGGGCGGTGCTAATATTTTTTTGCTGAAAAAATTTGGAGGATATAAAAAAAGTGCGTACCTTTGCAACGCTTTTGGGAAGAACCCTTTTTACAGGCGTCTCGGAGGCTATGATTCGCTAGCTCAGCTGGTAGAGCACAACACTTTTAATGTTGGGGTCGTGGGTTCGAGCCCCACGCGGATCACCAAAGCGAATAAAACAATATCAATATAAACGGTTCGCTAGCTCAACTGAATAGAGCATCTGACTACGGATCAGAAGGTTACAGGTTTGAATC
>CAJLLX010000030.1 GCA_905207535.1 uncultured Muribaculaceae bacterium | reverse complement strand
GCCGCTGCCGCAGAAGGCGCTTCCGGTCACTTTGGCGCTGGTGAGCATTGAGCCGGCGATGCCGCCGACGCCCTCGGTGGCTCCGGGAGCGGCGATGTCGGTGCCGCTCACGGCGCAACCGCTGATGCTGCCGAAGTACGACAGCTGACCGGCGATAACGCCGAGCTTGCCGTCAAAGTCGTCGGCTACATTTATCTTGCCGCCGAACACGTTCACATTGCTGATCTGGCAGCCGAAGCCGTTGGCAGCCACGAAGCCGGCATAGTTTTGAGTGGAGGTGACATTCAGCACGGGGTTGAGCAGCGTGAAATTGCCGATGCGGGCGCCGTCGAAGGTCTCGCCGTTGTTCTTGCCGTCGGTGCGGGTGAACATGCCCACGCTGGCGGTGGAGGAGCTGATGGTGAGGTTGCTTATGGTGTGGCCCTGACCGTCGAGCGAGCCGCTGAAGTTGTCAACCGGGGTGAAGCTGATGCCGTCCATGTCTATGTCGTTGGTAATCACATAGTGGGCTGCGGGCTCGTCGGCGAGGAAGCGCATATGTGCTGCCGATGAGATCTGGTAGGGGTTGGCCTCGGTGCCGTCGCCGGCTGTGAAGCGCTCGAAGGGCAGGAAGTAGAAGTCCTGATTAAAGATATGCGAGCCCTCTTCGTCGGTGGTCATCCACACAATCACCAGTCGTGGATCCTGCTTCTCAATCACCGAAATTGTAGCCAATGAGCCTTTTTCGGCGTCGGGAAGCGCTGTGATGATAGCTCCCTCGATAGGATCTATGACAAGGAATTCCTCGCGGGTCTCGGTGCTCGAGCTGCTGTCGGTGTAGCGCTTGAGAAGCACCATGTATTCTAAATCGTCGTCGCAGTCAAAGAGATAGGGATTCAGCACGCTCTGGTCGATGTAGACTTGCGAGATGGCGATGTCCTGGCCGAGGTTCAGGCGGTCGATGCGCACTATCTCGCCCTCCTTGTTGAAGATTGCAATCTTCTTGAGCACGTTGAAGTCGTCGTCGAGCTCGTAGTCCTGATTGGTACATTCGGCCACATATAAGATGCTGCCGCCGATTTTCACGCGGTCTATGTTCATTTTCAGAGCGTTGCCGTCGAGGGTCTGCGGGATGGCGAAGTTCTCTTCGCCGGTGCGGGCGTTGACGAAGCTGAAGTAGTAGCGGCTGTCCTGCTGCTCCACAATCATCACCTCCGGCTCTTCGCCGTCGATGTCGCTCATGGTCACGAAGCTGTCGGCGTTCTCGGCGATGGTGTTGACAAGCTGCCCTTCGGTGTTGTAGTAGCGGAAGCAGGTGTTGGTGAGGTCCTCCGATGTCTTGGTGAGGTTCTGGCTGCACACGGTGTAACCCTTGATTACGCCGTAACCTCCCCCTGCGGGATACTCCACGTCGATATCCTTCTCATAGTTGAGACCGCCTATCGAGTAGTAGGTGCAGTAGAAGTCTGTGGTCTGGGTCAGCGGTATGCGGTGCTCGCTCACGAGGGTGGCTGTTGTCGACGACGGCATGTCCAGACGGTAGGTGGTGATCAGCAGATTGTTGTCGGCTGTGGGGCTCTCGTCAATGTTGCTGTAGTCGGGATCGTCGGGGTTAAGGTCGGGGTTGAAGCCGAGGGGATTGACCCAGAACGGTTTCTCATATTCCACATAGGTGATCATCGGCACTGTCGATGCACCGAACGACGAGGCATAGCTGCCGCCGTTGTACACGAAGAGGGGAGTGCTGTTCTCCTGATCGCCGGGGCACTGGTTGTTGCGAATCAGATGCTCGGATATGACGGTGTTGCTTCCCCAGCTGGCCTTCTTGTAGGTCTTGAGGATGCGGCCGGTGGCGTTGGCGTAGTCGATAGCGTTCTCGAAGTCATCGTAGTTGGGATTGTATTCCTCCACGAAGGTGATGTAGTAGTTCTCCGAGAAGCGGTCCTGGGGCAGATTCACCGCGTCGACGGTGTAGCCGGGGAACACGGCGATGCATTTGTCGCTGCCGTCCTCCTCTTTCTGGCCGCCGATGCTGTAGACATTTGTCTGTATTACGCTGCCGTAGCCTGCTTCGGGGTTGCCCTGTACGTAAATCATCACTTCGTACTTGCCGTCGGAGTTGAAAAAGTTTTTGGAGATGGCCGGGTCAATCCTCACGTTGTTGATCTTACCCATGCCGGAGGTGCCTTCGACATTGGCTTTGACTGTGCCAATTTCTTTGAAGTCGGCGTTGTAGATGGTGTATTCCACGCCTTTGGTGATGGTTTCATACCATCCGGCGCCGTTGCCGAAGCCGTAATCGTGGAAGATTCTCTCTGTCAGTGATTTGGAAGTGTAGTACCATGTGCGGCCGTCAGGGCCGTTGAGGTAGCCGAATTCGCTCGAGTTGCCGAGTGTCATATCCGGGTCCTTGGTCGCGGCGCGCTGTGCGCCGGAGGTCTGCTTGTGACCGAAATGAAATTCTGCAAGCTGTTGTTCTAATTTGCCGGGTTTGGCCTTGCGTGCATACGGAAAAGGATTTTCGGCGGTCGAAATACCCTTCAGTCTCGTAGGCATGGGGGCCTCCGATGCCGACGAAGTGAAGCCGCCCGAAGCGAGGAGCACTGCTGCAAGCGCTGACGTGGCAAATGATTTAATTGGATTCTTTACCATTAGAAATGCTTTGGTTTAAATATGTTGTTTTTATAAGTTTGCAGGTTCTAACATCGCACTTACGCGACGGTATCAACGCGCAAAGGTACACAAATTAACCTCCTATTACAATTTCTCCCCCCATTTAGAGGCTCATTCCCCTGTTTTTTAATTACTTTTAACTACTCATCACCGTTCGTTTTGTAATTTTTACTGTATTCCTTCCCCTTTTTCCTCAAATCTCTCCATTCCGGGTTTTATGCATTTATGCATCGGTATGCACTTATGTTCTCCTCCTTAATTTGCTGCCGTGTGGCGTTTCCGGCTACAATGGTCCCGAATTAGTCTTGGAAAATATGTTTTATAACATTAAATCTTGTTAAAGATATGCAGAAAGTGATATATATCATATTTCGGCGTCTTTAAAATAGGTAATTTTGCAGCCGTTACAGTTTTGTACATCTTTATATAGCAAAGAAATAGCAAAATATCATACGTATTTAAATCGAAAACGACAATGAAAAAATGCAAAGTCCAGTCGCTTGCTGCTCTCTTAACAGCCTCTGCGACAGTGCTTACATTGGCATCATGCGGCAATAAGAACGCCCAGCAGATGCCCGACATGACCCCGACCATCGCCACTGTCACCGTGCAGCCCGGCACTGCCGATCTTACCACCGCTTTCGCCGCCACCATCAAGGGTAAGACCGATATCGAGGTGCGCCCGCTCGTCAGCGGATTCATCACCAAGGTTCATGTAGACGAGGGCGACCGCGTGCGCAAGGGTCAGCCCCTCTTCACTCTCGACCAGGTGCAGTATCAGGCCGCTGTAGATCAGGCCAATGCTGCCGTCAGCTCCGCCCGCACAGCGCTCGAAAGCGCCCGCCTCACCGCTGCCAACAAGCAGAAACTTTTCGACAAGAATATCATCAGCGAGTATGAGAATCAGCTCGCCAAAAATCAGCTCGCCCAGGCCGAGGCTTCGCTCGCTCAGGCCAACGCCGCCCTCACCACTGCCCGCAAGAATCTGAGCTACACCGTGGTGACAGCTCCCTCCGACGGCTTCGTGGGTTCTATCCCCAATCGTGAAGGCTCGCTGGCATCGCCCTCGATGATGACTCCTCTCACCACCGTCAGCGACAACTCCGACATCTACGCTTACTTCTCTCTCAATGAGAAAGATATCCTCGAGATGACCGAGGGTGGCAAGATCGACCTCAACCAGGCCATCGCACAGATGCCTCCGGTGCAGCTCCGCCTCTCCGACGGCACCATCTATCCTGAGGCCGGCAAGGTGGCCACCGTCAGCGGTGTGATCGACAATACCACCGGATCGGCCAATGTCCGCGCACGCTTCAAGAATCTCAACGGCATGCTCCGCAGCGGCTCCACCGGTCAGATCCTCGTGCCTCATCACATGGATAGCGTCATCGTCATCCCCCAGAAGGCCGCCTTCGAGGTGCAGGACCACAAATTTGTCTACACTGTCAACGACAGCTCCAAGACTGTCTCCACCCCCATTCAGGTGGCTCCCCAGAACGACGGTCAGAATTACATCGTGACCGGCGGTCTGCAGCCCGGTCAGACCGTGGTGGTAGAGGGCGTAGGCAACAAGGTGCGTCCCGACATGGTCATCAAGCCTGTTGACGCCGCTCAGGCTGCCGCTGCCGCCGCTGCACAGCAGCAGGGCGCCGCAGGCAATTAAAGTTTTTCTAATCAGGATACAGATTCATTTTCCACAGAGATGAAGTTAGATACTTTTATTAACCGCCCGGTCCTCTCCACGGTTATATCAATTTTCATTGTGCTGCTGGGTCTGATCGGTCTTTCATCACTCCCGATCACGCAATACCCCGACATCGCACCTCCTACCATCTCGGTGAGCACCACATACGCCGGCGCCAACGCCCAGGCGGTGCTCAACTCCGTCATCGCCCCCCTCGAGGAGTCGATCAACGGTGCCGAGGGTATGACATACATCGAGTCGACAGCTTCCAACACCGGCTCCGCCACCATCACCGTCCACTTCAAGCAGGGCTTTGACCCCGATATGGCCGCCGTGGATGTGCAGAACCGTGTGGCCAAGGCTCAGAACCTTCTCCCCTCCGAGGTGCTCCAGGTGGGCGTCCTCACTCAGAAACGTCAGAGCTCCATGCTCGTGGGTGTCGCTCTCTACGCCCCCACCGACAAATACGACAATGAGTTTCTCGACAACTACATGAAGATCAATGTCATCCCCGTGCTCCAGCGTGTGCAGGGCGTGGGCGATGTCATGAGCTTCGGCGGCGACTACTCCATGCGCGTATGGCTCAAGCCCGAGGTGATGGCCCAGTATGGCCTCAACCCCAGCGATGTGGCTGCCGCACTCCGCGACCAGAACATCGAGGCTGCCCCCGGCTCGTTCGGCGCTCAGGGCAAGCAGAGCTTCCAGTACACCATGAAGTACCGCGGCCGCTACTCCACTCCCGAGGAGTTTGAGAACATCGTCATCAAGGCTAAGCCCAATGGCGAAGTGCTCTACCTCAAGGATGTAGCCGACGTGGAGCTGGGCAAGGTGACCTACGATTTCGGCTCTGCCCTCAACGGACACCCCGGCACGGTGTGCATGGTGTTCCAGACCGCCGGCTCCAACGCCACCCAGATCATCAACGACTGTCTTGCTCAGGTCAAGCTCCTCGAGAAGGACCTCCCCGAGGGTCTGGAGTTCGCTATCCCTATGAACAACAACGACTTCCTCTATGCGTCGATCGACAAGGTGGTGCACACCCTCATCGAGGCGTTCATCCTTGTGTTCATCGTGGTGTACATCTTCCTCCAGGACCTCCGCTCCACCATCATCCCCGCCATCGCCATCCCTGTGGCCCTGATCGGTACATTCTTCGTGCTTAAGATCATCGGCTTCTCGCTGAACCTCATCACCCTCTCCGCCCTCGTGCTTGCCATCGCCATTGTGGTCGACGATGCCATTGTGGTGGTCGAGGCGGTCCACGCCAAGCTCGATGCGGGATATAAGAATCCGCGCAAGGCTTCGATCGACGCCATGAGCGAGATCGGCGGCGCCATCGTCTCCATCACCCTTGTGATGATGCTGGTGTTCATCCCCGTGTCGTTCATGCCGGGCACCGCAGGTGTGTTCTATCAGCAGTTCGGTCTCACCATGGCCATCGCCATCGGTTTCTCGGCTCTGAACGCCCTGACGCTGTCGCCGGCCCTCTGCGCCGTATTCCTCAAGGCCCACACCGACGAGTCGGGCAAGAAGAAAAACTTCGTGAAGCGCTTCCACTCGTGGTTCAACGTCATGTACGATGCCCAGCTGCAGCACTACAAGAAGGGCTGTAACTTCTTCATCCGCCATAAGGTCACTGCCGCTTCCACTGTTGTGGTCAGCATAGCCGCTCTGGTATGGCTCATGGGCTCCACACCTACGGCCCTCGTCCCCAACGAGGATACCGGCACATTCTTCGTGATGGTCGACATGCCCCCGGGCACATCGCAGGAGCGCACACAGCAGACCATGGAGCAGGTAGACCAACTCCTGGCCCAGATTCCCGCCGTGCAGTATCGCCAGTCGATCACCGGCTACAGCTTCCTCGCCGGCCAGGGTCCCGCCTACGGTACCTACATCGTCAAGCTCAAGGACTGGAGCCAGCGCGACCGCAAGACCGAAAGCTCCGATGCCATCATCGGCCAATTCTACGCCATGGCTTCGCAGGTGATCAAAGACGGACGTGTCATCGCCTTCGCTCCCCCTATGATCACCGGTTACTCGGCCACCAACGGCTTCGAGATCAAGATGCAGGATAAGACCGGCGGCGACATCAACGCCTTCTTCGCAGTGGTGCAGAACTTCCTGGCTCAGCTCAATGCCCAGCCTGAAATCGCCATGGCCTACACTACGTTCAATCCTACCTACCCGCAGTATCGCGTCGACATCGACGCTGCCAAGGCACAGCAGGCCGGCCTTAGCACATCATCGATCATCTCGGCCCTCCAGGGCTACTACGGCTCGATGTATGTCAGCAACTTCAACCGCTTCGGTAAGATCTACCGTGTGATGGTGCAGGCTGCTCCCGAGGCCCGTGTATCGCCCGAGAGCCTCCGCAACATCAAGGTGCGCGGCGCCAACGGCACCATGGCTTCGCTCGAAAACTTCGTGACCCTCACCAAGGTCTACGGCCCCGACATCCTGAACCGATTCAACCTCTTCCAGTCGATTTCGGTAACAGGTAACCCCGCCGAGGGCTACTCGTCGGGTCAGGCCATCGCCGCCGTAGAGCGCGTGGCCGCCGAGACGCTCCCTGCCGGATTCGGCTTCGAGTACTCCGGTATGACACGTGAGGAGGGTTCCGGCTCGGGCAACACCACCGCCATCATCTTCGGCCTCTGCCTCATCTTCGTCTACCTGCTGCTCTCGGCTCAGTATGAGAGCTACATCCTCCCGTGGGCGGTAATCCTCTCCATCCCCTTCGGTCTGATGGGCTCGTTCATCTTCGCCAAGATCTTCGACATCTCCAACAACATCTACCTCCAGATTGCTCTCATCATGCTTATCGGCCTTCTGGCCAAGAACGCCATCCTTATCGTGGAGTTCGCCCTCGAACGCCGTCGCACGGGTATGTCGATCATCAATGCCGCCATCGCGGGTGCCGCAGCCCGTCTGCGTCCTATCCTCATGACGTCGCTGGCGCTGATCATCGGTCTGCTCCCCATGATGTTCGCTTCGGGTGTAGGCGCCAACGGCAACCGCGCCCTCGGCACCGGCGCCGTAGGCGGTATGCTTGTGGGCATGATACTGCAGATCTTCATCGTCCCGGCCCTCTTCGTGGCCTTCCAGCTCATCCAGGAGAAGTTCACTCCTATGATGTGGAAGGATACCGACAACGAAGGCATCGAGAGCGAAATCGAACAATACTCACGCTAACACGCGTCCCGGCCATCTCCCGGCTCCCGCTCTGAGGGGCCGGGGAGCCGCCGGCAGCGCTTCATACAATATATATCTTCACACAAGATGAAAATCAACAATATAGCATCGCTGATTGTGGCCTCCGCCCTGGGCATGGGTATGTTCTCGTCGTGCCACATCTACAATAAATTCCACATGCCGCAGGATACCTCCCTGACCCGCGACTATGTGGAGGCCAAGGAGGCGCCGGTCGACAGCGCCGCTTTCGGCAATCTGCAGTGGCAGCAGGTGTTCACCGATCCGCTGTTGCAGGACTACATCAACCGCGCCCTGGCCAACAATGTCAACCTCGAGAATGCCCGCCTCAATGTGGAGGTGGCCCGCGCCAATGTGCTCGGCGCACGTCTGAGCTATCTCCCCTCGGTGCTCATCAACGCCAACGGTGCCGGAGCTTCCTACGCCAAGAGCGACATGTCATGGACCTACACCATCCCCATGGCCATCAGCTGGGAGGTAGACGTCTTTGCCAAGACTCTCAACACCAAGCGCTCGGCTGAATCGGCTCTGCGCATGCAGCGCGACTATCAGCAGGCCGTGCGCTCGCAGATCATCACCGGAGTGGCCTCCTGCTACTATTCGCTCGCCACTCTCCGCGCCCAGCTAACCCTCACCCGCGAGACTGCCGAGATCTGGAAGCAGAGCGTGCAGATCATGAAGGACTACAAGGAGGCCGGCCGCGTCACCCAGGCTGCCGTAGTACAGAGCCAGGCTCAGTACTGGAGCATCCTCTCTTCTATCGCCGACCTGGAGTCGGCCCTGGTGCAGGCCAACAACAGCATGTCGCTCCTGCTCAACGAGATGCCTCAGAGCTGGGAAGTGCCCGAAACCGCACGCATGGAGGTGCCTCAGGTGCTCCGCGACGGTGTGCCCATGCGTGAGCTCGCCGCCCGTCCCGACGTACGCGCCGCCGAGGAGACCCTCGCCGTGGCCTACTATACCACCAACTCGGCCCGCGCCGCTTTCTATCCATCCATCACCCTCAGCTCCAATGGCGGATTCACCAATCTGCTCGGCTCATTCGTCAAGAATCCCGGCGACTGGTTCATCCAGCTGGCCGGACAGCTCACCGCGCCCCTCTTCATGCGCGGACAGAACATTGCCCGCCTCAAGGGGGCCAAGGCTCAGCAGGAGCAGGCGCTCAACAACTTCGAGCATACTCTGCTCAGCGCCGCTTCGGAGGTCAACAATTATGTGACATCCCTCGACAAGAGCACCGAGAAGATCGCCTTCCTCACCGAGCAGGTCAGGAATCTCGAAGAGGCTGTAGAGGACACCAACCTCCTCCTGGCCTACGACGGCAAGACCACCTATCTCGAGGTGCTCAATGCCCAGACCTCGCTGCTCAACGCGCAGATGGGCCTTCTCTCCACCGAGCTCAACCGCGAGCAGGCGCTCATCAACCTCTACCAGAGCCTCGGGGGAGCACGTTTCTGAACCTTTCATTCAATACCATTACTGAGATATGATCAGTCCTTTAGCACATGTTGATCCGTCGGCCAAGCTCGGCGACAACGTTACAGTTCACCCCTTCGCCTTTATCGACAAAGATGTGGAGATAGGCGACGGATGCGAGATCATGCCGTATGCATCGGTGATTGCCGGCACACGCATGGGTAAGAACAACCGTGTTTACCAGGGCGCCATCATCGGCGCCGATCCCCAGGATTTCCGCTGGCACGGCGAACCGACCTATTGCTACATCGGCGACAACAACACCTTCCGCGAGCATGTGATCATCAACCGCGGTATCCGCTCCGAAGGGGGCACCCGCATCGGCAATGACAACTTCATCATGGCCAACAGCCATATCGGCCACGACACACAGATCCGCAACCGTTCGGTGCTCGGCAACGGTGTCACCATGGCCGGCGACTGCTCCATCGACGAGTGCGTCATCCTCTCGTCCAACTGCATCATCCACGAAGACTCCAAGGTGGGCAAGTGGGTGCTCGTCAAGGGCGGATGCCGCATCTCCGGCAATGTGCCCCCCTTCATCATCGTGGCACACAACCCCGCAGCCTACTTCGGCGTCAACGCCTATGTGATGCGCAAAAACGGCTTCACCGACGACCAGATCGATGCCATCGCCAAGGCATACCGCAATGTATATCAGAGCGGTATCTCGGTATACAACGCCCTGCAGCGCATCGAGGCCGACATCGACCCCTCCGAGATCCGCGACGAAATCACCTCCTTCATCCGGGGCAACAACCTCCGCATCGTCGCCATCCCCCTCGACATGCTCGAATGATCCGCGCCCCCTCTGACGTGCATTATCCATATACGAATTGCCGCATGAACCCCATTCCTGGGCTCATGCGGCAATTCGTTTTTTTCATTATAATATGATTATTGGTTGCCGTTTTCGGGGGATTGGTCGGGGCGGCGGGGATTGGCTGGGAACCAGCCTTTGCGCACTCGCTCGCGCTGCTCGAAGATCTCTTTGATGGTCCAGAAGGAGGAGAAGGCCAGCACGCCGAGCAGCGTCTGGGGAAATATCGGCTCTACAAGCAGCGACGCTATCAGCGCCGAGATGCCTAAAAGGAGAAACCACCACCAGCAGCGGGTGCCGAAATAGTAGTAGCACTTCACCACCACGGGGTGGAAGATGCCGATGATCAGAAAGGTGCAGATGCCAAGGAGTAGTCCGGTGAAATGCATGGATGAATGGGGTGTTTACGTGTGCCCTGAGTGGCTGATGCGCGGGGGCAGGGGTGATTGCTGTATTTTCGGGGGTTATTTGCTGTATTTTCTATAGGCTGCGGCAAGGCGCGTGTGATAGCCGCGCTTTCGGGCCTTGGGGCCGTTGTATTTGAGCGCGAACGCCAGCCAGCGCTTGGCCCGCAGGTCGTCGAGCATGCCGCTGTTGGTGATGAAGCGCGCAAAGAGCTCCAGCTGGTCGCGCTCCGAGCGGCTCATCATCTTCACAAACTGCTGCACGCTGTCGGTGCCGCATTTGCGCCAGTTGAAGCCTCCGATCTGAAACATGCCCCAGAAGGTGCTCTCCATGGCGCTCGCTTCGTCGATGCCGTAGGCGGCCTCAAGGCGTGCATACTGGCCGGCCTGATATGAGCCGTATTTGCGCACGTTGGGGCGCGCGAAGATCTCGGGGCACTTCTTTTTGGCTTTGGTGAGAGACACGCCGTGACGCGGGGCAAACTTGCGATACATCGACAGGTCGAAATTGATCAGCGGTTTGCCCGGCTTCCAGAACCCCTCGTGCTTCTTGCCCGCCTCTATATCCACCACAGCCTTGATCACTGCCGGCTCAAGGCCCAGCTCCTCGGCCACTTCGAGGTAGTCTTCCTCCGTAAGGTCGGTGTAGAGCCCTTCGGGAAGTGGCAGCGGCTGATGGAGCAGCGCCGTATCCACCCATATCTTGGGATCCACTGCCGGATATTCATCCTCCTCGATCTCAGGGATTATCGGCAGCTTAGGCTTTTCGTCCTCTTCGTCTTCTATCCCCGCAGCGCTCGGCACCTCGGGGAGGGGCGGCGTCAGTGAGGCCGACACGCCCAGTGCCGTCACACACAGAAATATCGGCAGTAGTTTTCTCATGGCCAAGGTATAGGTGGTGGTAAGTATTGTGGTGATAAAAAGGTGAGGGGGGGAGTGGTATTAAAAATACCTGTCGAGGAGCAGTGGACCCGCTCCCCGGCAGGTATATGTCATAAGTTCATTGGCGTATCCGGATGGCGGAGGCCGCTATGGCTGCACTCCTAAAGGTTTGCGGCCTTTTTGAGCGTCAGCTTCAGCTGCTCATAGAAGCGCTCCACTGCGGGAATGTGCATGCGCTCCGAGGGAGAGTGCACGTCGCGCAGGGTCGGGCCGAACGACACCATGTCGAGCCCCGGATAGTTCTGCTGGAAGAGCGAGCACTCCAGGCCGGCGTGGATGGCCTTGATGGCCGGACGCTTGCCGTAGAGCTCCTCGTAGGCATCCGAAGCGAGCTTCATGATGGTGCTGTCGAGGTTGGGAGTCCATGCGGGATAACCTTCGCCATGCTCCACTGTGGCGCCGGCGAGGGTGAACACTGCCTCCACCTGGTTGGCGATGTCGAATTTGCGCGAATCTACGCTCGAGCGCTGCGAGGTGGTCACTACTATCTGGTCGTTGGCCTTCATCTTCACCGAAGCGAGGTTGGTGGAGGTCTCTACCAGGCCTTCGAGGTCGCGGCTCATGGAGATCACTCCGTGAGGTGCGCAGTAGAGCGAGAGGATGAGGTTGCGGGTGGTCTCGGCGTCGATGGTGAAGTCGGGCTTGTCCACGCTCTCGAGGGTCATCTTCAGCGTGGTCTCCAGGCCCTTGTATTCGCGCTCGATGTCGGCCACATACTGATTGAAGGCGATGCGTACATCTTCCTTCTTCGAGGTGTGCACACCGAAGATCACATGGGCAGCGCGGGGGATGGCGTTGCGCAGGTTGCCGCCGTCGATGTCGGATACGCTGATCTCATGCTCCTTCATGAGGTTGAAGAGGAAGCGGGCCACGAGCTTGTTGGCATTGGCGCGTCCCAGGTGGATGTCGCCGCCCGAGTGGCCGCCCAGTCCGTCGCGTACGTCCATCAGGAAGTAGTGGAAGTCGCCGGGGGCGAACGAACGTTTGTAATGGAAGGTGGCCACGGTGTCGATGCCGCCGGCGCAACCTACGAACACCTCTGCGTCGTCCTCCGAGTCGAGATTTATCAGGATGGTGCCTTTCAGCTCACCTTTCTCGAGGTTGTTGGCGCCGGTCATGCCGGTCTCCTCGTCCATGGTGATGAGCACCTCCAGCGGGCCGTGCTCCAGGGTGTCGTCGGTGAGGATAGCCAGCGCTGTAGCCACACCGATGCCGTTGTCGGCGCCAAGGGTGGTGCCGTCGGCGCGTACCCACTCGCCGTCGACGATAGTCTTGATGGGGGTGGTCTCGAAGTTGAAGCTCTTGTCGTTGCTCTCGCACACCATGTCCATATGGCCCTGCAGGATCACTGTCGGAGCGTTCTCGTGGCCGGCGGAGGCCGGTTTGCGCAGTATCACATTACCGATTTTGTCGGCGTGGGCTTCGATGCCGTGAGCCTGAGCAAAATCGAGAATAAACTTGCGGATTTTCTCCTCTTTTTTCGAGGGGCGCGGTATTTTGGTGATCTGGTCGAAGATCTCAAACACCGCTTTGGGCTGTAAGTCTTTTACTTCCATGAGTTAACCGGATTATGTTGTTTCTGTTGTTGTTTCTTTTCTCCTTCGCCCCGTGCCGCCGCCCCTCAGAAGGGGCGCCCGGGAGGGGTGTTGTAATTTTAAAATACGTTTGAGAATGGAAAATTTCGTTAAAATCGCCGTTTCTCAGCGACTAAGTTACAAAATAAAATTTACATATGGCGAAAATTCAACCTAACTTTCCTATATTTGCAGCAAATTTTGAGCGGAAACCTGTGAAACTTGTGCTTATAACCATAGTGCTTCTGGCTGTCGCCTTCGTGCTGCTCGGGGTGAAAGTGCTGTTTGTCAAGGGTGGACGCTTCCCCTCGGGGCATGTTCACGACATCCCCGCCCTGCAGAAAAAAAAACATAGAAAATCGCATTAATTTACAATACCTAATCAAATGAAAAAAACAGCATATGCTGCCGGCGCTCTGGCTCTGATGCTCGCTGCGGCTTCTTGCGCTGAGAAAAAGCCCGAAAAAGCCCCGGCTGAACAGGCTGAAACCAAAACCGTGAAAGTGGAGAGCGACTCATTCCAGCCCACCACCAACATACGCTACTACAATATGGACTCGGTGATGGCCAACTACGACCTGGTCAAGGCCTTCAACGAGGTGAACCTCCGCACCATGACCAAGATGCAGAATGCACAGTCGTCGCGCGAAGGCGAGCTCAACCGCATGGCTGCCAACATCGAGCAGAAAATGAAAAACAACGGCTACCTCTCCGAGGCATCCTACAATGCCGACGTGGCCGAGCTCACAAAAAAGCAGCAGAGCGCTCAGAATTATCTCGGATCGCTTCAGGCTGAGGCACAGCAGGAGGCGATGCGCCAGCAGCAGGAATTTCTCGACTCGCTCGACAACTTCCTCGCCGACTACAACCGCACACGTCACTACGACGCCATCCTTCTCTTCACCCCGGGTGAGCACTTCAATCCCGCCCTCGACATCACCGACGATATTGTCAAGGGTCTGAATGCACGCTACACCAAGGCCACCAAGGACGCCGAAAGCAAGTAATCATTGCCATCCAGGCAACGATGCCTACGCCCCTCCCGGCGCCCGGCTCGTTCATAAAATATACAATCAAGGCGCTTTGCCCGCATCATGCCGGCAAAGCGCCTTTGACGTTTATTCCTTTTTGACTTATTTGCTGACAAGCCCGGCGGCCCAGGGGGTCATCAGCGGCTTGATCGAGTCGTAGGGGATGGTGCACGAGGGCATCCCGGCGGCGTAGCAGGCGATCTCATACTGCTGATAGGTGAATGCTACGCCATCTTTGAGGCAGATCGGCGGCATGGCCGGCAGAGGCAGCGTGTCGGGGTCGATCAGCAGATTGTCGCGCAGGTTTTGGCCCGGAGCGGAGTTGGCCTTGAAATACTGCTCCCAGAGTCCGCGGCGCAGCATGTCGATGAGCTTTGCACGGCCGGCGGCGGCAATCATGTTGGCGGCATTGAGCTGCGCACCGCTGTTGGCGTCGAAGGTCTGTCCGTAGGCCAGTGCGCCTCCGTGGGCGCCGCCGAGGTAGCAGTAGCCGTTAAACTGATAGGTGAGCAGGCTGTCGGTGCGGTAGATCGGCATGAAGCTGTAGATATACTCGTAGGAGATGGTGATGCTGTCGGCCGCGAACGGGCGGAAGTCGCTCCGGGCCGAGTCGAGCAGCACTTTGCCGGTGCGGGCGGCGAGCACTTCCCCCGATGCCAGCTCGGCGGCAGTGGGGGTGAACATCGGTTTGCCGCTTCCGGTCATGCCGTAGCTCAGGCGGGCGCCGAGCCAGGCGCGCACGCTGTCGGACAGCCTCCCTTCCGTCGTGGGATATTGGCCGTCGATCGTTACATTGGCCTTGCATCCGCCAAGGACGAGCGAATCGGCCCAGTGCACGCTGTCGGTGGTGAAGGCGCTGCCGATGCTGTCGGCGGTCGCCTCGTTTCCGCCCTTCTTGCCCGAGCATGCGCCCAGCGCCAAGGCGGCTGCGATGGCTGCTGCGGGGAGCAGCCTCATGAGATTCTGTTTCATCTGTATTGGTTTTTAGTCGGAGATTTATCGTTTTTAGTCAGTTGTTTTGGATTTCAGTCCACATGCGGGCCGGAAATGCCGCCCCACACGAAGCAAAGATACGGCTTTTATACAACAGTGTAATGCTAAAACTTGTTTAAATTGCAGCTATTTGCACCTGATGCATTGGCGGATGTCAGATATTTGCTTAAATTTGGGGTTACGTTTCCTCCGGCGTGGCTCTGCGCTGCCGGCAGGTGCAAAGTATTGCTAAAAATCTCACAATATATTTCAAGATGAAGAAAAGTTTACTCATGTCTGTGGCTCTGCTGACCGCGTTGGCCGGCTATGCCCGCACCCTCACTCCCGAAGAGGCCCTTGCAAGGGTCAACGCCACCGATGCTCCGGCCCGCGTGGCCTCCATGACCCGCGATGGCGGCATCAGCCTTGTGCACACCGAGATGTCGCGTGCCGGCGTAGCCGCCGCCTACATCTTCTCGCGCCCTGATGCCGGCTATATGATAGTCTCGGCCGACGATGCCGCCACTCCGCTTTTAGGCTATGGCGACGCGAGCGTCACAGCCGACACTCCGGTGCCTCCCCAGCTGCAGTGGTGGCTCGGCGAGTATGCCGCCGAGATCGAGTCGGCATCCGATGCAGGTGTGAAATATATCCGCCGTGCCCCCTCTGCCTCTGCCGAGCGCACTCCCATCGCGCCGCTGCTCCGCACGGTGTGGAATCAGGATGCACCTTTCAACAATCTCTGCCCCACCTCAGGCTCCGCTGCCACCTACACCGGCTGTGTGGCCACCGCTATGGCGCAGGTCATGAAATATTTCAACTACCCCGACAAGGGTAAGGGCACCGGCACCGCCACGGTGATCGATCCCTCCACCGGCACCACTACCCAGACTCTCTCAATGAACCTCGGTGTCAACCTCGAGTGGGACAAGATGCTCGACAGCTACAACGGCACTTACACCTCCGAGCAGGCCTCGGCGGTGGCACGCCTGATGAAGGCCTGCGGCTACTCGGTGTCGATGAAGTACAGCACCTACGCCTCCGGCGCTCAGAGCGTCGACGTGCCCGCGGCCTTAGTCGACCACTTCGGCTACGACAAGGCCTGCGTGAGCCGCGACCGCCTCAATTATCCTATAGAGCAGTGGGAGCAGATGATATATGACAACCTCGCCACCTGCGGCCCGGTATTCTATGCCGGCAGCGCTCCCAGCGGCGGCCATGCCTTCGTGTGCGACGGCTACTCCTCCGACCGCTATTTCCACTTCAACTGGGGCTGGGGAGGTGCCTACAACGGCTACTTCCGCCTTACGGCTCTCGAGCCTGAAGGGCAGGGTATCGGCGGCTATGCCGGCGGATACAACACCGCTCAGCTCGCCATCTTCAATATCCGCAAACCGGTGGAGGGCTCGGAGTATCCCGTGCAGCAGCTCACGCAGGTGAGCCAGATCTCGGTGACCGACGAACCGTCGCGCCTCAACTTCACCGGCGGCTGGGCCAATTTCACCGGCCGCTCCATGACCGTCGACTTCTCCCTTGAGTTTACCCCCGTCAGCGGCGGCGATCCGGTATATTACCACCTCGAATACTACGAGATCGGCTCGAGCAAGGGCGTGCAGTCGTTCACCATCCCCAAGGTGAACCTCCGCGACGTGCTCACCCAGGATGTCACATATCAGGCCCGCGTGGTCACCAAGCAGCAGGGCTCCGACGTATGGCAGCAGGTGCTCCACTCCATCAATATCCCCGACTATCTGCTCATCACCCGCTCGGGCTCGAAATTCACTGTCACCAAGCCGTCGCCCGCCATGCTCACCTGTGTTGAGGCCGAGCTGCTTACGCCGATCTACTACAACTCGATCTGCGCCATGAGTCTCAAGGTGCGCAACGATCAGACCGAGGAGGTGCCCGCCAATGTGGCCGTGGGTATGATCAACTCCTCCGGCCAGCTGGTGCTTACCTCGGCCGGCACTTTCTTCGACCTTCTCCCCGGCGAGGAAGCCTCCGAAGAGGTCAGCTACACCTTCGCCAAGGGTGATGCCGACGTCAGCGCCGGAGCCAAGTATACCCTCGTGATCTACGATACTTTCACCTACGCTATCCTCAAGGATCTCGGCGAGGTGACATGCCAGTCGGCTCCGAAGGCTACGCTCACCCTCAACTCGTTCTCCTTCGTGGGTGATGCCGATTACGCCAACCTCGACGACCTCAATTTCTCCGCCAACATCACTTGCAATAGCGGCTACTACGGCAACTCGCTGGTGCTCGCCATCTACACCGCCGGCGCCCTTCCCAAGTTTGTCACCGCCCTGAGCACTCCCGATCCGGCCTTCATCAATGCCGGCGAGACCAAAGATGCACCCTACTCGCATATCAACCTCACCTCGGAGTGCGCTCTCAACACCTACTATCTCGCCCTGCCGGCCTACTTCGAGCTCAACAACCTCACCGGCCAGCTCGATGCCACATTCTTCACCCAGCAGCACCAGGTGCGCTTCCGCGCTACCCAGACCGGTATAGAAGTCGCAGGTGACGACGCCGACGCTCCCTTCGAGATCTACTGCAACTCGCAGCTCCGCAGCGCCATCGCCACCGGCTCAGCCACCGTCAGCCATGTGGCTGTCTACAGCGCCGACGGCAAGCTGATTGCCGCTCCGGTGGAATATGAGGGCACCTCGGCACGCGTCGACCTCTCCGCCGCTCCTGCCGGCATGGCCATCGTGGTGGCCACCGACGCCGACGGTAACACCGCCACCGCCAAAATCATGCTTCGCTGATGAAACACTTCCGCCATATGCCTCTGCTGCCCGTTGTGGCAGCAGGGGCTATCATAGCC
>CAJLLX010000029.1 GCA_905207535.1 uncultured Muribaculaceae bacterium | reverse complement strand
ATGCGCAACTTTTTCATTATAAATATTTTAAGAAATTAATTCAACCAACAGGTATATAATAGTCATTCAGAAGGGTATAAAAAAATGCGCGAATCAATGATTTGCGCATTTGGGATATATCAATTCTTTTGAATGACACTCATGTCACCACAACTTATAAATATTCACCGGACTTAGCCACCACAACGGCGACATAATCCGGTTGGTAATCAAGATGTGGGAGAATCCATGCCCGTTATCCCGCAGGCGCAAAATTCAATGGTAGAGTGGGTCTTCTGACTTATCCCGGGATGTCGCGCCTTCTCACCGACATAATCGGCAATGGCTTCATTGCGACACCCTTTTAAATGGGACTTACAGCAGCGGGTACTGTCACGGATTCACACCGTGTTCCGACGGACGCCTCTACGTCCTACACTCTTTCCCGGATCACAAAGTTACATATTATTATTTAACCCGCCAAGCTCTCTCCCCTTTTATTTTCCCTTTCACCCTCTCTTTGTGACCGACTTGAGTGACCAATGGCAAGTACCCGATTCTGATTTCGCATCCCGATTAAAAGAAAAAATTCACTGTAAGATAAGAGGATAAAATGAGGTATAATTCCACAGCGGCGGCAGACATGTGTGATGCATGTTTGCCGCCGCTGTGGTATTATTGATTAGGAAAGAGGGTGGAGAGGGGATTAGAGGGCGCCGTGCTGGTAGAAGAGGAGGATGCGGGTGCGGAGGAGGTACTCGTAGTGGGCCTGGATGGAGGTGATCTCGGTGCGGGAGAGGAGCGACTTGGCTTGCTCAAACTCGGCGGGTGTGGCGCGGCCAAGCGAATACTTTTCCTGGGTGGCTGCGAAGCTGAGGCGCATCTTGTCTAGTACATCAAGTGAGGTGATGTAGCTCGAGCGGGCTCCGGTGGCCTGATAGTAGGCTTGCTGGATGGAGGTGAAGAGCTGCGAGCTGGTGCGGTCGACCTCAAGTTCGGCCTGAAGGCGCTGCAGGTGTGCGCGACGCACGGAGTTGCGCGTGGAGAATCCGTCGAAGATGGGGATGGAGAGGGAGAATCCGAGGTAGGTGGAATAGTTGTGGCGCATCTGGTCGGAGAATGTCTCGCGCGGCATGCCTCCCACGGTGTAATACGACGAACCGATGCCGGCATTGAAGCTGAGGCGGGGGATATAGCCCGTTTTGGCGAGGGAGATGCGGCGCTGAGCCACCTCCACCGACTGGCGGGAGGCCATTACGCCGTTGTTGATGAGCAGAGCGGAAGAATAAACGGCTTCGGGAGAGGGAATTATGGGGTCGGTCTCATCGAGGGGAGCCACATCAAAACCATCGCTCATGGGCATCTGCAGGAGGTTGGCAAGGCTGACGAGGGCGGTCTGCACATCGTTGGAGGCTGTGACTACCTGAAGGCTGTCCTGAGCCATCTGTGCCTGAGCGTCGTAGAGGTCGGCCTCAGGTACTTTCCCTTCTTCCACAAGCACTTTCTGTCTCTCGGCCTCGTAGGAGGAGTGGGCGAGAGTGGTGCGGGCGCTCTGAAGCACCTCGCGGGCATATAGCACCTGAAGGTAGGAGGCCATGACATTGAGCGACACATCGTCTTTGGCCGCTTCATGGCTCAGTAGCATGGCGCGGAGATTGGCCTTAGCTACATCCATCTGGCGATATTCGCTAAGTCCCTGAAAGAGGGGGAGCGAGAGAGACGCGCCCCACTGGAATGAGGTGGTATTGCGGTCGGCATAAGTGTTTTGCGCCGTCAGACCGCGCCCGAAATTGAGACTCTCCGACGCCGAGGCGTTGAGAGTGGGGAGGAAACGGTCTTTGGCCTCGGTGATCGACTGCTCGGCATCGCTGACCTGCAGGGCGGCAGAGCGCACCGAGATATTGTTGGCCAGTGCGTATGCCACACACCTTTCGAGGGTCCATGCCTCCTGTGCGGCGGCTTTCGGGGCAAAGGGAGCGAAGGCAAGTGCGCCAAAGAGCAGTATTTTATTGCGAAATGACATCATAGTAGCTTGTTAATTAGCTTATTAGTCGAAGCTTATTTGGTAGTGGTTTCGTTGCCGCGGAGGAGCGAGGAGGTGGTGAGAGCTTTGTCGGAAGCATCCTGCTTGACCTGCACCTGCAGACCGTCGCTCACGCCGGTTTTCACATATTTGCGTTCAAACTGCTGCGGGCGGGCCTCCGGGGCGGAGGTGAGGAGATAGACAAAGGCCGAGTCGCCCGAATACTCCACAATGCGCTCAGGCACGGAGAAGGTTGAGTCGGCGCGCTCCAATGTCACCGTGGCATTGGCGCTGTAGCCCGCGCGCAGACGCTGCACCAGCGAATCGTTGTCGGCGCGGAGGGCAGCTTTCACCTCAAAAGTGTTGGTGCCCGACTCGTCGGTGGCGATAGGTGCAATCTTCTCGATAAGAGCCGAAATGGCCGAACCCGGCACTGCGCCCACCGAGATGCTCACCGGCATCCCTTCGGCCAGAAGGTCGACCTCGGTTTCATCGACTTTCCCCTTGAAAATGAGGTCGGTCATGTCGGCAACCTTTGCGATGGTGGTGCCATCGTTGAACGTATTGGCCTGAATTACCGAAGTTCCCACCTTGACCGGCACCTCAAGCACTACGCCGGTGACTGTGGAGCGCACCAAAGTGTTGGAACCCTGTGCGTTGGACGCCGAAACGCCGTCGCGCACGATGGCAAGCTGGTCGCGGGCCTGATCGAGTTCGGCCTCGGCCTGGCGGAACGCCGCGAGGTCGGTCTCATATCGCTCACGGCTCTCATATTTCTTCTTATAAAGCGAGAGTGTGCGCTCATAGGTGAGCCGCTGCTGCTCCAGAGCGATTTCGGCGAGCTTCACACGATTTTGCGCCGATGAAAGTTGAGTTTCGTCGGGAATCACCTTGATACGGGCCACGATGTCGCCCTCCTTCACATGGTCGCCGGCCTCTACGAGCACCTCGCTGATGATGCCGGAGATCTGAGGTTTGATTTCAATCTCATCGCGCGGCTCGATGTTGCCGGTGAGCACCGTGGTGCGCTCGATGGTAGCCATCGACGGGCTTACGAGCTCATACTCAGGTGTTTTTCCGCGAGAGTTGAGGAATAGATACACGAAAGTACCCACAAACAGGACGCCGACAGCGACCCAGAGGAGAATTTTAAAAAACTTTTTCATATTGTGATGCTATTATTTCAACAGGTAGAAAATGGATGATTATTAGCGTTTTATATTTAAGCCATGGGAGGGATTATTTGTCGTTGAGTGCCTCCACAGGCTTGATCTTCATAGCCTTGCGTGCCGGGATGACTCCGGCGATGGTGCCGAGCACCACGAAAGTGACCATGATGAGCATCGCCTGACCCGGCTGCATCTGGAATTGGGGAGTGCTCACCTCGTTGGCCGTGAGGTGCTGAGTGATGCCGAGCGCCACAGTGGCGAGGGTGATACCTGCTATGCCGGCCACAGCCGTGAGCATTACTCCCTCGGAGAGGATCTGCACGATGATATCGCGCGGTTTGGCGCCGATAGCACGGCGGATTCCGATCTCCTGCGTGCGCTCCTTGACTATGACCCACATGATGTTGCCGATGCCGATGATGCCCGCCAGCAGAGTGCTGAGGCCGATGAAAAGCGCCAGCATGGAGACACCGAGAAAGAGATTGTCGACCATTTCAAACCTCTCGGAAATATCGAAAAGATCCATGGCGCTGAGGTCGTCGGGTGCAATGCTGTGACGCACGTAGAGCAGACGCCGGATGCGGTTTTCCAGTCCGGAAATCTTCACCCCGTCGCGGGCCACAAGCATGATGCCGTCGACAGTGTCGCCGCGGCGGAAAGCCCGTCGGAAGGTAGACGAGGGGAGAACCACGCTCTCGTCGAGACGTCCGCCCATGGAGACCTCGCTTGTCTGCCCGGCAACGCCGACGATGGTGTAGGCGATGCCATTGACCTCAACCTCGCGTCCTGCAGGGGAGGGAACGCCCGGGAACAGCTCGTTGGCCACCTTTTGGCCCACCACCGCCACCTTGCGCTCGCGGCTCACATCGGCAGTGTTGACAAATCGGCCGCTGTAGATGACCGGCACCATCACATCGCAGTAATCAGGGGATGCCCCGATGACATTTCCCGAATAGGAATATTTGCCATTGCGGAAACTCACACCTCCGTAGCTGTACATCTCCGTGACCGTCTGCAATTCGGGTACGCCGGTGCGTATGCGCTCCAGGTCGGTGACATCCATATCCCAGCTACGTCCCTTCTGATGGCCCTTGTAGGGAACGGAAGTGTTGCCGGTGAATATGAATCCGCTATTGGTGGCGAAGCCGGCAAAATTGCGCATCAGCAGGTCCTTGGCTCCGCGAGCTCCTCCGAGGAGGATCGCAAGCATAAACACACCCCAGAAGATGCCGAAGCCGGTGAGGAAGGTGCGCGTCTTGTTGCGTGCGAGAGTAGCGCCGATCTCCTTCCAGTTGTCTATGTCGAAAAGTCGTGTCTTCACTTTCTGATCTGTAATCTAATGTATCTAACGCCGACAGGTATCACTCGTCGCGAAGCGCCTCCACCGGTTTAACCTTCAGCGCCTTGAGGGCCGGGAAAAGTCCGGCCAAAGCTCCGGCCGCGATAAGCACTAACGTGACCTGAAAGGCCACCGAAAGACTCACCGTAGGATTGGAAATGAAATCGGTGTCGCCGAAAATGGCGTTGAGCACCCCCGTGGCCAGTGTGCCGAGCACAATGCCTATATATCCGAATAGGGTAGTGATGGCCACACTCTCTGCAATCACCTGCGAGAGGATAGAGCGTGGTTTGGCACCGATGGCACGTCGGATACCGATCTCGTGGGTGCGCTCCTTGACCGAAACGAACATGATGTTGCTGATGCCCACCACGCCGCTGAGCAGAGTGAGCAGACCGAGCAGCCATATGGAGATGTTGAGAATGCTCATGGCCGCGAGCCCCCTCATCCCCTGTGAGAATTGATTCCAGAGCCATACGGCACTCTCGTCGTCGGGTGCGAAATCGTGGGATGAAGCGAGCGTGCGGCGGATTTCCGTCTCGGCGTGATTGCCGTCGGCCTCGTCCTTGACGTTTTTGAGCATCACATTCATGCTGCCCACATTGTCTGAGTTGCCGGCCAGCATGCGTGCGGTGGTGTAAGGGATGTAGGAATCGCGGCGCCACTCATTGCGGTAGATGCCGATGACTTTAAAAGCCAACCCTCCGATGCTCACATACTTGCCAAGGGCATCGCCGTCGGGGAAAAGGAGCTGAGCATTGCGCTCGGGGATCACAATCACCTTTGCCGAGGCGCTCATGTCGTTGTCGTTGAGCAGACGTCCCTCAATGACCTCAATGTGGCGATCGCCGCTTATTCTCGATGGGAATATACCCACATAGCTGGTCTTCAGGCTATTGGGGCCGGCGGTGAAGGTGGTAGTAGAGCCATAGATTTCGGATGTGACCTCCGAAACAAAATCTTGATGCTTCGATGCCACCTTGTCGATGTCGTAGGTTTTCAGGCTGACGCTACGCCCCTCGCGATAGCCGTGGTAAGGCTTGCTGGTGCGTCCGCCCCACACCGAAATTTTCTGTGAGTCGGGTGTCAGGGCATGCTCGCGGAAAGAATTTGTCACACCGTTGCCCATACCCAGCAACACAATGAGCATGAAGATGCCCCAGGCCACCGCCAGACCGGTGAGGCAGGTGCGCAGCTTGTTGTGGTTGAGCGTCTGTGCTATTTCTCGAATCAGGTCAATCACTTTGCCGAATTTTTATTGTTATCGTTACCCTCGATGCGTCCGTCGCTGATGCGGATAATGCGGTCGGTCTGCGCTCCCACGCCGGGGTCGTGAGTGACAATGACGGTGGTCATCCCCTCGTTGCGGTTGAGTTCTTTGAAAAGCTGCATCACCTCGGCCGAAGTGTGGCTGTCGAGCGCGCCGGTAGGTTCGTCGGCAAGGATAATAGACGGGTTGGTGATGAGCGCACGGGCTATGGCCACTCGCTGCTTCTGTCCGCCGGAAAGTTCGCCCGGCAGATGATGCGCACGGTCCTTGAGGCCAAGGCGTTCGAGCTGCTCCATAGCCATGAGGTTGCGGCGACGGCGTCCCACGCCCTGATAGAAGAGCGGAAGGGCCACATTTTCGAGAGCGTTTTTATAATTGATAAGATTGAACGACTGAAATACGAAGCCGATCATGCGGTTGCGCAGCTCGGCGGCGCGGTTTTCGCTCAAATCCTTGATCAGCCGGCCGTCGAGGTAGTAGTCGCCGCTGTCGTATCCGTCGAGTATCCCTAATATATTGAGCAGCGTGCTTTTGCCTGAGCCTGAGGCTCCCATGATCGACACAAGCTCGCCGCGGCTGACCTCCAGATTTATCCCCTTGAGCACATGCAGAGGCACGGCGCCGGGGTAGGTCTTATTTACATCCTTGAGTAGTATCATCTCTCACTGTTTTACGTCCCGAAGGGCGTTAAAAAAATAATTTCAAACATCAGTTAGACGTATCGGAGAGGGCTGAAGTTGCATGCCCATGCAACTTTTTTTAAATCCCCACTTGCATATTCAAACCTTAATGATTAAATTTGCGTTATAAAATCAAACGCAAATCATAGCGGGCAGAGGCCCGCGCGAATGATGAAGATTCGCATCATCAACGGTTTACGACATAACTTACATGCCACACCAAAGTAGATTGGGAAACTCATCAAACATATATGAAATGCCGAGAACAACTCTGTCATCTAATGGCGGGCCCCATCCTCAGCCTTCGGGCGCAGGAGCATCGCGGGAGATATCTCCCCGATAGCCAGGCGGATTACAAAGGATGGCAAGAACTCAAAACTTGTCTTTCGGAGTTTCATCGCATCCTTTGATGTGGCACCCTATAGCAAGAGCGGCTCATCTTCCGGAATAGTCACGGAGAGAGCCGCTCTTCGTTTTTCTTCTGCGCTGCTGGAGAGATGTAGATTATCACGCGAGCTCACGTGATAGCTGAACAGGAAAGGGAGGCGGAGAGAGAGGGGGGAGGGTCAGGTGCGGGATTTATGCTTTTTATTCTTGGTGTCCTCGTCGGGGAAGCGGTTGGGGAAGGAGAGCTGCACCGGCGGCCGCATATAGGCGTAGATCACGAGTCCGATACCCATGAGTATGAAGGGAATGGAGAGGAGCTGGCCCATATTGAGCGTCATACCCACCTCGAAAGCCTCCTGAGGATTCTTGACAAACTCGATGAGGAAGCGGCTGCTGAACAGTACGATGAAGAATACGCCGAAGATGAGGCCGGGACGGCGCTCGGCGTTCTTTTTCCAGTACATCCACATCAGCAGGGCGAAAAGCAGCAGGTAGCACCCCGCTTCGTAGAGCTGCGTGGGATGGGAAGGGGCCGAGAAGATGGGGTCGGCGCCCTGCATCCATGCGTGGATGTTGGTGATGAAGCGGAAGCCCCAGGGGAGATCGGTGGGATGGCCGTATATCTCGTGATTCATAAGGTTGCCGATGCGGATGAGTGCGCCGACAAGGGCGATGGGAATTACCAGACGGTCGAAGGTCCAGAGCGGGCTTCGTTTGGTGACGAAAATGGAGTAGAGCACTATCGCTACCATGATGCCGATGGTGCCACCGTGGCTGGCAAGTCCTCCCTCCCAGGTGTAGAGGATTTCGATGGGATGCTGCGAGTAGTAGTCCCAGGCATAGAAGAATACATGGCCGAGACGGGCTCCCACAATAGTGGCGATTACCACATAAATCAGCAACGAGCCGAGCCACTTCTCGGGGGCACCCTCGTGGCGGAAAATGCGGTCCATTATCAGGTATCCGAGGTAGAATCCGATGACGAACATCAGTCCGTACCAGCGGATGGTGACGGGGGAACCGATGAGCACGGGATCGGCTGTCCAGGTGATGAAATTGTACATTCGTAAAACGTTTAAAACCAACCATATGGTGCGCTGCGCCATATGGTTGGCTGTTATTTTCTGAAATCAGGAAAAAGCAATCAGGCTTCGCGGCCGCTGACTATAGCCTCGGTGTCGCGGGCAATCATCAGCTCCTCGTCGGTGGGCACTACCACCACCTTCACCTTCGAAGCGGCAGTGGAGATGACAGCCTCCTTGCCGCGCGAAGCAGCGTTGACAGCCTCGTCGATCTCTACGCCCATGAAGGCGAGCGGCTTGCAGACATTCAGGCGCAGACCGGTCTGATTCTCGCCCACACCGCCGGTGAAGACGATGATGTCGACTCCGCCCATCTCGGCAGCGTAAGCGCCGATATATTTGGTGATACGCTGCTCGTACATCTCGAGGGCGAGTGTGGCCTTGGGGTCGCCGGCATTGACGGCAGCCTCGATCTCGCGCATGTCGCTTGAAAGTTCGCTCACGCCGAGCACGCCGCTCTCCTTGTTGATAATCTTCTGGATAGCCTCCATGTCAAGGCCGTGCTTCTTCATGAGGAAGGTGAGTGCTCCCGGATCGACGTCGCCCACACGTGTGCCCATCATGAGGCCCTCGGTGGGGGTGAGGCCCATAGAGGTGTCCACGCTCTTGCCGTGGAGCACGGCAGTGATTGATCCGCCGTTGCCAACATGGCAGGTGATGATTTTCTGCTTGGTGATGTCTACGCCGAGAATCTCGCATACGCGGGCCGACACGTAGCGGTGGCTGGGGCCGTGGAAGCCGTATCGGCGCACGCCGTCCTCCTTGTAGAAGCGGTAGGGGAGGGCGTACATATACGATTTGGCAGGCATGGTCTGATGGAAAGCGGTGTCGAACACACCCACCTGCTTGATGCCGGGGAGAATCTCCTCCACGGCCTCGATGCCGGTGACGTTGGCCGGATTGTGGAGCGGAGCGAGGTCGTAGCAGTCCTTGACCTGCTGAAGCACCTCGTCGGTAAGGAGCACGCTCTTGCTGAACTTCTCGGCGCCGTGGACCACGCGATGGCCTACGGCATCAATCTCGTCGTAGGACTTGATGCAACCCACTTCGGGATTGGTGAGGATGTCGAGCACAGCCTTCACGGCACCCTTGTGGTCGACCAGACCCAGCTCCTGAATGGCTTTCGAGCCGTCGGCGAGTTTGTATTTGAGGAATCCGTCGGGGAGACCGATTTTTTCCACACCACCTTCGGCCATGACGTTTTCGCCCTTGGTGTCAATGAGTTTGTATTTTACCGAACTGCTGCCGCAGTTGAGAACGAGTATTTTCATTGTCTTTCAGTTGATTGTAAGGTGATTAATCGTGAATGGCCTGGTTGGCGGTCATGATGATGGTCTTGTAGATGTCGTTGGCGACGCATCCGCGGGAGAGGTCGCTCACGGGAGCGGCAAGGCCCTGGAGGAGCGGACCTACAGCCTCGGCGCCCGAGATGCGCTGCACCAGTTTGTAGGCGATGTTGCCCACTTCGAGCGAGGGAAATACGAGCACATTGGCATGTCCGGCGATGTCGCTGTGGGGAGCCTTGAGGCTGGCCACTACCGGCACGATGGCAGCATCGGTCTGTAGTTCGCCGTCGAGGTGAAGGTCGGGAGCCATCTCATGTGCAATCTTTGTGGCCTCTATCACCTTATCGACACGCTCGTGGTGGGCACTGCCCTTGGTGGAGAAGGAAAGGATGGCGACACGCGGCTCGATGCCGGCAACATACTTGGCTGTCTCAGCCGAGCAAACGGCAATCTGAGCCAGCTGGCGCGGATCGGGATCGGGCACCACGGCACAGTCGGCGAAGATCATCAGGCCGTCGGTGCCGTAGGGCGAACCCTCAGGGAGAAGCATGATGAATGCACCTGAGACGGTGTCGATGCCCGGCTCGGTCTTGATGACCTGGAAGGCAGCGCGGAGCACATCGCCGGTGGTGTGAATGGCGCCGCTGACCATGCCGTCGGCATCGCCGGCTTTCACCATGAGGCAGCCGAAATAAAGCTCGTTGGCGGTGAAATGGCGGGCATCCTCCATGCTGATCCCTTTTTTCTTGCGGAGCTCGTAGAAGAGGGGCGCGTAGTGGTCGATGTTCTTCTCTTCCTTCGGGTCGATCACAGTGGCTTTGGCGATGTGGGTCAGACCCAGCTCCTTGGCTTTGGCCTCGATCTCGGCGGGATTTCCAAGCAATATGATTTCTGCCAGTCCTTCGGCCAGGATGCGGTCGGCGGCAGTGATGTTGCGTTCTTCGCAGCCTTCGGGGAGCACAATGCGGCGGGGATTGGCTTTGGCACGAAGGGTAAGTCGTTCAAATAATTTCATCGTTTATACTTGTAGTTTTTCGTATTTCAGAGTTTCGGGCCGCGGAGCCTCGCCGGATTCGGCGGGGCGTCGGGGCCATAACGGGGTTTGTGTTGCAAAATTACAAAAACAGTTTTTAACGCGATAATAAAAGCAGTAAAATTTGTCGTGTATTAAGCACGCTTATGCCGTAAAAAGAGATTGCAAAGGAGCTATTTCCGCAAGATATGCCCTCTGATAACGGTGCTATCCCGCATAAAAGTGCTAACTTTGCATGCGCAATAACTCCACACCGACATGAAAACCCCGAAGGTCACCCCAATAAAATCCGCAAACGCCACTGAGGCAGTCACCTCTCTGGAGCTTCTGGCCCCGGCACGTGATGCCGACACAGCCATCGCCGCAATCAATCATGGCGCCGACGCCGTGTATATGGGCGCTTCGGGATTTGGAGCGCGACATCAGGCGTCCAACTCTGTAGCCGATGTGGCACGGGTAGTGGAGTATGCTCATACATTCGGTGTGAAGGTGTATGTTACGGTCAATACGCTGGTGTACGAAGAGGAGACCGAGGAGGTGCGTCGGCTCGTGTGGGAGCTGTGGCGAATCGGGGTCGATGCCCTGATAGTGCAGGATATGTCGCTGCTGAGGATGCACCTGCCGCCGATAGCCTTGCACGCCTCCACCCAGTGCGATATCCGCACCCCGGAGAAGGCCGCCATGCTTCAGGCTGCCGGATTCTCTCAGCTCGTGCTTCCGAGGGAGCTGTCGCTCGAGGAGATCAGGGCGATGCACGAGGCGGTGGATGTGCCCTTGGAGTCGTTTGTGCACGGAGCGCTGTGTGTGAGCTACAGCGGCGACTGTCAGGCCAGTTTTGTATTGACCGGACGGAGCGCCAACCGCGGCGAGTGCGCTCAGATATGCCGCTACAGCTTTGATCTGGAGGACGGTGCGGGCAACAAGCTCATCCGTGGCAAGCACCTGCTTTCTCTCCGCGATATGAACCGGCTGGAGATGCTCGAAGATATGATCTACGCCGGAGTGCGGTCGTTCAAGATCGAAGGGCGCCTTAAAGATCCCGGCTATGTGAAAAATGTGGTAGCGGCCTACAGCCGAGAGCTCGACCGCATCTGCGCAGCCTCGGGCGGGCGTTTGCGGCGCAGTTCGCTCGGCAAAGCCGAGGGTGGCTTCGCTCCGCAACTCACCAAGAGCTTCAATCGCGGATTTACCTCCTATTTTCTCAAAGACACGCAGCCCGCGCAGGGGTCGCTGGCCTCGTTTGACACTCCGAAATGGATAGGGGAGCCGGTGGGGACTGTCATAGCGCAGAAAGACAACCGCACCATCATTGCGAAGCTCACCTCCGAACTCCACAATGGCGACGGACTGGGATATTTCGACCCCGAAGGGCGATTTACCGGCTTCCGCCTCAACCGCGTGGAAGGGAACAGGCTTTACGCAGCCTCGGATGTGGCCGTGCGCCGCGGTACTCAGCTCTACCGCAATGCCGACACCGAATGGGAGCAGACCGTGGGGCGCTCCGAGGGGGTAAGAAAGATAGATGTGGAGATGACGCTCCGCAGCCTTGGCGACAGGATAGCCCTCGAGATATATGAGCCGGTGACCGGCCTGCGCGTGGAGCAAACTGCCGACTGTCCCGAGCAGACGGCCCGCACACCGCAAGAGGAGCCACGCCGCAGGGTGTTGGCCAAACTTGGCGATACGCCCTATCGGCTCGCAGGGGTTATCGACCGGCTTGGCGACCGGTTTGTGCCGTCGTCGGTGCTCACACAGCTCCGCCGGGATGCCGTGGAAACATTCTCGCAATGCCGCGCTGCCACCTACCGCACCGATTTGCGCCGGAAAGATGACCCAGAGGCGCTGCATCGGCTGGCCCCGGCGGCGATGACCAGACACGACAATGTGGCAAACTCCTTAGCAGAAGAGTTTTACCGGCAGGAATGTAAAGTAGAAGGTGAAATGCCGAAAGCCATCGAGGTGGATGGAATCGGAAGTGACGGCGACCGGCGAGTGATGCAGACACGCTATTGCCTGAGGCGTGAACTCGGAGCATGCCTTCGCACCGCCGAAGGTGGAAAATATCCGAAGCAGCTTTACCTCACCACACCCTCAGCAAGGCTACGGCTGGAGTTTGACTGTCGCCGATGCATGATGAATATCTATGCTGAGGGAGAAAGTAAAACCTTGTCCCGCTGATAGTTATAGCGAAATATTTTACTTTTCGTTAAAGTCGGACGGGGAGGCAGCTTAGAATTTCAGAGACACCTCTGCTACCAGTTTGTCGTCTTGTCCGCGCGGTGCGACAACGCCGCTGTTGTAGAAATATTTCTCATAGTTGAGACGCAGCTCGGCGCGGACCCCTTTGATGCTTTTCCCGATGGTCGAGCCGATGGTGATGCGTCGGCGCGATGCCTGATCGATGGTGAGCAGCCCCTCATCGTTTGCAGCGCCGGTGGAGTGGTCGGTCATGCCGTCGAAGCGCGCTTCAAAGCTCCAGTAATTGGCCGCTTTCCAATTGACCGGGAGGGTGTAAACGCCATAAATGTTCCAGGCATTGACAGCCTTGAAGCGGTGGGAGGCGTAATATTTGTGCTGATACTCGCCTTCTACCATCCAGCGGTCCCATTTCCATGTCACAGCGCCGTCGGCCATATTGATGCGCACTTCGTGAGGTTTGTATGTGATGAATCCGGCCGAAACGCTCACATTGCCCACATACCAGACGGCTTTTGCGGTATAAGTGTAGTCTTTTTGCCATGTATTGTGGTCGGCAGTGGAAGCGGTGTTGAATACACCGGCCTCGATGTCAATCGGGAGCGAAGATCCGGCGCCGTAGTAGCCGAGTTTGACGCCCACCTGGCGCATATTGAGCATGTATTTGCCAAGGAATGAGCGATTGGCAAAGAGATAATTGCCCGGGGCGCGGAAACAGTCGACGCCGAAAGGCACGCGATATTGTCCGGCCTGCACACGCCATCGGCTGACGAAATTCCAGCGCGCCCAGGCGTCGAGAAATTGCATCTTGCCCTGATTGCAGGCATCAAACTGAATGTAATAGTTTATATTCCAGGGCAGTGCACCTCCGACATTAATACGCGCGTTGCGCACCTCGAAGCGCGAGCCGAATCCGCCCAGATCTTTGTCGGCCCACTCGCCTTCCCATCGTGTGCGTATCGATCCATGTATTTGCGGAGCTTCAATGTGCAGGCTTTCAGCATTTTCTGCGAAGGCGTCTCCGGCAAAAGCGGCAGCGATGCATGCGGCCGCGCATAGTAACTTCTTCATTCCTCAGTATCTCTCTATTCGTTGACGGTGCAAAGATAGAAATTTAGGCTGAGAAAAGAAAACTCGCGGTAGCAGGAAGCGCCTTATAAACTCAGAAGTTGGCTTCGGGAAGGCTGTGGATGGGAGTGGAGTCAAGGTATCGACAGGTGATATGCCCTACGGAAAGGTGGGCGAGGAAGCGGTTTTCGCCCGGGATATTGTATGTTGCTACATTGGCTACTCCATATTGGCATCAATCATTCCCCACTTGAAACTCACATTGTAGCTGAGCCTCTGGTCGGGGACCGTCCATCCCTATGTGACAAATGCCACGCTCCAAAGCATGGCTATGGTAATAAGCAGTTTCTTCATTTTTGCACTTAATTTTCCTAATTGTATCGGAAATCTTCAAGAGGTATCATGAGATCCGAGGGCCCGCTTCCGTAGATGTGGCGGCTTACCAGCTCGGAGATGTTAACCAGCGGCAGAGGACAGATTTCAAGTGTGGTTCCGGCGAGTTTTTGTGCGAGCATGCCGCGTAGCGCACCTATTGCCACGCCGTACATCAGCGTCATCAGCGAAGGCGGGAGAGAAATGTCGTTGCCGCTGCCGGTGCGGAGCGAGTCGAACGGCTCGATCTCGAAATATACCCTGATATTGTAATCGAGAATGTCGTGACGCATCTGACTCCTTGTGCCGAAGTATCGTGTGCCGACCGTAAGGGCCACACTGTGTATTCCCTCCACCTCCTCGAAGCGCGACTGGAGCGACACCGATATTCCCGAACCGTTGCAGCGCATCATTTCCCAGCGGTTTATGCTGTTGCGCTCCTTGAGTTCGAGCACTTTAGATATTCTTATGTTGATTTCTGAATTATTCACATATGTAAAACATGGCGGAGGGGTCGATAGTTCATACATAGCGCTTAGAAGTGTGAAAGTGCTGAAAAAAGCGTGCTGCGGTTGCGGCAAATCGGCGCGAAAGCGTTAACTTTGCATCCGATATGAAATTTGAATTACAGGCTACAGCACCAGGCACCGCGGCTCGTGCGGGCGTGTTCCACACCGCTCACGGCGATGTGGAGACCCCCATTTTCATGCCGGTAGGCACCGCAGGGGCCATCAAGGGTGTGCATATGCGCGAGATGCGCGACGACGTGAAGGCGCAGATCATACTTGGCAACACCTACCATCTGTATCTGCGTCCCGGCACCGACATACTCACCCGCGCCGGCGGTTTGCACCGTTTCGGCGGCTGGAGCGGCCCGATACTCACCGACAGCGGAGGCTTTCAGGTGTTCTCCCTCTCCGGTATCCGCAAACTGCGGGAGGAGGGAGTGACATTTCAAAGCCACATCGACGGCTCAAAGCATCTTTTCACTCCAGAAAAGACGGTAGACATACAGCGCGCCATAGGCAGCGACATCATGATGGCACTTGACGAGTGCACGCCCGGCACCGCCGAGCGCAGCTACGCCCGCAAGTCGCTCGACCTGACCATGCGCTGGCTCAAGCGCGGCTGGGACCACTTCAACGCTACCGAGCCGCTTTACGGCTACTCTCAGAGCTTCTTTCCGATAGTGCAGGGGTGCACCTACCCCGACCTTCGCCGCGAAGCCGCCGAAAGGGTGGCCGAACTGGGTGCCGACGGCAACGCTATCGGCGGATTGGCCGTGGGTGAGCCCGCCGAGGTGATGTACGACATGATAGAGGTGGTCAACGAGGTGCTCCCCGCCGACCGTCCCCGCTACCTGATGGGTGTGGGTACTCCGGTCAACATTCTCGAGGCCATAGACCGCGGAGTGGACATGATGGACTGCGTGATGCCTACGCGCAACGGTCGCAACGGCATGCTATTCACCCCCGACGGCATCATGAACATGCGCAACCGCAAATGGGCCGACGATTTCTCGCCGATCCAGGCCGACGGCCCATGCTTCGTAGACCGCGAATATTCCAAAGCGTTTCTGCGTCATCTCTTCATCAGCGGCGAGCTGCTGGCCATGCAGATAGCATCGATCCACAATCTCGCCTTCTACCTCTGGCTGGTTGGGGAAGCCCGGCGCCATATCATCGCCGGCGATTTCGCCACCTGGAAGCTTCAGATGGTGGAGCGTGTGAGCCGCAGGCTTTGATTACTGAATAATAAACCGATACAAGACAATATATTATGTCCCGTCTGAAGCCACCGGTAAGTCTGCTTGACCGGTACATAATAGGCAAGTTCCTGGGAACATACATCTTCGCCATCATCCTAATCCTTGCCATCACGGTGATGTTCGATATCAACGAGAAGCTCGACGCTTTCCTGCAGGCTCCGTTGCGTGCCACCATCTTTCAGTATTTCGTCAACTTCCTCCCATACTTCGCCAACCAGTTCTCGCCGCTGTTTACCTTCATCGCGGTGATCTTCTTCACATCCAAACTCGCCGACAACTCGGAGATCATAGCCATGCTGTCGTCGGGCATGAGTTTTCAGAGGCTTCTGCGCCCCTACATGATCTCGGCGACGATTATAGCCATAGCCACCTTCGTGCTCGGAGCATATATCATCCCTCCGGCCAATGTGAAGCGCATCGACTACACCAATACGTATGTGAAAAACCGCCGTGTGGACTACGGCGACAACATCATGATGCAAGTGGCGCCCGGCACCATCGCCTTCATGAGCCGATACGACAACACTACCCACACCGGTTACCGATTCTCGCTCGAAAAATTTAAGGATAAGAAACTTGTGTCGCGTATGACCTCGGTATCCATCAAGTGGGACACCCTCTATCAGTGGCAGGTGCGCGACTATGTGATACGCAACTTCGAGGGCAACCGCGAACTGATCACCAAGGGGCAGCGCCTCGACACGGTGATCCCCTTCGAGCCGCGCGACTTCCTAATCTCGCGCCATGATCAGGAGATGCTCACCTCACCGCAGCTCAACCAGTATATAGCCCGGCAGAAAGAGCGCGGCGTGGCCAATATCAAGGCATTTGAGATCGAATACCACAAGCGCATAGCCATGTGTGCCGCGGCCTTCATACTCACAGTGATAGGTATGAGCTTGAGCAGCAAGAAGGTGAAAGGGGGCATGGGAGTGAACATCGGCCTCGGACTGGTGCTCAGCTTCAGCTACATCCTCTTTATGACGGTGACCTCATCGTTTGCCGTTTCGGGCCTCACCTCGCCGATGGTGGCCATGTGGATACCCAATATCATCTACTCTGTAATAGCAGTGGTGCTCTATATCAAGGCATCGAGATAAGCGCAATGAAAGAGCTGGACAGGCATACCGACGCGGAGCAGCGCTCCTTCGAAGCGATGGTGGAAACCCACAAAAGGGTTATCACCAAGGTGTGCTATATGTATGCCGAAAATCCGGCGCATTTCAAGGATCTTTATCAGGAGACTCTCATCAACCTGTGGCAGGCCCGCGACCGCTTTCGCGGCGACAGCTCGGAGGCCACATGGATCTACCGCATCAGCATCAATACCTGTATCAGCTGTTTCCGTCGCTGGCACCGTCACAGCGAGACTCTGTCGATGTCAAATCCTGAGATGATGGAGCTCGCCGACCGGTCGGTCAACGACCACGAGCATGCCATGATGCTCAAGGAGATGTATTCGCTCATCAACCGCCTTCCGGCCCTCGACAAGGCTATCATACTGATGTGGCTCGACGAGAAAAGCTACGAGGAGATCAGCGAGGTAACGGGGTTGAAACGCAACGCCGTTGCAGCCCGTTTGCGGCGGTGCAAACTGCGGCTGCAAAAGATGAGCGACACATAGCCGTGGCTGAAGGGAAGGACGAAAAAAGTGACAATTGATTGACAGACAAATAGTAAAACGATATAAACCTTGGATAACGACATAGAAAAGATACGCCAGCGTTGGCGGAGCCTCGACGTCGAGGCTCCGGCCGGGGCCAAGGACCCCGGCCGGAGCAATGGTCGCCTGCCTCACACAGAGAGGCAGCGTATCATGTCGCGTCTGCGTCTTATGCTGCTGCTGCTGGCAGGTGCCATGCTCTATTACTTCGTATTCATGATGGAATTTGACACGCCGCTGTGGCTCAATATCTACTACGAAGGTTTTATGGCTGTGGCCATAGTGGTGCAGGCATGGCTCCTTTTCAGGTTGAAGAGGCTCCGGCTGGTGGAAATGAGCGCAATAGACGCCATCGGGGCCATAAAACGGATGATAAAGATGCGTATGTGGGCCAAGGCGGTGCTGATTTCGCTCGCAGTGCCGCTTGTGGTGCTGTTGGTGTGGGTGTTAGGCGAATATGCCGACCCGGGGCTGTTTCACAGCATTGTGGGCGGTGCAATCGTAGGCGGTGTGCTCGGCGCACTGATCGGATGGCTCATAGACAGACGCTTCCGTAAGGATTTTCGTGCTATGATAGAGCAACTTGAGGGGAACGACGACGAGGAGATACAATAAATGAGCAAAATGCTCGTTATATTGTATTATTCCCAATTGTTTTGCATTACCTGTTGGATGAATTAAATTAATGCGTATTTCACTTGACCAATTCTCCGAT